>DASRHK010000036.1:0-61486 GCA_035650495.1 Nevskiaceae bacterium | reverse complement strand
AAGCTCGAGTCGACCGTGCGCGCCGCGTTCGAGATCGCGCGCACCGGCCGACCCGGACCTGTCGTAGTCGACATCCCGAAGGACGTGCAGAACTGGAGCGGCGCGTTCAGGGGCGAAGGCTCGTTGCCGATCCCCGGCTATCGCGCGCGCCTGAAGCAGGTCTACGACAACCGCCTGGGCGACGCCGAGGCCGCTAAGTTCTTCGAGATGCTGTCGCAGTCGAAGCGTCCGCTCATCTACGCCGGTGGCGGCGTGATCAACGGTCATGCGTCCGACGCGGTGCGCGCGTTCGCCGACGCGTTCGGCATCCCGGTCACGACGACGTTGATGGGCATCGGCGCCTACGACACGACGGCTCCGCGCTCGCTGCACATGCTCGGCATGCACGGCACGGCGTTCGCGAATTACGCGACCGACGATTGCGATTTCCTGATCGCGATCGGCGCGCGCTTCGACGATCGCGTGGCCGGCGTTCCCGGCAAGTTCGCGCGCGGCGCGAAGTGGATCGCGCATCTCGACGTCGATCCTTCGGAGATCAACAAGGTCAAGCGCGTGCACTGGTCGCACGTCGGCGAGCTCAATCAGGCGCTCCACGCGCTGCGCGAGCTCGGCGCGCGTCGCAACGTGAAGCTCGATCTCGCCGAGTGGCATCAGCACATCGCCGATCTGAAGAAGAAGTTCGCGCTGAACTACGAGCGCGGCGGCGACGCGATCCAGCCGCACGCGGTGATCGAGGAGATCAACAAGATCACCAGGGGCGAGGCGATCGTCGCCACCGGCGTCGGCCAGCATCAGATGTGGGCTGCGCAGTACTTCGATTTCAAGCAGCCGCGCCTGTGGCTGACGTCGGGCTCGATGGGCACGATGGGCTTCGGCCTGCCGGCGGCGATCGGCGCGCAGTTCGCGTGCCCGAAGAAAACGGTGATCGACATCGACGGCGACGCCTCGATCCGCATGAATCTCGGCGAGCTCGAGACGGTCACCACCTACAACCTGCCGGTGAAGATCGTCGTGCTGAACAATTTCGGCGACGGCATGGTGAAGCAATGGCAGCGACTGTTCTTCGACTCGCGCTATGCGGGCTCCGACAAGTCGCTTCATCGCAAGGACTTCGTCAAAGCCGCCGAGGCCGATGGCTACAAATTTGCGCGACGGCTCGACAAGAAAGCGGACCTCGCGAAGGTGATCAAGGAGTTCATCGACTTCAAGGGCCCCGCGTTCCTCGAAGTGGTGATCGATCCGATGGCGTCGGTCTATCCGATGGTCGGACCGGGCATGTCGTACGAGCAGATGATCACCGGCGACTGGATCGCATCGCGCGATCCGGCCGCGCCACCGCCCAAGAACAATAAAGCGGATTTGTTCTAGTCACCTCGGCGATGCGGATTCGAGCGACGACGTTGCGTCGCTCAATCCGCTTGGCAGCGACTACGGTTTTGGACAATGCGGCTGGAAGCGGTCCTTCACATCCGCCGCTGCATTGCGCGGCAGCATTTCCGGCTGCTCCGATAACCACCAGGCGAGCATGGCCTGCAGCGCGACGTGGCGCTTGAGGTCGGCCGGATCGACTTTGTCGAGCGTGTCGGCTGCGGTGTGGTGGTAGTGGAAGTAGCGCCGCGTGTCGACCATCGGCGCGAATCCCGGAACGCCCTGCTGCTCGAGCTGGCCGACGTCGGCGCCGACTTCATCGTCGCGCCGCGAGACGATCGCCGCGTCGATCGCCTTCAGCGCCGTCAGCAGCGGCTTCAGGGTCGCGACCACCGACGGCGCGACGTGCGCATAGATGCCGAGCGGCCGCCCGGCCCCGCTGTCGCTTTCCACGACCGCGTGATGCGTGCGCAGCGCATCCGGCGTTGCCTGCGCGTACGCGAGCGCACCACACAATCCGTTCTCCTCGTTCATCCACGCGACAGCGCGCAGCGTGCGCTTGGGCTTGAGCTTGAGCGCTTTGATCGTCTGGATCGCGCCGAGCGCGCCCGCGACGCCGACGCCGTCATCGATCGCGCCGGTGCCGAGGTCCCAGGAGTCGAGGTGGCCCGAGAGCAGCACGATCTCATCCGGCTTCTCGCTGCCCGGCAGATCGACGATGAGGTTGTGGCTCTGCACCGGCTCGAGGGACTGCGGAGTCAGCGTGAGCTGCATCGTCACGCGTCCCTTCTGCGCGAGACGATCGACCAGGTCCGCATCTTCGGCGGAGAGCGCAGCCGTCGGAATTTTCGGAGCGTCGTCGGCATAGCGCATCGCGCCGGTGTGCGGCAGTCGATAGTCCGCGCCGCCGACAGAGCGCACCAGCTCTGCAACTGCGCCGACTTTCGCCGCGGCGCTCGCGCCATTGGTTCGATAGTCGACCGCAGCGCCGTACGCTTCCATCGCGTGCCCGTTGTCCGCCGCGAGCTGGTCGAAGCGCACTTCGAACAACACGATCTTCCCCTTCGCATCGGCCTTGCGCGCGTCGAGCTCGTCGTAGCTGTGCACGACCAGCACGTCGGCTCTGATGCCCTCGGCAGGCGTCGCGATCGAGCCGCCGAGCGCTGTCAGCGCCAATCGCTGCGTGAGGCCGTCGGTGCGCCCGGGGAAATCGACGAGCGTCGCGCGCTCGTCGCCGCGCACCCAGTGCGGGACCCACGCAGGCTGCAACGTCACCCTGAAGCCCTCGCGCTTCATCGCTTCGGCGAGGCGCGTCACGGCGGCGTCAGCTTGTGCCGATCCTGTCAGTCGTGGACCAATTTCGTCAGTCAGGGTCGCGAGCTGCCGCCAGGCAAAGTCGCTTTGCAGCGCCGCCTCGCGCACTTTGGCCAGTGTGTCCTCGCCCGGCTTGGCCCATGCGATTGCGCCAGGAATCAATAGGAGCGGCAGGAGAGTTCTCATGGTTTAGACTTTGCTTCACCAAGCCGGAGGGCCCGCAATTGTCCGCGATGACCCCGCGGATGCAAAGCGGCGCGCGCCGGCAAAACGACCGAATACCCACCCGGAGCACGCATGTCGCAAGTCGTCACCGAGACGCAGGATCGCGTCCTCACCATCCGCTTCAATCGGCCCGAGAAGAAGAACGCGCTGACCCAGGCCATGTACAGCGGCGCCGCGCAGGCGCTCAAGAGCGCCCAGGCCGATTCCGCCGTGCGCTGCGTGCTGCTCGCGGGGCATCCCGATTCCTTCTGTGCCGGCAACGACGTGATGGATTTCCTCAACGCCCCCATCAGCGGCACCGAGAATCCCGTCGGCCAGTTCATGGACGCGCTGTCGAAGATCGAGAAGCCGGTGATCGCGGCGATCAGCGGCGTGGCGGTCGGCATCGGCGTGACCATGCTGCTGCACTGTGATCTCGTCTACGCCGGCGAGCAGACGCGCCTGCACATGCCGTTCGTGAGCCTCGGCATCTGTCCTGAATTCGCGTCGACCTACATCCTGCCGCGACTGATGGGCCATGCGCGCGCGTTCGAGCTTCTGTTCACCGGGCCGTTCGACGCGGCCAAGGCGCGCGAGTACGGACTGGTCAACGCGCTCGCGCCGAACGCGGAAGTCGAAGCGATCGCGCGCAAGCACGCGCTCGCGATCGCCAAGCTGCCGCCGAAAGCCACGCGCGTCACCAAGTCGCTGCTCAAGCGCTGGCGCGCCGACGTCGTCGCCGAGGCGATCCCGCTCGAAGCCCAGCATTTCGTGCCGATGCTGCGCGAGCCCGAGGCGCTGGAAGCCCTCCAAGCGTTCGCGCAGAAGCGCCAGCCGGACTTCGCGCGCTTCGCCTGATTTGCCGAGCGCCATGACCGCCGCCGAGCAGCGTCCGCAGCCGACCATCGCCATCATCGGCGCCGGCTTCGCCGGGCTCGGCATGGGGTATTACCTGAAGCAGGCGGGCCTCAACAATTTCACCATCTTCGAGAAAGCGCAGGACCTCGGCGGCGTCTGGCGCGAGAACACTTATCCGGGTGCGGCCTGCGACGTGCCGTCGCATCTGTATTCGTTCTCGTTCGAGCCGCACTATCCGTGGTCGCGCGCGTACGGCCCGCAGAAGGACATCTTCGCGTATCAGCACATGGTCGCTAAGAAGTACGGGATCCTCGGCAAGATCCGCTTCGGCCGCGAAGTGCTCGGCGCCGAGTTCGACGAGGCGCGCGGCGTCTGGACGATCTGGTTCTCCGACGAGACCAGCTTCGAGGCGCACGTCCTGATCAGCGCGGTCGGCCAGCTGCACCGGCCGTCGTTCCCGCCGGTCGAGGGCATCGAGAAGTTCAAGGGCGTGCAGTTCCATTCCGCGAACTGGAATCACGACTTCGAGTTCTTCGGCAAGACCGTCGCCTCGATCGGCACCGGCCCCAGCGCGATCCAGTACGTGCCGGAGATCGCACAGCAGACCGACAGGCTCTACGTGTTCCAGCGCTCGCCCGCGTGGTGCGTGCCGAAATTCGATCGCGAGTACACGCGCGTCGAGAAATGGCTGCTGAAGCATTGGCCGTGGACGCACACGCTCGATCGGCTGCGCATCTTCTGGTACGCGGAGTTCGTCGCGTCGGTGGTGCAGAAGAAGTCGATGATCCAGTGGCTGTCGAAATGGTTCGCCGAGACGCTCGCGAAGCTCCTGCTCAAGCTGCAGGTGAAGGACCCGGAGCTGCGGCGCAAGCTCACGCCGGATTTCCCCGTCGGCTGCAAGCGCCTGCTGTTCTCCAACGACTGGTACCGCACGCTCGCGAAAGACAACGTCGAGCTGGTCACCGAGCCGATCACCGAGATCACCGAGACCGGCGTCGTCACCGCCGACGGCCAGCATCGCGAGGTCGACGCGATCGTCTACGGCACCGGCTTCACCGCGACGCAATTCCTCGCGCCCATGGACTTCAAGGGCCTGAAAGGCGCGCTGCTGTCGCAGCGCTGGAAGGACGGCGCCCAGGCGTACCTCGGCATGACCGTGTCGGGCTTCCCGAATTTCTTCGTGCTCTACGGGCCGAACACCAACCTCGGCATCGGCACCATCATCTTCATGCTGGAGCGACAGCAGCGCTACATCGCGCGCTGCGTGGAGATCCTGCGCGACCGCGGGCTGCGCTACATGGACGTTCGCGCCGACGCCGAGAACGCGTTCAAGCGCGAGCTCGATGAACGCAGCCAGTCGCTCGCCTACGTCGCCGGCTGCCATAGCTGGTATCTCACCAACGGCCGCAACACCAACAACTGGGTCGGCTACATGACCGAGTACGGGCGGCGCCTCAAGCGCCCGCAGCTCGACGCCTACACCCTGGTCTCCGCCGCGGTCACGGCCTGACGCACTCGTGATCAGAGCCCTCCTCAAGGCTTTTCTGCGCCGGGTGTTCAGGCCTGCCTTGAGCGCTGACCGGCCCATCGCGGCGCAGCGTCGGTTGCTGCAACGCTTCGGTGCGCTCACGCCGGTGCCGTCCGGCGTGCGCTACAAGACCATCGACATGGGCGGCGTGCGTGGCGATCTCGTCACCGGCCGGCTGCAGCGCGTCAAGCACGCGATCCTGTATCTGCACGGCGGCGGCTATTGCATCGGCTCACCGTCTGCGTATCGCATCCTGACCGGCACGCTCGCCAAGTCCGCCGGCATCCCGGTCTATGTGCCGGACTATCGGCTTGCGCCCGAGCATCCGCATCCTGCGGCGCTCGAGGACGCGCTTTCGGCCTATCGATGGCTGATCGCCGACGGCTACCTGCCGCAATGCATCGCCGTTGTCGGCGATTCCGCGGGCGCCGGACTCACGCTTGCGCTATGCCTCGCGCTGCGCAGCGAGCACGAGCGCCTGCCTGCCGCGCTCGCGCTGATCTCGCCCTGGGTCGATCTCGCCTGCCGCGGCGACACGCTCACGGCGCTCGCGGATCGCGATCCCATGTTGTCGCCTGCAGGCTTGAAGCGATGGGCTCGCGACTATCTGGGCGACCTGCCGGCGGATCATCCGCTGTGCTCGCCGATCTACGCGGAACTCAGTGGATTGCCGCCGATGCTGATCCAGGTCGGCAGCGAAGAGATCGTGCTCTCGGATTCGACTCGTCTCGCGCAGCGCGCGAAGCAGGCCGGCGTCGAGGTCGAGCTGCGCCGCTTCGACGGCCTGTGGCACGACTTCCAGCTCCACGTCGGCATGCTCCGGGAGTCGCGCGCCGCGCTCAAGGACATCGCGACGTTCGTGCGGCAGTTCGTCGGCGTCAGCCTCACCGACACCGGCGGCCATGCCGCGATACGGGCCGCCAAGCCGGGCTAGCGGAGCGCGCGAGCGCTAGTGCATGCGCTCCAGCACCGTGGCGACGCCCTGCCCCATGCCGATGCACATCGTCGCGACGCCGAACTGAGCGTCCTTCTCGTTCAGGATCCGCGCGAGCGTTCCCGTGATGCGCGCGCCGGAGCAGCCGAGCGGATGTCCGAGCGCGATCGCGCCGCCCTTGAGATTGATCCGATCCATGCGATCGAGCAGCTTCATCTCGGTCAGCACCGCGAGTGACTGCGCCGCGAACGCTTCGTTGAGCTCGAAGTAGTCGATGTTCTTGAGCTCCAGGCAAGCGCGCTTCAATGCCTTCTGCGTCGCCGGCACCGGGCCGCGACCCATCGTCGCCGGATCGCAGCCGGCGCTCGCCATCGCGCGGATCTTCGCGAGCGGCTTGATGCCGAGCGCCTTCGCTTTCTCCGCGGACATCACGAGCACACAGGACGCGCCGTCGGAGATCGCCGAGCTGTTGCCGGCCGTGACGGAGCCTTTCGGGTTGAATGACGGCTTCAGGCTGCCGAGCGCATCGAGGCTCGCGTCGGCGCGTGCGACTTCGTCGAAGTCGACCAGGATCGGCACGCCGTCCGCGTCGTGGCCCTCGACCGGCGCGACTTCGTTCTTGTTCGCACCGCTCTTGTAAGCAGCGATCGCCTTCTGATGCGACGCGAGCGCGAACTCGTCCTGCGCCTTGCGCGAGACGTTGAACATCGTCGCGAGCATTTCCGCCGTGAGACCCATCATCCCCGACGCTTTTGCCGCGACGATCGAGAACGCCGGATTGATGTCGACGCCGTGCATCATCGGCACGTGGCCCATGTGCTCGACGCCGCCGCAGATGTAGGTGTCGCCCTGGCCGCTGTTGATCGCGCTGGCCGCCGCGTGGATCGCCGTCATCGACGATCCGCAGAGGCGGTTCACGGTCTGACCGGCGACCGTGATCGGCAGGCCTGCGAGCAGCGCGGCGTTACGCGCAATGTTGAAGCCCTGCTCCAGCGTCTGCTGCACGCAGCCCCAGATCACGTCTTCGACGTCGCCGGGCTTCACTGCAGCGTTGCGCTTCAGGATGGTCCTGATCAGATGCGCCGACAGGTCCTCCGCGCGCACGTTGCGGAACACGCCGGCCTTGCTGCGGCCCATCGGAGTGCGGATGGCGTCGACAATCACTACGTCAGTCATTTGAGTTCTCCGATGCTTACTTCGTATAGAACGTCTTGCCTTCGGCGGCCATCTTCTTCATGGACTCCGTGGGCTCATAGAGCTTGCCGAGCGACTTGTACTTCTCGGCCTTCTCGAGGATCGTCTTCATGCCGATCGTGTCGGCGTACTTGAGCGCGCCGCCGCGGAATGGCGGGAAGCCGATGCCCATGATCAGGCCCATGTCGGCTTCCTGCGGCGACTCGACGATCTTCTCGTCGAGGCAGCGCACGGTCTCGATGATCATCGGCAGCATGTGGCGGTCGACGATCTCCTCCTCGCTGAACTCCTTCTGCCCGTTCGGCTGCACGGTCTTGATCAGCTCGTAGGACTTCGGATCGGCGAGCTTCTTCGGCTTGCCCTTCGGATCGGTCTCGTACTTGTAGAAGCCCATGCCGTTCTTCTGGCCGAAGCGCTTGTTCTCGTACATCACGTCGAGCGCCGACTTGAACAGCTTGTTGCTCATGCGATCGGGATAGCCTTCCGCAAGCACGTCGCCGACGTGATGCGACGTGTCCATGCCGACGACGTCCTGGAGGTACGCCGGACCCATCGGCCAGCCGAAGTCCTCCATGACCTTGTCGACCTTGACGAAGTCCGCACCGTCGCGGATCAGCGCGAGGAAGCCGCCGAAGTACGGGAACAGGATGCGGTTGACGAGGAAGCCCGGACAGTTCTTCACGACGATGGGCGTCTTCCCCATCGCGCTCGCGTAAGCGACGATCGCGCCGATCGCGGCCTTGCCGGTGTCCTTGCCGTAGATCACCTCGACCAGCGGCATGCGATGCACCGGGTTGAAGAAGTGCATGCCGAGGAAGTTCTGCTTGCGCTCGACGGCTTCGCTGAGGAGATCGATCGAGATCGACGACGTGTTGGTCGCGATGATGGTGTCGGGCTTGACGATCTTCTCGACTTCCGCGAGCACGGCCTTCTTGACCTTCGGATTCTCGACCACGGCTTCGACGACCACGTCGACGTTGCCGAAGTCGCCGTAGTTCAGGGTCGGACGGATCTCGGCGAGCGTCGCGCCCATCTTCTCGGCGGTGAGCTTGCCGCGCTCGACCTGCTTGGAAAGCAGCTTGTTCGCCTCGGACATGCCGAGCTCGAGCTGCTCCTCCTTGATGTCCTTCATGATGATCGGCGTGCCCTTCACCGCCGACTGATACGCGATGCCGCCGCCCATGATGCCGGCGCCGAGCACGGCGGCCTGCTTCACCGGCTTGGTCGCGCTCTTCGCCTGACCCTTCGCCTTTTTCTTCAGGAACTGGTCGTTCAGGAAGAGGCCGATGAGCGCGTCGGCGACCGTCGTCTTCGCCACCTTCGCGAACCCCGCTGCTTCGATTTTCAAAGCATCGTCGCGGCCCTTGGTCGAGGCTTTCTGGATCGACTTCACCGCTTCGAGCGGCGCCGGATACGCCTTGCCCGCCTTGCCGGCGATGAAGCCCTTGGCGGTCTCGAACACCATCATCGATTCCATCTGCGAGAGCTTGAGCGGCCCTTTCTTCTGCGCGCGGCGCGCCTGCCAGTCGTACTTGCCTTCGATCGCCTGCGCGAGCAGCTTCAGCGCCGCGTCCTTCAATTTGTCCGGAGCCACGACCGCGTCGACGGCGTGCACCTTCAGCGCCGCGTCGGGCTTGAGCGGATCACCGCCGGCGATCGCTTCGATCGCGTTGTCGGCGCCGACCAGCCGCGGGAAGCGCACGGTTCCGCCGAATCCCGGATAGATGCCGAGCTTCACCTCGGGGAAGCCGATCTGGCCGCTCGTCGAGATCACGCGATAGTCGGTCGACAGCGCCATCTCGAAGCCGCCGCCGAGCGCCACGCCGTTGATCGCGGTCACCGACGGCATCGGCAGGTCTTCGACGCCGTTGAAGATCTGGTTCGCCTGCAGCGCCCACTTCACGATCTCTTCTTCGCTCTGCTGGAAGTTCTTGCCGAACTCCGTGATGTCCGCGCCGACGATGAACACGTCCTTGGCGGAGCTGACCAGCAGGCCCTTGATGCCACCGTCTTTCCTGATGGCCTCGGTCGCCTCGCCGAGCTCGGTGAGCGTGCGCAGGTCGAACTTGTTGATCGCGTCCTCTTTCCGGTCGAACGTCAGCTCGGCGATGCCACCGTCGAGCTTGCCAACGCGGATCGATTGCCCTTGATACAGGGGCGCTGCGGCCATGGAAGTCTGCTCCGGGGAATTTGAAGAGGCGCAATCATAACGCGCTCGCGGCAATACGCTTTTGACAGTCCGCGAAGGGCGGTCCACACTCGCCCGCACTTGAAAAATTTCCCCGGAATTCCGGGACAAATCGGGAGGACGGCATGGGCTCCACATCGCGCAAGAAAGCCAAGGGACGCGTCGACAAGCTGCGCAAGGAATTGCAGTCGGCGCTGAAGAGCGCCGAGAAGCAGCGCAAGGCGCTGCGAGCGACGCTCGACCGCGTCCTCGACAGCGCGAAGGAAACGCTGTCGGCGCTCGGCGCGACGCGCGCGCGTCTCACCACTCTGCTCAAGGGCGGCCGCGCGGATGCGAAGCGCATGGTGCGCGAAGCCAGGAAGGCGGCGAAGACGGCGCGCACCGAAGTCCGCAAAGCCGCGCGCAGGGCGCAATCGCAGGCCAAGAAGCAGGTGAAGGCCGCGCAGCGCAGCGTCCGCAAAGTGCAGAAGCAAGTGAAGGCCAACCTGCCGCCGATGCCGGAATCGGTATCGAAGGCGATGTCGCGCGCCGCAATGGCGACGAGCAAGGCGAAAGCGGCGATCCTGCCCGGCGAATCGAGCGCGCCGGCCGCGGTCACTGAAGCTCCGCCCGCGGCTCCGCCCGGCGGCGCGCCGCCGGCTTAAAGCCTAGCCGCGGGTGAGTCTCTCCCTTCAGCAGAGCACGGAGCTCTGCCGTCTCCTCGCGGACGAGACCCGCCTGCGCCTGCTGATCCTGCTCGAATCGTTCGAGCTGTCGAGCGCCGAGCTCACCGAAGTCACCGATCTCGCGCAGAGCCGTGTATCGACGCATCTCGCGCGCCTGAAGCGCGCTGGCCTCGTGCAGGATCGGCGCGCCGGCGCCGCGTCGCTGTTCTCCGCCAATCTCAGCAGCAGCGGCGTCGCCGCCGAGCTGTGGACGGTGCTGAAGGCGCAGGTGTCCGATCGTCGCGTGCGACTCGACGCCGAGCGCGCCGAAGGCGTCATCCGCGCGCGCAAGCACGGGCAGTCGTGGGCCGATTCCGTCGCCGGCCGCATGGAGCTCCATTACTCGCCGGGCCGGACCTGGGAAGCCACCGCGCGAGCGCTGATCGGCTTGCTCGAGCTCGGCGATGTCCTCGACATCGGCTCCGGCGACGGCGTGCTCGCCGAGCTCATCGCCGAGCATGCGAAGAGCGTGACCTGTCTCGACGTCAGCGCTGCGGTTCTCGAAGCCGCCCGCGCTCGGCTGCACGCAATGCCTCACGTTTCGTATCGTCAGGCCGACATGCACGAGCTGCCGTTCGCCGACGGCGCGTTCGATCAGGTGTTCCTGATGCACGCGCTCACCTACACGCGCGAGCCCGAGCGCGTGCTCGCGCAAGCCGCGCGCGTGCTGCGACCCGAAGGCCGGCTGGTGATCGCGGCGCTCGCGGCTCACAAGCACAAGGAAACCATGCGCGCGTACGATCACGTCAATCTCGGCGTGACCGACACCGCGCTCGCGAAGCTGATCGAGGCGGCCGGGCTGCGCGTCGAGCACTGCCGCCTCAGCTCGCGCGAGACGAGGCCGCCCTACTTCTCCGTCATCACGGCGCTGGCGACAAAGCTAAAATAGCGCCCTCTTTCACCGGGGCCTCGCGTGGAAATCACCATCTTCGGATCGGGCTATGTCGGCCTGGTCACCGCTGCTTGCTTCGCTGACGCCGGCAATGCGGTGCTCTGCGTCGACATCGACGCCGCCAAGGTCGCCAAGCTGCGCAAGGGCCACGTGCCCTTCTACGAGCCCGGCCTCGAGGATCTGGTCAAGCGCAACTTCGAAGCGGGCCGCCTGCGCTTCACCACCGATGCCGCCGAAGGCGTCAAGCACGGTCTCTTCCAGTTCATCGCGGTCGGCACGCCGCCGGCCGAAGACGGCTCCGCCGATCTGCATCACGTGCTCACGGTCGCGCGCTCGATCGGCAAGAACATCGGCGAATACCGCGTCGTCGTCACCAAGTCGACCGTGCCGGTCGGCACCGCGGAGAAAGTCGACGCGGCGATCAAGGACGAGCTCGCCAAGCGCAAGCACACGGTCGAGTACGACGTCGTCTCCAATCCGGAATTCCTGAAGGAAGGCGCCGCGGTCGACGACTTCAACAAGCCCGATCGCGTCGTCGTCGGCTCGAACAGCCAGAAAGCGACCGATCTGATGCGCGCGCTCTACACACCGTTCAATCGCAATCACGATCGCCTGCTGGTGATGGACGTGCGCTCTTCCGAGCTCACCAAGTACGCCGCGAACGCGATGCTCGCGACCAAGATCAGCTTCATGAACGAGCTCGCCAATCTTTCCGAGAAGCTCGGCACCGACATCGAGCGCGTGCGCATCGGCATCGGCTCGGATCCGCGCATCGGCTTCCACTTCATCTATCCGGGCGCCGGCTACGGCGGCTCGTGCTTCCCGAAAGACGTGCAGGCGCTCGTGCGCACCGCGCAGGAGACCGGGATGGAGCCGGGGCTGCTCAAGGCCGTCGAGGCCGTGAACAAGCACCAGAAGAGCGTGCTCTACACCAAGATCAAGAAGCAGTTCGGCGATCTCAAGGGCAGGACGATCGGCGTGTGGGGCCTGTCATTCAAGCCCAAAACCGACGACATGCGCGAAGCCCCGAGTCGCAATCTCATCGACGCCGTGCTGGCCGACGGCGGCCGCGTGCAGGCCTACGATCCGGTCGCGATGGAAGAAGCGCGACGCCTCTATGAGCGTCAGCCGAACGTGCTGTTCGCCGAGTCGGCCGAAGCCGCAGCCAAAGGCGCCGACGCGCTCGCGATCGTCACCGAGTGGCGCATGTTCCAGAGCCCGAATTTCCGCGAGCTGAAGTCGCTCATGAAGCAGCCGATCATCTTCGACGGCCGCAACCTGTTCGATCCGGGATTCATGAAGCAGACCGGGTTCTCGTACTTCAGCATCGGAAGGCCGGTGGTCCGTGCGTGAGGCTCGGCTGAACAAGTCCGCCGGGGGACGCCCAAACTAGCCTTCCCTGGCCGGCTCGTCGTCCGCCATCCCTGGCGGCCGAACGCCCCCGCCGGACTTGTTCAGCCAGCCTGCGCGGGCTCCTCAAGCCAAAGCGGTTTGCCGCACTTCTTTGCCATCTGCGCAAGACGTTCGGTGTGCGCCGCGATCTCGTCGGCCGTCGCACGCACCACGAGCAGCACGCCGCGCTTGAGCGGCTCGAGCACAGAAGCAGTCTCGCCGACGGTCTCGCCCGGCGCCGGCCCGAAGGCGAGCGCGTCCTGGCCGCTGGTCATCGCCAGATAAACCTCGGCGAGCAGCTGCGCGTCGAGCAATGCGCCGTGGAGATCGCGCCGCGAGTTGTCGACGCTGTAACGCTGGCACAGCGCGTCGAGGTTCACGCGCTGACCGGGATGCATCCGGCGCGCCATCTGCACGGTGTCGACGACGGTGCAGATCTGCTCGATGCGCTCGGTGATCCCGGCAATCGCGAGCTCCTGGTTCAGGAATTCCACGTCGAACGCAGCGTTGTGAATGATGAGCTCGGCGCCGCGGATGAAATTGAGCAGCTCCAGCGCGACGTCCGCGAAGCGCGGCTTGTCGGCGAGGAACTGGTCGGTGAGGCCGTGCACCTCGTGCGCGCCGCGATCGATCGCGCGACCGGGATTGAGATAGCGATGGAACGTGTTGTCGCTCGCGCGGCGCGAGCGCAGCTCGACGCAGCCGACTTCGATGATGCGATGCCCTTCGGCGACTTCGAGGCCCGTCGTCTCGGTGTCGAGGATGATCTGCCGGACTGGATTCGTGCTCATGCCGCCTTCTGCATCTCGTCGATCGCTTCGTTCGCGAGCCGGTCCGCGGCTTCGTTGCCGGGATGCCCTGAGTGACCTTTCACCCAATGCCACTCGACGCGATGGCGCGCCGCCGCCACGTCGAGTCGCTCCCAGAGATCCTGATTCTTCACCGGCTTCTTGTCGGCGGTCTTCCAGCCCTTGGCTTTCCAGCCGCGCAGCCATTCGAGAATGCCCTGCCGAAGGTAATTCGAGTCGGTGTAGAGCTGCACCGCGCACGGCTCCTTCAGCGTCTCGAGCGCGCGGATCGCGGCCATCAGCTCCATGCGGTTGTTGGTCGTCAGCGTCTCGCCGCCCTTGAGCGACTTTGCGCGACCGTTGAACTCGAGCACCGCGCCCCAGCCGCCCGGCCCCGGATTGCCCCGGCACGCGCCATCGGTGTGGATCACGACTTCCTTCATGCTTGATCGTGCGCCGCGCGCCGCGCTTCGGTCGCCGGCGCGGGAACGATGGCCGGAACCGCCGCGCGCAAGCGACGTCCGACCAGCGTCATCGGGATCACGCGCTTCTTGGCGACGACGAGATAACAATCGGCGAGCGCGTCGAACGCGCGCTGGATCGCGTTGCCGAGACCTTCGGAGTGCGGCGCGTTCCACGGAAAGCCGAGCCCGAAGCGGCGCAGCTCGCACACTTCGAAGTCGAGCAGCTCGAGCCAGTCGCGCAGTCGGCCGACACTCACCAGCCGCGCACCCTGCGGGAACGCGCGATGCCGCAGCCCAAGGCCTTTGCGCAATCCCCAGAAGCTCCACGGGTTGAAGCCGAGGATCAGCACGCGTCCGCGATCGGTGAGGATGCGATTGACTTCGCGCAGCACCGATTGCGGCGAGCGCACGAATTCCAGGCAATGCGGCAAGAGCACGGCATCGACGCTCTTCGCCATGACCGGCAGATGCTCGGGCTCTGCCAGCGCCTGCTCGTCGAAGCCGCGCACGGTGCCGAGCACGGCGCTGTGCAGCATCTGGCTCGCACCGATCAGGCGATTGCCGCGCCCCCAGGAGCCGATCTGCAGGAAGTGACGCCCGAACAGCTCGGGCATGGTTCGCGCGAGCTCGGCCTCCTCGAGCTCGAGCAACCGCCGCCCCGGCGTGGAGCGCTGCCACAGCTCGAGCGCATGCCGATCGAACGGCTGGCCGCCCCAGCGCTCGCGCACTTTCATGCGTTGATCTGCTCCGTCGACTTTGCAACCATTCGCCGCATGATGACCCGCGTAATCGCGCTCCCCGCGTTCGTCGACAACTATATCTGGATGATCGAGCGCGCGGGATATGCTGCCGTCGTCGATCCCGGCGACGCCGCGCCGGTGCTGCGCGCGCTCGAGGCCGCCAAGCTGCCGCTCGCCGCGATCCTGATCACGCATCATCACGCCGATCACGTCGGCGGCATCGCGAAGATCGTGCAGGCGCATCCGGTGCCGGTGTTCGGGCCGCGCGCCGAATCGAGCACCATCCCGGGACTCACGCAGCTGCTCGTCGATGGCGATCGCATCGAAGTGCCGAAGCTCGGCTTGCCGCTCTCCATACTGTCGGTGCCCGGCCACACTCTCGGTCACATCGCCTACTACGCCGAGCGCGAGGGCCAACAGCCGCCGCGCCTGTTCTGCGGCGACACGATGTTCTCCGCCGGCTGCGGCCGGCTGTTCGAAGGCACGGCCGAGCAGCTCCATCATTCGCTCGCGAAGCTGAACGGTTTCGATGCCGACACCGAGATCTACTGCACGCACGAATACACGCTCTCCAACCTCGCGTTCGCGTCCGCGGTCGAGCCCGGCAATGCGGACGTCGCGCGCCACCGCGATGACGTGCGCGCCCTGCGCGATCGCGGCGAGCCTTCGCTGCCCAGCCGGCTGTCGCTCGAGCGGCGCGTCAATCCTTTCTTGCGCACCGGCGAAGCTGCGATAATGCGCGCCGCGGCCGGGAAGCTCGGCCGCCCACCCGCTGATGCTGTCGAAGTGTTCGCCACGCTGCGCCGCTGGAAAGATGGTTTCCGAGCGCCATAAGAAGACTCTGTCGTAAAAAAGTACTGGTGGACCATTTGCTAAACTCGCGCCCAGCTACAAGGACGTCATTCTTTTTCGGGATTCCCATGGTCGGGCTCAACAGCGCTGCGCGCGGCCTCGGCGTCGCCCTGATGGCCGCGACGACGATTGCCTTTGCGGCCACGGCACCCAGCGCATCCACCGCGACGCCGAACGCTTCGGATCCCGGCGCCATCAAGGTCGACCAGTCCGTGCAGGACATCAAGGACGCCGCGGTCGTGCTGGATCGCGACCTGCTGACGCTCGACGAGACCCTGCTCTATCCGGACATCACGCGCGTCTCGGTCTACATCGGCGTGAAGGTCGGCGGCTTCATGCTGAGCTCGATGTCGGTCGCGCTCGATGACGGCCAGCTCGTCACCTACAACTACACCGATTCCGAATCGCGCGCGCTGCTGAAGGGCGGCCTGCACCGTCTGCTGCGCGTGAACATGCAACCGGGCGCGCATCGCGTGCACGCGGAGTTCGCCGGCAAGTTCATCGACGCGCAACCGAAGGACCCGCCGATCAAGGGCGCCGTCGATCGCGTGTTCGACAAGAACCTCGGGCCGCTCGATCTGACGGTGCCGATCACCCGCAACTCGCGCCTCGATCGCCCGGGCCTGCCCGAAGTGCAGCGCATGGAGAGCACGCAGACGCGCATCGCGCGCCGCGCGGTGATGCTCGACTCGTCGCGCTGGGCCGATTCGCACGATTACGCGCCGGGCAGCGCCGCGGATCCGCGGCTCGGCATGGCGATCTTCCTCAAGAACGACAAGCGCTACTACACGGCGATCGCCGAGCTCCTGCGCATCGCCGCGACGGTGCCCGATCCCGATCAGCTGCCGATCGCGTTCCACGAGCAGCTCGCCGAGTGCTATCTCAACTTCGGCATGCCCGATCGCGCGATCGCGATCTACAAGCGGCTCGCGCGCGAGAGCGCGACCAACGCCGTCGACGCGGCGCGCGCCCGCCTGCGCCTGGGCCAGTTCCAGCTCGAGCGCGGCTACGTCAGCGACGCGACGGAGACGCTGTCGAACCTCTCCGAGAAGCTGCCCGCCGACGTGATGCCGGAATGGCAGGACCTGCTGTCGCGCGCGCTGCTCGCGCAGGGTCGCAACGCGCAAGCGGTCGAAGTGCTCAACGAGGGCAAGTTCGACAACCTGTCGCCGTACGCGCGTTACAACCTCGCCATCGCGCTCTTGAACGAGGGCCGCGTCGAGCAAGGCCGGACCATCCTCGACCGCCTCGGCACGATGAAGGTCACCGATGTCGAGACACTGACGCTGCGCGATCGGGCCAATCTCACGCTCGGCTATCACTTCCTGCGCTCGCAGCAGGGCGGCACCGCGAAGCCGATCTTCGGCCGCATCCGTACCGAAGGCCCGTACTCGAATCGCGCGCTGCTCGGGCTCGGCTGGTCGGAGCTCGCGCCGCGCGGCGAACTGCAGAAGCACGCGCCCGGCTCGCCGGAGGATCAGTCGCCCTTCTCCACCTTCTCGTCGCTCGGCGTGCTGCTGCGTCCGGGCTACTACGACGCCGATCCGTTCAAGCGCCTCGGCCTGCGTCCGTTCAAGCTGTCCAACATCAGCAAGGAAGAAGAGGAAGCGCTCAAGCGCGCGCTGGTGCCGTGGACGGAGCTCGTCGCGCGCGATCCGATGCACCCCGCGGTGCAGGAAGCGCTGCTGGCGATTCCCTTCGCGCTCGATCGCCTGAAGGCGCACGAGCAGGCGCTGCAGGAATACCAGCGCGCGATCGACACGCTCGAGACCACGCGCAAGCACATGGACGACGCGATGGTCTCGATCAAGCAGGGCCGCATGGTCGAGACGATCGTGCGCCGCGACAGCGAGGCCGAGAGCGGCTGGCAATGGCGCCTGCGCGACCTGCCCGACGCGCCCGAGACCTACTTCCTGCAGAACCTGCTCGCGGAGAACGTGTTCCAGGAGACGCTCAAGAACTATCGCGACCTGCGCCTGATCGGCCGCAACCTCGATGGCTGGAAAGACCGCATGGCCGGCTTCGACCGCGGCGCAGCCGATCAGCAGCAGCCGAACATCGCGCCGGAGCTGTTCATCGCCCGCGCGCGGCAGACCTATTCGTCGATCTACGTGATCATGTCGCTCGCGCTGCGCGCCGACGATGGGCTCGCCGCGCCCGGCACCTACGACGCGCCGCTGACGTTCGACGTGCATCCCAACGTCAAGCTCGCGGCGGTCTACGCGCCTCGCAACGCCAACGGTCCCTTCGAGCGTATGGCCGCCGTGCGTGGCGCGATCGATCAATTGAAGCCCAAGCTCGCCAGTGCGAGCGCAGACGGCAGCAAGCAGCTGGAGGCGACCTCGCTGCGCGAGCTCAACGGGCAGAAGAAGCAGATCGAGCGTTATCTCGTCGAAGCGCGTCTGTCGGTCGCACGCATCTACGACCGCGAGAGCAAGGAGCAACCGGCGGCGCCGCGCGGAGACAAGAAGTGAAAGTGCGCGTCGTCGTCTTCGCCGCGCTCGTCGTCGCGGCCTGCTCGTCGGGTCTCAAGGACACCGGCACCCCGATCAAGGAGCTGTCGAAGCAGAAAGCGCCTGCGCCACAGAAGCTGCCGATCCAGAAATCGGCGCCGGTGGAAGTCAGCCCCGAATCGGCCGAGGAGAACTACCGCAAGATCCTCGAGCTCGCGCCCGACGTCGAGACCAAGGCGGAGGCGATGCGTCGCCTCGCCGACCTGCAGATCCAGGTCGACGAGAGCGGCACCTCGGACCCGAAGAAGAGCGCGCAGGTCCAGCAGGACTCGATCAACCTCTACAACCAGCTGCTCACCGAGAAGCCCGACGATCGCAACAACGATCGCGTGCTCTATCAGCTGTCGCGCGCGTACCAGAACACCGGCCACGAAGATCAGGCCGTCGAGGCGCTCGGTCGCCTCGAGAAGCAGTTCCCCGACTCGCAGCTGATCGGCGATGCGCATTTCCGCCGCGCCGAGCTCCTGTTCCATCTCCAGCGCTTCGACGAGGCAAGCACCGAATACAAGACGGTGATGGATATGGGCGGGCGCACGGCGTTCTTCGAGCCCGCGCAGTACAAGTACGGCTGGTCGCTGTTCAAGCAGTCGCAGTACGAGCCGGCGCTGGTGGTGTTCTGCCAGATCCTCGATCGCGAGCTGCCGCCCGGCGTCGGCGCCAATCCGCAGATCGCGCTTGCCGCGGTCGATCAGGGCAAGCGCGACGTCGCCAAGGATGCCCTGCGCGTCGCGGGCCTCTCCTTCGCCGCGCTCGGCGGCGGCGAAGCGGTCAACGAATTCATCCAGCGCAAGGGCGAGCCGCGCTTCTTCCCGCTGCTCTACAACGCGCTCGGCGAGCAGCTCGCGGAGAAGCAGCGCTACACCGACGCGGCGAAGGCCTACGGCGCCTTCACCGAGAAATATCCGATGCATCCGCTCGCGCCGTCGTTCCAGTCGCGCGTGATCAAGACCTACGCCGACGGCGGCTTCTCGGAGCTCGTCGTGCAGGAGAAGGAGAAGTTCGCGACGACGTATGACCCGTCGGCGCCGTACTGGAACGGTCGCGCGCCGCTGCCGGAAGTGATGTCGGAGCTGCGCGGCCACCTCGACGATCTCGCGAAGTTCTATCACGCGCGCGCGCAGGCGAACCCGCAGACGAACAAGGGTGACTTCGTCACCGCCGCGAACTGGTATCGCCGCATCCTGAAGGCGTTCCCGAACGATCCGAAGAACCCCGAGACGAACTTCCTGCTCGCCGAGTCGCTCTACGACGGCGGTCAGACCATGGAAGCGGCGAAGGAATACACGCGGACGGCCTACGAGTATCCGGCGCACGCGCGCAGCGCAGAGGCCGCGTATGCCGCGGTCCTCGCGTATCAGCGCAACACCAAGGAAGCCGCCGATCACGCCGCCGCGCTGCGGCTCGAGATCGACAATTCCAAGCGCTTCGCCGGTGCGTTCCCCAATCACGAGCAGGTGCTGCCGGTGCTGACGCGCACCGCGCTCGCGCTGTTCGAGATCAAGTCGCTCGACGAGGCGACGCAGGTCGCCAATCAGGTGATCAGCGCACCGAAGGCGACGCCGGATCTCAAGCGCCAGGCCTGGAGCGTGGTCGCCGACGCGAGCTTCCAGCAGAAGCGCTATCCCGAATCGGAAGTCGCCTACACCAACGTGCTGCAGCTCACTTCGCCCACCGATGCCGGTCGCAAGACGATCGTCGAGCAGCTCGCCGCGTCGATCTACAAGCAAGGCGAAGCGGCGCGTAGCGCGAACGATCTGCGCACGGCGGTGAACCATTTCCTGCGCGTCGGCAAGGTCGTGCCGGAAGCGAGCATCCGTCCGACCGCGGATTACGACGCCGCCGCTGGCTTGATCACGCTGCAGGATTGGCCGACGGCCGCAAACGTGCTCGAAGGCTTCCGCGCGAATTTCCCGAAGCACCAGTTGATCCCGGACGTCGACAAGAAGCTCGCGGTCGTCTACGAGAAGGACAATCGTCCGCATGAAGCCGCCGGCGCGTATCAGCGCATCGCCGCGCGCACGAGCGAGTCGCCCGACATCCGCCGCGAAGCGTCATGGCAGGCGGCGACGCTCTACGACAAGTCGAACGATCAGCCGCAGACGGTCGCGTCCTACGAGTTCTACATCAAGAACTTCACCCAGCCGGTCGATCGCGCGCTCGATGCGCGCGTGCGCCTCGCCGAGATCTACAAGGGCAACGGCGACCAGAGGAACTATCTGCGCATCCAGCAGGACTTCATCGCCGCCGACGCTTTCGCCGGCGCCGAGCGCAGCGACAAGAGCAAGACGCTCGCCGCGCGCGCGAGCCTGGAGCTCGGTCGAAACGACGTCGCCGCCGCGAACGCGATCTCGCTCACGCAGCCGCTCAACAAGAGCATCGCGGCGAAGAAGGTCGCGCTCGAGAAGGCGATCAACACGCTGTCGCGCGCCGCGGGCTACGGCATCGCCGACGTGACCACCGCGGCGACCTACGAGATCGGCGCGCTCTATCAGGCGTTCTCGCGCGCCCTGCTCGACTCGGAGCGGCCGAAGAAGATGACCACTGCGCAGCTCGAGCAATACAGTCTGCTGCTCGAAGAGCAGTCCTTCCCGTTCGAGGAGAAGGCGATCCAGGCGCACGAGTCGAATCTGCGTCGCATCAGCCAGGGCGTCTACGACGACTGGGTGAAGAAGAGCCAGCTCGCGCTCGCCGGCCTTGCGCCGGGCAAGTATTCCAAGCGCGAGCAAGGGGACGAGGCTTATGAAGCGCTCAAGTAAGTTCGTCGCGCTGTCGATCGCGGTCGCGCTGATCGCCGGCTGTTCGGGCTTCAGCAAGAAAGGCGGGCCCAACGCGCCGTCCGCTGGCGGCACGCGGCCTTCCGCCGGCGGCAAGCCCGTCGCACCGCCGAGCAAGGGCGATCCGCAGGCGCGCTTCAACGACGCCGTGCAGCTGATGAAGCAGAAGAAACTGCCCGACGCAGAGGCGGCCTTCATCGCCCTCAACAACGATTTCCCGCAGTACTCGGGGCCGTTGACCAATCTCGGCATCATCTACGCGAAGTCGAACCGTCGCGATCAGGCGATCGGCGTGCTGACCAAGGCGACGTCGCTGAACAGCAAGAACGCGGTGGCATGGAACTGGCTTGGCATGGAGCAGCGCGACGCGGGCGATCGGATTGGTGCAGAGCAGGCTTACCTGAAGGCGCTGCAGGCGAATCCCAATTACGCGCTGGCGCACCTGAACCTCGGCATTCTTTACGACACGTATCTGGGCCGTCCTACCGACGCGCTGATGCACTATAAGCAGTATCAGCAGCTCGCCGGAAAAGATGAGCTGCGAGTGGCCGCCTGGATTGCGGAGATCGAATCGAAGCAGCCGGTGTCCAAGCCCGCGCCGCTGCAGAATGCCGCTCCGACGCCGGCTGCGCCGAAGATGACGGAAGAACGCTCGATCCTGCCGGTACGCAAGCAATGAAGACAACGATCACGCTGATGTCGATGCTGTTCGCCGCCGCGGCCCTCGCCCAGGAGCCGGCGGTCGACACTTCCGGTCCGGCGGTGGACACGAGCAAGTACCGCTCGAGCGCGCCGGCGCCGGCGAATTCCGCATCGCCCTCGGTCTCGACGAGCGCGCCGAACAACAGCGCGCCCGGCACCACGATCATCGGCGAGCGCGAATCGCCGATCGGCCTGTACATCATGCCGTGGCGCAATTCCGCGCCGGAGCAAGGCATCGATCGCCCGGCGCGATTGCTCGACGAAGAGCCGCTGCCGCTGGATCCCGGAACGTTCCGCCGTCAGCTCGATTACTACACCGCGCTGACCAACCATCTCAAGGCGCAGGGCGCCGCTCAATAACAGTCTTCAAACCTAGAGGCCACTCATGGATGTCTTTGCAACGCTCGTCCACTTCTTCCAGGCCGGCGGATGGTTCATGTTCCCGATCGGCGCGATCCTCGTGCTCGGGCTGGTGATCACGCTGGAGCGCTGGCTGTTCCTCAACCGCTCCGCGCGCGAGAACCGTCGCGTCTGGGGCCAGATGCTGCCGCTGATGAGCGCGGGCGACTTCGACGGCGCCGAGCGCGTCGCGCGCGAGTCCGACACCGCGATCGGCCGCGTGCTCGGCTACGGCTTCGCGCATTCGCGCCAGCAGGCGGGTCGCGCCGAGCTCGAGATGGCGATGGAAGAATCGCTGATGGAAGTCACGGCGCTGCTCGAGAAGCGCACGCACTACCTCGCGGTGTTCGCCAACGTCGCGACGCTGCTCGGACTGCTCGGCACCATCTCGGGCCTGATCAAGGCGTTCTCCGCGATCGCGAGCCTGAACCTCGCCGAGAAGACCAACGTGCTGTCGTTCTCGATCTCGGAAGCGCTGAACTGCACCGCGTTCGGCCTGCTCGTGGCAGTGCCGCTGCTCCTGATCCATTCGTGGCTGACGACCAAGGCGGGCGAGCTCGTCGACTCGCTGGAGATGGCGAGCGTGAAGTTCCTCAACAGCCTGTCGCTCAAGCGCGCGCCGGCCGCGCGCTGATCCGCTCGAGGACGCGGACCTAACTCATGCGACTGTCGCGACGCGCACTGCGGATGGCCGGCGGCCAGCGTGCCGCCAGCCACGAGGCGAACATCAACCTCGTGCCGATGATCGACATCCTCACCGTGCTGGTGCTCTACCTGCTGGTGGGCTCGATCGCGAGCCATCTCGCGATCCTGAAGCTCAACCTGCCGGCACCGAACCAGCCGACGCCGGAGAAGCCGCCGCTGTCGCTGACCATCCTGGTCAAGCACAGCGAGCTCGACGTCGGCGACGCCAACGGCGTGCTGCAGGCGCTGCCGAACACGCCGAACGGCTACAACCTCGCCGCGCTCGGCGACTTCCTGTCCAAGGTCAAGGCGAAGAACCCCGAGGAGACGTCGGTGACGATCCTCATGGAGCAGGATCTGCCGTACGAAACGCTGGTGAAAGTGATGGACACCGCGCGCGTCTATCCCGAGGATGCGACCGGCACCAGCCAGCTGCGCGAGATGTTCCCGAACATCTCGATCGGCGACGCGCCGGCCACGTCGCCCGCGCCGGCGAACGCACCGACTGCGGCGTCGCCGCCGGCGGCCACGCCATGAAGCTTTCCATCCGCACGCTGCGCAAGGTCCGTCGCGTCAAGCGCCAGGCGGTGGTGACGTCGATCAATCTGGTGTCGATGATCGACATCTTCACCATCCTCATCATCTACATGCTGGTGAACACCGCCGCCGTGCAGGTGATCGGCGCCGAGCAGGTGAATCTGCCGAAGTCGATCGCCGAAGAGCAGCCGCGCGAGAACACCGCGGTGATCGTCACCGGCCAGGAGATCCTCGTCGACGGTCGCAAGGTGATGAACACCGCCGACGCCGAGAGCGCGCCGGCCGGCCAGGTCCTCGATCCGCTGAAGACGGAGCTCGAGCGGCGCGCGCCGATGAAGCCGCTCGCGAACGACCCGTCGCAGCAGAGCCGCGGCGAAGTGAACATCATGGGCGACAAGAACATCCCCTACAGCCTGCTCAAGAAGGTGATGGCCACCTGCAGCAACGTCGGATTCGCGCGCATCTCGCTGGGCGTGATCCCGGAGTCGCGAGGAGCGAAGTGAAGTGAGCGTCTACGCCCTCTCCGAAGAGCTGTGGGAAATATCCGAGCGCGCCGACCGGCAGTTCCGGCGCCTGCTGATCGGCATCGGCCTGCCTGCGCTCGCGCTCGCGATCATCATCTCGCTCCTGCAGATCGCCGGCATCGAGAAAGGCGGCGGCGAGCTGGAAGCCACGCGCTACGCGCAGCTGCTGCCCGAGCAGCCGCCCGCGCCGGTGGCGCAGAAGGTCGAGGAGCCGAAACCGCAGGAAGAAGCCAAGCCCGAGACCAAGCCGCAACCCAAGCCGGTGCCGAAGAAGGAAGTGGTGCCGCCGACGCCCGAGCAGATCCAGGAGCAGGCGCGCAAGGTCGCGGCCAAGCAGCTCGCGAAAGTCGCCGACGCGCTCGCCGAGCTGCGCGATCAGAATCTCACGGCGCTCGAATCGACGACGCCGCTGCAGGCGAGCGTGCTCACTGCGCGCTCCGGCGCCGGCGGCGACACGTCGTCGTTCGTCGCCTCCGCTGCGCAAGCGAGCCAGGGCATCGGC
The DNA here is from genome assembly GCA_035650495.1 of Nevskiaceae bacterium. Lineage (GTDB taxonomy): Bacteria > Pseudomonadota > Gammaproteobacteria > Nevskiales > Nevskiaceae > DASRHK01. Next base: position 37,431 of record DASRHK010000036.1, on the reverse strand, counting down.
GATAACTCGAGCAGCATCACCAACACGCAGAGCGGCACGGGCCTCGGCTCGCGGCGCACGACGACGGTGAGCGGCCCGAAAGGCTTCGGCCCCGACAAGACGCGCCCGGGACAAGGCGGTCGCGATCTGCTCGCGGGCCGCACGATCGACGAATTGCAGCTCGTGTTCGATCGCAACAAGGGCGCGCTCTACACGATCTTCAATCGCGCGCTGCGCGACAACCCGTCGCTGCGCGGCAAGATGATCCTCGACATCACCATCGCGCCGGACGGCTCGGTGTCGAAGCTCAATCTGGTGTCGAGCGAGCTCGGCGACGCCGACCTCGAGCACAAGATCCTCGAGCGCATCAAGATGATCAACTTCGGGGCGAAGGCGGTGCCGCCGTTCAACTACCCGAACTACCCGATCGTGTTCCAGCCGGGCTGATCCCTTAAACTCCCGCACTCCGAACGATCGTGGAGTGCGCATGGGCTTCCTGCAGGGCAAGAAGGCGCTGATCACGGGCGTCGCGAGCGAGCGCTCGATCGCGACCGGCATCGCCGAGGCGATGCATCGCGAAGGCGCCGAGCTCGCGTTCACCTACCAGGGCGAGAAGCTCAAGTCGCGCGTCGAGGAGCTCGCGCAATCGACGCAATCGAACATCGTCCTGCCGCTCGACGTCACCCGCGACGCGGAGATCTCCGCGGTGTTCGACGCGCTGAAGCAGAAGTGGAGCGGCGTCGACGTCGTCATCCACTCGATCGGCTTCGCGCCGCGCGAGCTGCTGGCCGGCAGCTATCTCGACACCGTGACGCGCGAAGGCTATGCGATCGCGCACGACATCTCTGCTTACTCGTTCGCGGCGCTCGGCAAGGCAGCGCGACCCCTGATGCGAGGTCGCAATGCGTCGATGCTCACCCTCACCTATCTCGGCGCCGAGCGCGCGGTGCCGATGTACAACGTGATGGGTGCCGCGAAAGCGAGCCTCGAAGCGAACGTGCGCTACATGGCCGCGGAGCTCGGCGCCGAAGGCATCCGCGTCAACGCGATCTCCGCGGGGCCGATCAAGACACTCGCCGCCGCGGGCATCAAGGGATTCCGCGGCATGCTGTCGTCGGCGGAGAAAGCCTCCGCGCTGAAACGCAACGTCACGATCGAAGAAGTCGGCAACGCTGCGGCGTTCCTATGCTCCGACCTGGCGTCGGGCATCACCGGCGAGATCCTCTACGTCGACGCCGGGTTCAACATCATGGGCTTTACCTTCGCTGAGGAAGAGAAGGCAAAAGCGTCGCCCTGAAGGGCGACCCACGATTCACACGATCGGCTTCTGCAGGACCTCTTCGCCGTCCAGGCGCGCGACGATCACCGCGCCGCACGAGTCGCCGAACACGTTCACCGCGGTGCGGCACATGTCGAGCACGCGGTCGACCGCGAGGATCATGCCGACGGCGTCCAGCGGCAGGCCGATCGCACCGAGGATGATCGCGATCGCGACCAGCGATGACGATGGAATCCCCGAAATCCCCATCGACGTGACGAGCGCCATCCACACGATGAGGAACTGCGTGTGGAAATCGAGATTCAATCCGTACGCCTGCGCGAGGAACATCGCCACCGCGCACTCGTAGAGCGCGCTGCCGTCGAGGTTGATCGTCGCGCCGAGCGGCAGCACGAATCCGGTGACGCGCTCCGAGACTCCGGCGCGCTTCTGCAAGCAATCCATCGTCACCGGCAAGGTTGCGGCTGAGCTCGAGCTCGAGAACGCTGTGAGCAGCGCCGGCGTCATCGCTCGCAGATGGCGGTACGGCGGCACGCGGCCGATCAGCTTGAGCGTGAGCGGCAAGCCGATGAACAGATGGATGGCGAGTGCGAGGAGCACGCAAACGAAGAAGATCGCGAGCGGCTTCACCGCGGCAAGCCCGGTCGAGGCAAACGTCTTGGTCACGAGGCCGAATACGCCCAGCGGCGCGAAGCGCATCACGAAGCCGGTGAAGTTCAGCATCACTTCCTTCGCGCCGCCCCAGAACTCGCGCTGCGTTCTCGCGAGCGACTCGGGCAGCCGCGACGCGAAATAGCCGAACAGCAGGCTGAACAGGATCAGTCCGAGGATGTCGCCTTTCGCCGCCGCCTCGAACACGTTCGGCGGGATCATGCGATTGAACACCTGCAGCACGTCGGCGAGGCTCTTGCCCGCGACCTTCGCGTGCAGCTCCGCATCAGCGGCAGTCAATCCGAGCAACTGGCCCGCGGGCTCGCCGTGGATGATGCCCGGCTTCAGCACGTTGATGACGACGAGCCCGGTGAGGATCGCGAGCAGGCAGGTCGCGACGTAGTAGACGATCGCGCGCACGCCCATGCGCGACAGCGCCTGCGGATCCGCGAGCCCGAGCAGCGCGTGGATCAGAGACGCGACGATCAGCGGGACGACGAGGAGCTTGAGCGCATTGAGGAACAGCGTGCCGATGAAGCCGCCGGCCTCGACGATCAGCGAATCCGGAGAAGACAGCCCACCGACCAGCATCGCGCATGCAAGCGCGATCGCGATCTGCCAGTGGCGGGCCACGGCGCTATTGAGCCGGCGCGTTGTCCGGGACTTCCGCGGCCGAGCGCAGCTGCTTCACCTTGACGGTGTTGCTGATGTGGTCGCGGAACGCCTTGAATTCCTCGCCGGCATCCTTGTCGCGCAGCTGCTGGCGCAGGCGCTTCACATCCTCCGCCGATGCGCTCGCGAGATCGCCGTCCTTCACTTCGGAAAGGAACACCGCAGCGACGTCGCCGTTGCCGAGCACGACCTGCTCGAAGCTCGGCTTGTCGCCCTGCGGGCGCGGCAGGTGGAACAGCACGCGGATGATCGCGCGATCGATCTTGGCATCGTCACGCTTGATCGCGCCGGCGCTCTTGAGCTCGACGCCGGACTGCTTCGCGGCCTCTTCGGGCTTCTTGCCCTCGCGCACGAGGTTCAGCATCGCTTGCGCCTGCTTGATCGCCTCGTCCTTCGCGGCCTGGTTGCGCAGCTCGTTGCGGATGTCGTCGGCGACTTCCTTCAACTCCTTCTGCCGCGGCGCTTCGTACTCCGCCTTGCGCACGACGACGACGTCGCCCGGGCCGATCGAGATCGGCTTGCTGTTCTCGTTGCTGCTGAACACTTCGGGCGAGAACGCCGCTTCCTTGACCGCGTTGTTCGCGGCGATGCCGGTGCCGCCGCCGCGGCCGAACCAGTCGGTCGTCTTCACTTCGAGATTGAGCGCCTTGGCCACCGCGTCGAGCGACGTCGGGTTCTCGAACGCGAGCTGCTCGATCTTCTCCTGCTGCTCGGCGAAGTGCTTCTCGCCTTCCTTCTTCTGGTAGGCATCCAGCAATTCGGCCTGGACCGCCTTGTCCTCGAACGGCTGCACCGTCGACGGATGCACGTCGTCGAGCTTGATGATGTGGTAGCCGAAGTCGGTCTCGACCGGGCCGCTCACCTCACCCTTCTGCAGGGCGAACAACGCCTGCTCGAACTTCGGCACCATCTGACCCTTCTTGACCCAGCCGAGATCGCCGCCCTTGTCCTTGCTGCCCGGATCGGTCGATTCGCTCCTGGCGAGCTGCGCGAAATCGGCGCCGGCCTTGAGCTTCGCGGCGATTTCCTCGGCGCGCTTTTGCGCCGCTGCCTTGGTCGCCGCGTCGGCGTCCTTGGCGACGCCGATCAGGATGTGGCGGGCGTGGCGCTCCTCCGTGGTCGAGAAGCGCGTGGCTTTCTCGGCTTCGTACATCACCTTCAGCACGTCGTCACCCGGATTCGCGGCCTTCGGCATGGCTTCGAGCGACAGCTCCACGTACGCGAGCTTGATGCGCTCGGGCGTCATGAACTGGCTCTTCTTCTTGTCGTACTGCGCCTGCACCTGCGCGTCTTCGATCTTGACGTTCGGCGCGTATTTGGAGACTTCGAACTGCGCGTAGGACAGCGTGCGCTGCTGCCCGGCGACGCGATAGGTCTCGGCGAGATCGGCGTCGGTGGCGAACGCGGTCTCGACCACGCCGGAGCGCATCTGCTCGATGGCGAGCGAGTTGCGCATCTCGGTCTCGAAGCGCGCCGTCGAATAGCCACGCTCGGAAAGGCGCTGGTGATAGACGTCGACGTCGAACTGACCGTCCTTGCCCTGGAACATCGGGATCTCGCGCACCGCCTGGACGAGCGCGCTGTCCGACGCGGCATAGCCGGCCTTGTCGCTGTACTGGCGCAGCGTGATCTCCTGGATCATGTCGCGCAGCACGATCTCGCGGAACTGCTTGGGATCGACCTGATCGGCGCGGAAGTTGTCGCCCATCATCATCTGCAGCTGCTGGTAGCGGCGCTCGTACTGCGCGCGCAGCTGGCTCTCGGTGATGCGCTCGGCGCCGACGAGACCGCCGAACCAGCCGCCGACTTTCGCGACGACCGGATCGCCGCCGCCGCTGCCGATCGACTGGATGCCCCAGAACGCGAAGGGGACGCAGATGATGCCGATCATCAGCCAGAGGACCCAGCCGATCAGACGGTCACGGATTGCTTGGAGCATGTTCGAACGGTTTTCCGGTTGATCAAAACGACACGGGCGCCTTGTGAGGCGCCCGTGCATGTCAATGTGGCGGAGCGGACGGGACTCGAACCCGCGACCCCCGGCGTGACAGGCCGGTATTCTAACCGACTGAACTACCGCTCCGCGTCGGTGCTTACCTTGAATGGTGGGTGCTGACGGGATCGAACCGCCGACATTCGCCTTGTAAGGGCGACGCTCTACCAGCTGAGCTAAGCACCCGTATCAAGCGGTGCGGCCTCAACCTCGCGCACCCATCCAAAAAGGCGCGCTAGTTTACTGAGTCCTTCAGAGCCTTGCCAGCTTTGAACGCCGGCGTCTTGCCCGCGGGGATCTTGATCTCTGCGCCGGTCTTCGGATTGCGGCCCTTGCGCGCGGCGCGCTTGCGCACCGAGAACACGCCGAAGCCGACCAGCGAGACCTTATCGCCTTTCTTGAGCGCCTTCCCGATGACGTCGATCACGGTGTCGACCGCGCGATTGGCATCGGCTTTCGAAAGGCCGGACTTCTCGGCCACCGCGTCAATCAGTTCTGCCTTGTTCATTGGTTTTAGTCCCTCTTTTCAGTCCCTGAACGGCGCGGGTCGATGCCGGGCAGGCTTTATAGCAAGCGAAAAAAAACGCGTCAACGAATTGAGCCGGAGGCGAGATGGCGCGTGAACGCATGCCCGCAAAGCATCGATCGGCATCGGGAAATGCGGTAAAATTTTCCCTCTTACAACCGAATCTGACCGGCCGCACCACAAGGCCGGAAGCTTCACTTTTGGGGAGTGACACATGATTCCGTCGTCCGCGCCGTCGTTGCGCACGGTCCTGCGCGTTGTTGCAAGCACGCTCTTCGTCCTGATCTCCGGTGTCGCCGCGGCGCAGGAGGATCCGGCAGCCGCCACGCCGCCATCCGACGCGGCCGCAGCGCCTGCCGATGTCGCGGCAGCCCCGGCTGAGAACGCGCCGGTCTCGGCCGAGACGACGCCCAACGCGTACGAAAACACTGTCCCGGTCCAGGAGCAGGCCGCGCAAGCGCAGCCGGCGCCGGCAGGAAGCTCCGACGCGACCAAGCTCGAGAAGGTCGAAGTCACCGGCTCGCGACTGAAGCGCCAGGACTTCGAGACCGCGCAGCCGGTCGCCGTCGTCAGCCGCAAGGACATCGAGCGCTCCGGTCTCACCAACATCGGCGATCTGCTCATCCGCATGACGACCGCGGGCAGCAGTATCAACACCGCGTTTGCCTCGCTCGCGCTGACCGGCGGCGAGACCAATCTGGACTTCCGCAACCTCGGCACCAATCGCGTGCTGATCCTCGTCGACGGCCATCGCTGGGTGAACGGCCTGACGTCGACGAGCACGTCCGCGGTCGACCTCAACACGATCCCGACGTCGATCATCGAGCGCATCGAAGTGCTGAAGGACGGCGCGTCGGCCGTGTACGGCTCCGACGCGATCGCCGGCGTGGTCAACATCATCACGCGCAAGAATTACCAGGGCTTCGAGCTGTCGTCGCAGTACGGCGAGTTCGAGCAGGGCGACGGCGCGACGCAGCAGCACCAGATCTCGTTCGGCCACGTCAGCGGCGGCACGTCGATCTTCGCGAACTTCAGCTTCACCAAGGAAGACGACGTCAAGGCGACGTCGCGCTGGATCTCCGCCTGGAACCACATCGACACCGGCGTCGGACGCTGGAGCACGCTCGGGCCCAATGGCCGCTTCACCTTCGTGCCGACGCCGACGACGATCGCGCTCGCGGCGCAGGCTTGCGAGCCCACCCTGCCGGTCTGCGATCTCGCGCACACGCCGGGCACGCCTGGCACGTTCCCCACTGATTTCCACACGCGCGGTCCCGACGACGCGTTCAATCGCGCCGAAGGCTTCAACATCCAGAACCCGAGCAAGCGCTACGGACTGTTCACGCAGCTCCGCCAGCATCTGTTCGACGGCGTGAACTTCAACTTCCAGGGGCTGTACAACCACCGCACCGCGCTTTCGCAGATCGGCTACAACTTCATCCAAGGTGGTGACCTGATCGGCTTCCCGTCGTACATCGACGCGCGCCAGATGTACAACCCGTTCCATCAGGACATCGGCCGCGGCACGCCGCCGGCGGACACGACGGTGAACCTGCCCTTCCCGCCGACGACGATTCCCGATCCGACCGGCATCGTCGGCGACACCGTGGTGGGCGGCCCCACCGGCGCGGGCCTCGGCGTCGGCTCCGGCGTGTTCGGCATCCGCCTGCTCGGCGATCCGCGCCAGTCGATCTTCCAGAACGACACGATCCGCCTCGGCGGCGGCTTCGAGGGTCAGTTCGACATCGTCGAGCACATGTTCAACTGGGACATCGGCTACACCTATTCGAAGAACACCAAGAAGGAGTCGGGCAAGTCGCAGAACGTGTTCCGCGAGGATCATCTCGAGCGCGCGCTCGGTCCGCCGGAGAACTGCACGGGCGATTGCGTGCCGCTCAATCTGTTCGCCGGCCAGGCTGGCATCACGCAGGCGATGATCGATTACGTCGCACCGGCCGCGGTCAACCGCACGCAGGTTCGCCAGGACGACGTCTACCTCAACATCACCACCGATCTCGGACCGGTCCACCTGCCCGCAGGCCCGATTGCCATCGCGATCGGCGGCGAGTACCGTCGCGACCAGTACCACGACATGCCCGACGCGCAATTCCAGAACGATCAGGCGTTCGGCAACAACGCGAAAGAGACGCGCGGCCAGAACAGCGCGCGCGAAGCCTACCTCGAGCTCGGCGTTCCGGTGCTCGGCGATCTGCCGCTGATCAAGCTGATCGATCTGTCGCTCGCCGGTCGCGTGTCGAAGTACGCGCTGTCGGGCAACGCCACCACCGGCAAGGCCGGCATGCGCTGGCGCGTGTATGACGATCTGCTCCTGCGCGGCACTTATTCGAGCGCGTTCCGCGCGCCGTCGGTCGGCGAGCTCTTCCTCGGCGACACGGTGAGCTTCGATTCGGTGATCGATCCTTGCGCGGCGTTCCGCACCGATCCGACCACCGACGCGAACTGCAACGCGGACGGCATCAACGGCGCTCCGGCGCAGCAGCCGCAGACTCGCGCGATCGTCGGCGGCAACCGTGGCCTGCATCCTGAGAAGGCGCGCACCCTCACCTACGGCCTCGTGTTCAGCCCGGGCCTCATCCGCGGGCTGAACATCAATGCGGACTACTACCGCATCAAGGTCGACAACTTCATCGCGACGCCGGGCAGCCAGTACATCCTCAACGCCTGCTATCGCTCGTCGAGCCGCGCGTTCTGCGACTTCGTGCATCGCACCGGCACGAATACGCTCGACTTCATCGAAGACCGCTACGTGAACTTCTCGACGCTGGACACCAGTGGCATCGACGGCGGCATCGACTACACGCTGCCGGTTCCGGCCGTCTTCGGGCGCAACAAGATTGCGGTCGACACCTCGTACCTCATCAAGTACGAAGGCCGCATCCCGGTCCCCGGCCAGGGCGACGAAGTCAGCCCGCCGACCGCGGGTCAGGAATTCGGCGGCACGTCGGTTCCGCGCTGGCGCGGCAATGCCGTCTACGAGCTGCAGCGCGGTGGCTTCCAGTTCTCCTGGACCACGCGTATGGTCTACCAGCGCACCGAAGGCTGCGTCGACGGATTCCCGGGTCAGCCGTCGCTGGCCGATTTCGGGCTGTGCAGCGATCCGAAGGTCAATGCGGATGGCACCGACATCTCCGAGAACAGGCTGAAGACGATCTTCTACCACGACGTCCAGACCGGCTACACGTTCTCGCCGTCGAACATCGAGGTCGTGGTCGGCGTGAACAACCTGTTCAACCGCTCGCCGCCCATCTCGGCCGATCCGAGCTTCGGCGGCATCCTGTGGAACTACGATCCGCTGGCCTACGACATCCCCGGCCGCTTCGGCTACATCCGGGTCGGCAAGAAGTTCTAAGGGCCCTCGCGATCCGACAGGACCCCGCTGAAGGCGGGGTTTTGTTTTGGTGTAGAATGCGCGCCCCCTGCCTGGTCGCGGGCCGGGGATTTTCCTTTCAACTTTCGGAGCTTTTGAAATGGCCACTAGTTTCGTAGTGACCGCGGAGCCCCGCGCAGACCAAGGCAAAGGTGCGAGCCGCCGCCTGCGTCGCGCCGGCAAGGTCCCCGCGGTGCTGTACGGCGGTAAGGGCGAGACCGAGATGATCTCGCTGTCCCACAACGAGATGTCGAAGCACGTCCAGCAAGAAGCGTTCTTCGCGCACATCCTCACGCTCAACCTCGGCGGCAACGCGCAGCAGGTCGTCATCAAGGACCTCCAGCGCCATCCGGTGAACGAGTCGATCATCCATGCCGATTTCCTGCGCGTGCTCGCCGACGTGGCGATCCGCATGCAGGTGCCGCTGCACTTCAAGGGCGGCGAAGTCGCGCCGGGCGTCAAGGTCGGCGGCGGCGTGATCGAGCATCACATGAGCCAGGTCGAGGTCGAGTGCCTGCCGAAGGACCTGCCGGAGTTCATCGAGGTCGATCTGTCGAAGCTCGAGCTCAACGAGTCGATCCATCTGTCGAAGCTGCCGATCCCTGCGGGCGTCGGGCTCGTCGACCTGCGACTCGGCAAGGACGCCTCTGTCGCGGCCGTTCACATCCCGCGCGCAGTGGTCGAAGAAGTTGTCCCGACCGCGGAAGTCGCGGCAGCCGAAGTGCCGGCGACGGCGCAGAAGGCTCCGGACGCTGCCGCTGCGGGCGCCGAGGGCGCCAAGCCCGAGGCCGGCAAGAAGGAAGAGAAGAAGGAAGAGAAGAAGAAGTAATCTTCTCGCGCTGCACCTGCCCCCTCCCCGCAAGGGAGGGGGTTTGCATTTGTGGAGACCTTTGAGCGATGTCCGATTCGACGCTGCGCGCGATCGTCGGCCTCGGCAATCCGGGGCTGGAGCACTCGCGCACGCGCCACAACGCCGGGTTCTGGTTCGTCGACGCGCTCGCGCGGAGCTGCGAAGTGGCCTTCCGCGCGGAGCACAAGTTCCAGGGCGACCTGGCCAAGGCGACGATCGCCGGCGAGAGCGTGCTGCTGTTCAAGCCGTCGACCTTCATGAATCGCAGCGGCGAGGCGATCGGCAAGCTCATCGGCTTCTACAAGATCGCGCCCGAGGAAATCCTCGTGGTGCACGACGAGCTCGATCTGCCGGCGGGCGTCGCGCGCCTGAAGCAAGGCGGCGGCCACGGCGGTCATAACGGTCTGCGCAGCGTGCACGAGCACATCGGCGACGCCTACATGCGGCTTCGCATCGGCATCGCGCATCCGGGCACGAAGGACAAGGTGCTCGGTCACGTGCTCGGACGCCCGAACGCGACCGACGAAGAGAACATGCTCGACGCGATTGGCCGCTCGCTCGACGTGCTGCCGGTGCTGATCCATCAGGGCCTCGCGAAAGCGATGAACCAGCTGCACACCAAAGCTGCGGACGAAGAGGAAACGGAGAAGTAAGTGGGCATCAAATGCGGCATCGTCGGTCTGCCGAACGTCGGCAAGTCGACGCTCTTCAACGCGCTGACCAAGGCGCAGATCGCAGCGGAGAACTATCCGTTCTGCACCATCGACCCCAACGTCGGCGTGGTCGCGGTGCCTGATGCGCGACTCGACACGCTCGCGGAGATCGTCAAGCCGCAGCGCATCCTCGGCGCGGCCGTGGAGTTCGTCGACATCGCCGGGCTCGTCGAGGGCGCGAGCGAAGGCAAAGGCAAGGGCAACGCGTTCCTCTCGCACATCCGCGAGACCGACGCGATCGTGCACGTCGTGCGCTGCTTCGTCGACGACGACATCATCCACGTGATGGAGAAGGTCGATCCGATCCGCGACGCCGAGATCATCAACATGGAGCTGGCGCTCGCGGACGTCGAAGTGATCGCCAAGGCGGCCGAGCGCGCCGGCAAGAACGCCAAGACCGGCGCGAAGGAAGCGATCGCCAAGCACGAGCTCTTGAAGCGCATGCAGGCGCACCTCGATGCCGGCAACCCTGCCCGCTCGCTCAGCCTCACCGCGGACGAAGCGCTGCAGATCCGCGAGTACAACCTGATCACGATGAAGCCGATGCTCTACGTCGCCAACGTCGACGAGGCTGGCTTGAAGAGCGGCAACGAATATCTGGCGAAGCTGCAGCAGCAGGCGAAGAAGGAAGGCGCGGAGCTCGTCGCCGTCTGCGCGGCGATCGAAGCCGAGATCGCGCAGCTCGACGACGCCGACAAGACAGCGTTCCTCCAGGATCTCGGTCTCACCGAGCCGGGCTTGAACCGCGTGATCCGCGCGGGCTACAAGCTGCTCGGCCTGCAAACCTATTTCACCGCCGGCGTGCAGGAAGTGCGCGCGTGGACCGTGAAGACCGGCGCCACCGCGCCGCAAGCCGCCGGCGTGATCCACACCGACTTCGAGCGCGGCTTCATCCGCGCCGAAGTCATCGCCTACGACGATTACATCAAGTTCAAGGGCGAAGCGGGCGCGCGCGATGCGGGCAAGCTGCGTCTCGAAGGCAAGGAATACGTCGTCCACGAGGGCGACGTCATGCACTTCCGGTTCAACGTGTAGCAGCGCGGGCGCGCTGGTAAAATGCGCGCCCTCGAGAAGGCTCCAGCCGGTGATGTAGCTCAGACGGTTAGAGCGCGGCACTCATAATGCTGAGGTCGGCAGTTCGATTCTGCCCATCACCACCAGTTTTCACGAGCCTTCTCAGAGAGTTACGAAGCTTGGCTGGAAAGTCGCGAATTCGCGGCAAGGCATTGCGGGACTTTTGCGGGACCCCAGCCTGCAGATCGACTCCGTGTCGGCGATTTAGCAGCTAGGTCCTGTTGTGAAGTCGAGTCGCGCGTGTAATTCGCCGCGACTGATCTGCGACGCGGTCTCATCATCGGAGCGTTGGCGATGAATTCAGAACGCGCTTCAAAACCGAGCCAAACGCCCTCAGTTCCGACGACACCCGCTACCTCGCCAGCTTCCGAAATGCTGACAAGCCTCGAGCGCGAGCAGCTAAGGCAAAGAGCGAAAGAAGCTGACGCCTACTATCAAAGCGAGTTGGCGAAAACCTATCCGACGAAGTAACGGCGCGCTTAAAGCCGTAGTCGCGCAGCAGTCCAGCAGAAGAGCGCCGTTCTATCCCAACCTGATCGGCAGCAAAGCGTGAATCACCGGACGTTCGAAGTGAAAGCGCGAGCGCTCACTATCGGCCAGAAGCTGCCGGTCGACCGCGACGAACAAGCTTCCCGTAAGCGGAGGTTGGGGAGGCCACTGTCGCGTAGACGACACGTTCGCCATCGTGAACGCGCTACGTTAGAGGGATGTCGAGATCAGAAGCTGCGGTGGTGGAACGGTCAACGCGACTCGGACGTGTGCGAGGCGTGGAGCGCATCGGCGCGCACACGTTCTGGGGATTGAGGTTCGGACAGCCGCCGAAGCGCTTTCAGCGGCCGGTCGCAGCGGGCGGCTGGGAAGGCATCTACGACGCCACCACGCCGAAAGCGCAGCCCCTGCAAGGTCCGTACGCTTTCTTCTACGGCCCCGAACCTGCGGGCGGCTACAGCGAGGACTGCCTTTTCCTCAACATCCATGTTCCGGCGACGCCGTCGATCAAACCTCGACCGGTCCTGTTCTGGATATACGGGGGCGGTGGAACTGGCGGATCCGCAAATCAGTACGACGGCAGCGCTCTAGCCGCGACGGCCGACGCGGTCGTGGTCTGCATCAACTATCGCCTTGGCGTGTTCGGCTTGCTCGATCTTTCCGAGCTCGGCGGCCCCTACTTCGATTCCGGCAACAACTGGATCGCGGATCAGTTGCTGGCGCTGCAATGGGTGCGCGACAACATTGCCGACTACGGCGGCGACCCAGACTGCGTCACGGTGATGGGCGAATCGCAGGGCGCCATGGCGACGCTCAACCTCTGCGCGATTCCCGCGGCGCGTGGCCTGGTTCACCGCGCGATGGCCTTCAGTGGTCACTGCGCGCCGATGGCGCCGATCGCGGACACGCCGGCGCTGTTCGCACGCTTGCGCAAGACCTCGCGGCGCGACGTAATCGACTTCCTGCTGCAAGCGCCGGCGCAGGACGTGTTGAAGCTGCAATTGCGCGCGCAGTACCGCGGCATGCGCTTGGGATGTCCGCCAGAGCCGGGACGGCTCCTACCGGCTCCCGTCGCCGATCTCATCGCGCAACGCGGCGCGGATGCGGTCCCGCTGGTGATGGGTTATCAACCCAACGAAGGAAAATTCCTAGCCGCCTTCATCGATCACTACAAGCAGCGCGGATTGAAACGAGAATTCCTGCTGCGCGCGGCGGCGATCGGCTACGGCGCTGTCGCCGCGGGCGGCGACAGCGTATGGCGCTATCTCCTGCGTCAGCATCGGCAGAAACCAATTTGGTCCGCTTACGCGATGGCCGACGCCGCGGTGACGGACGTGTTCCGACGCGGCTCAATCATCTTTGCTCTTGCGACGCGCCAAGCGGGGGCGAAGGCCTTCCGCTTCGTACTCGATGCTACGCCGGGCTCGCTCGGCGGCATCGATGTCGGGTCGACGCATTGCACCGATCTCGCGTTCACCTTCAACTGGTACGCGGATCCGCAACCGTCGATGACGCCGATCTGCACCTCGCCGGCCGCGCCGGCGCTCGCGCAGCGTTGGGCGAAGATGGTCGGACAATTCGCACGCACCGGTGATCCGTCGGGACCGCTGGGCGACTGGCCTGCTTACGACGCGCAGCGCCGCGCCACGCTGATGGTCGGGCTCGATGCGATCCGTGTGGTCGACGATCCTGAACGCCAGCATCGTCTGCGCGTTTGGCGCGAGGGAGCCTGACCTTACGCGAGCGGCGCGGTGAATCGGCGGGGGCCGGAACCGACATCGCGCCGCTCACCATTCGGCAGGAAGATCTCGGCGCGCGTGTTCGGCGGGATCCCCACCTCGAGCGCAAACGCACGACCCTCGACCTGCCACCGCACCTTCACCAATCCGTACGGCGTTTCGAGCGAGCATGCGCAAGATGTCAAGCCATCGATCGGGCGCGGCGCAATGCGAAGGCGTCGATAGCCTGCCTCGACCGCTTGGATGCCGCCGAGGTCGGTGAACAGCCACTCGCCGGCCGCGCCGAGCGAAAAATGATTCTGTGATGCCGGGATCACGCGGCCATCCTCGGCGATGCCATCCCAGCTCTCCCACACCGTCGTCGCGCCGCGCTTCACTTCGTAGAGCCATGACGGACGCTCCTCCTGAAGCAGGAGCTTGCCCGCCAAGGCGTGCTGGCCGAAGCGGGTGAGCTGCGGCAGAAGATGCGGCGTCGACACGAAGCCTGTCTTTAGGCGATATCCGTTCGCGGCGATCAGCTCGGCCAGTCGATTGGCTGCGCCTTGCCGGGCCGCCTCAGGCAAGAGATCGAACGCGAGCGCGAGGACGTACGCCTGTTGCTCGTCGAGCGTAAGCCGTCCGCCGCGACGGAGAAACTCGGCGCGGAACGCTTCGACGACTTCGGCGTGCCGTTTGCGCAAACGTTGGGCCTCGTCGATTTTGCCGAGCACCGCCGCGATCTCCGCCCCCATCTCCAGCGTTCGCGCATAAATGGCGTTGACTTCGAGCGCCGGCGGGAAGATCTGGTTGAGCAGATAACGCAGCAGCAGGTTCTCGCCCGGTCGGAACCAGTCGCCGTATTGCACGCCCGCGGTGATCAGGTGACGGTGGCGCGCCCAGTGCCATGGATTCAGCAAGCGCTTGGGAACGAAGTAGGTGGCGCGACCGACTTGCCGTGCGCGACTCTCGCAGAAGTCGATGAACGCGAGGATCGCCGGATAACTCTCCGCGAGGATCCCAGGATCGCCGTATGCCTGGTAGAGCGACCACGGGACTTTCGCGATCGCGTCGGCCCATCCGGCGCATCCATCGCGCTCCGCAACGCCTTCGCGGTACGTGCGCGTGTTCGGCGACACACACGTCACCCTGCCCTCGCCGCGCTTGTCCTGATCGGCGACGACGTCCTTCATCCAACGCCGTGTGATCCCGGAAACGTCGCGGTTGAGCGTGGCCGTCGCGATGAAGTTGTACATGTCGCCGGTCCAACCGGCCTTCTCGCGATTTGGACAGTCGGTCGGGATCTCGACGAAATTGCCGCGCAAGCTCCACGCGATGTTCTCCTGCAATCGGTTCACGCGCGCGTCCGAGCACTCGAAGCTGCCGGTCTGCGCCATGTCCGAGTGCGCGACGCATGCGATGACGTCGGCCGGGTGCAGCGGTCCCGGCCATCCCTCGACAAGGACGTAACGAAATCCCGCGTAGGTGTGCCGGACCTCGAATCGATCGAGACCATTGCCCGACAAACGGAAGGTCCAGCGATGTTTCTGGAGGTTGTACTTGCGGCCGCCGTACTCATCCGGAAGAACGGTCGTGCCGAAACAGGGATTGCCCGTGTGATCGAGAACCTCGAACGGAAGCATCTGAATCTCCGCGCCGCGCTCGCCGTAGATCGAGAAGCGGACGTGGCCTGCGATGTTCTGGCCGAAATCGACCACAGTCGCTCCGCTCGGCGTTTTCAAGAGCGCGATGCCGGGAATCTCCTCGATGACCCTGGACAGCGGCCCCTCCTGCGCGACGAGTCGCCCCAGGTCGTGCGCAACGACGCGGACCGGGCGCCAGCTCGCCGCGTCAAAGCCGATCTGATCCCAGCCCGCTGGCTCCAGCGCGGCGTCGATGCGCGCGCCGAGATGCAGGTCGCACAACCGGATCGATCCGCTGCCAGAGCGCCAATCCGGATCCGTCGTCACGATCTCGATCGAGCCGTCGTCGAACACGAACTCGAGCTGCGCGAGGAAGCCCAGCTGCGTGCCAAAGCTGTTGGTCTTCTGGTGGCTGCCATGACTGCCGCGATACCAGCCGTCGGTGACGATCACGCCGATGCAGTTGGAGCCTTCACGCAACAGCGAAGTGACGTCGAACGTCTGGTACTGCAGACGCCGGTCGTAAACGGTGAATCCCGGCATGAACAGCGCGTCGGTGACGAGAGCGCCGTTGATCCGCGCTTCATAAATGCCGTGGGCAGTCGCATACAAGCGGGCGCGCGTGACCTTGCGAGGAGCATCAAACTCGCGACGGAACAGCGCAGCGGGATGGCGCTGGAGCGGATCCTGCTCTTCGGCCGGCTCGATGAACGAGGCGCGCCAGTCGGCGGGATCTGAAAGGCCGATCTCGAACGTGCTTGCCGCTTGTGCAACGCGATCGTGGTTGTCCCAGACTTGCACGCTCCACTGGACGCGTCCGCGCGCTGCCAATGCAGCGCCGCCCCAAGCGACGGCAACCGAGCGATCCGAATCGACGATGCCCGAATCCCACACGACGTTGCCGTCCACATGCGCGACGATGCGGTAGCGCGTCTGCAGCGTGTCCGGCTCTGTGGAGACCAGCTTCCAGCCGAACGCGAGACGATCGGCTGCAATGCCGATCGGCTCCCGCGCGCGATTGACGGTGAGGTCAGTGAGCGCGAGCACGCATCACCGCTTAAGACCCTCGATGGCGCGCTGAAGGAATTTGGTCGCTTGCTCGGAGCCCTGCGTCAATTCGCGCTGGCCCTTTGGCGATGAGAGCTCGACGTAACGCGCGGCGATGTTCTCGGGCGTGCGGCTCGCTTCGTCGAGGTGGATGCCTTCGGTTTCGTAAATCACGGTGCGCGCAAACCCACCGGCGCCGGCGCAGAGGATCGCGCGGGAGGGCGCATCGTCGCTCACCAAGAACAGCAACGCCGCCGTCACCGCCTCGGGCGTCAGCAACGCGAGCGTCGCCTCCGGGATTCCGAGCGCCTCCGTGTGACGCGAGCGCGCCGTGGGTGCCAGCGTATTCACGCGGATGCCGTACTTCGCGCCCTCGAGATGCAGAGTGTTCATCAGCCCGACGAGTCCCATCTTCGCCGCCGCGTAGTTGGCCTGCCCGAAATTCCCGTACAGGCCTGACGAAGAGGTGGTCATCACGACCCGCCCGTGCTTCTGCTCGCGCATCGGCCCCCACACAGCCTTGGTGCAGATCGCGTAGCCGACGAGATCCACTTCGACCACGCGGCGGAACTGCTCGATGCTCATGTTCTGGAAGGTGACGTCATCGAGCATCGCGGCGTTGTTGACTAGGATGTCGATGCGTCCCCAGCGACGCAGCGCCTGCTGTGCCATCTCCGTCACTTGCGCTTCATCCGCAATATCGGCGGCGACTGCGAGCGCGTCACCGCCCTGGTTGCGAATCTGATCGGCGACGCGCTCGGCAGATTCCAGAGTGACGTCGTTGACGAGGACTCTGGCGCCACGCGCGGCAAGCGCGAGCGCATGCGAGCGTCCAAGCGCGCCTGCTCCGCCCGTCACGATCGCCACGCGTTGATCGAATCGAATCGTCATGCTCGCTAGCCTTGGTCGCCGGAAGGATCCACGCGCGCCGCGTCGACCCACTGTCGCTCGGCTGCAGCGCGGTCCGCTTCGGGCAGCGCGACCTTGCGCAGCTCGGCCTTGTTCACCTTGGAGATGGTCGAGCGCGGCATCTCCCGCACCACGTAGACGGCGCGCGGCACCTTGAAGTCTGCCAGCATCGCGCGACACGCCTGCTGCACGCGCGCCTCGAAGTCGGGCTTGCCGTCGCCGCCGACGACGAACGCGACCGGCACTTCGTCGAGCTTCGCATCCGGCCGGCCGACGACGGCAGCCTCGCGCACGCCCGGCACCGCTGTGATCACGCGCTCCACCTCGGATGCGGCGACGTTCTCCGCACCGACGCGCAGCATGTCCTTGCTCCGATCGACGAAGCTGTAGAAGCCGTCGGCATGTGGGATCACCATGTCGCCGGTGCGGAAGCGGCCTTGCGCGTCGAAGCTCGCTTCATTCGCATCGTCGCGATTGAGATAGCCGCTGAACAACGACAGGCCGCGGACGCCCTTGATCAGCAGGTGGCCCGCCTCTTCGTGCGCGACGGGCTTACCGTCCTCGCGCAACACCGAGATTTGGTAATGCGGCGACGGCTTGCCCACCGACAGCAGGCGGTTGGGCTCATGCGCGCTGCCGACGAGCCCGGGCGAGATCGTTTCGGTCATGCCCCACCAGCCGATCGTCTTCACGCCGACGTTGGGAAATGCGTCCGCGCAGACGCCCGTGCCGAACAGGCGATAGTCGTGTCGCGGCGGCGGCATCGCCATCAGCGCGCGCAACGACAGACCAATGAGCGACACCCAGGTGCAGCGATGCTCGACCGACAATTTCCAGAATCGGCTGGTCGACCACTTCGGCACGAGCACGAAGCGGCTTCCGGTCCACAGGCTCGGTAGCATCGAGAAGCCGAGCGCATTGGTGTGGAAGAGCGGCAGATAGGTGAAGTGGCAGTCGTCCGCACGCAAGTCCTCGATCGCCGCGTTGACGCTCGCGCACCACAAGCCGTTTGCTTGCGTCCATACGACGCCCTTGGGTCGCGCCGTCGTGCCTGAGGTGTACTGGATCGCAAGCTCCGCCATCGGATCGGGCGCGCGTCGCTCGAGTGCGTTGGGATCACCGTGCAGAACCGCAAAGGACTCGTCGCGCGGAACGTCCGGGGCCCGCACGCCGCTGTCGTGGTCGATGCAGGCGATCCACTTGAGCCGCGGCGCGGCCGCTTTCACCAGCGCAGCAAACCTCGGCTGCGTGATCGCGCCGACGACGCTCGCATCCTCTCCGTAGTAACGCAACTCATCCTCCGCGGAGCGTGTATTGGTCTGCACGATCGTCGCGCCGGCGAGCGTGCAGGCAAACCACGCGATGACGAACTCCGGGGAATTCTCCAGGTGTACGAGCACGCGGTCGCCAGGCCGCACGCCGCGCGCTTGCAGGCCCGCAGCAACCGCGTGCGCCTCGCGCCCCAACTCGGCGTAGGAATACGTAACCGACGGCTGATCGAACGGCTGCCAGATCAGGTATGGCCGGTGGGCATGCTCGCGGCAGCGTGACGCGAACACGCTCGCCATGTCGGCGTCACCGAAGTGCCGGCGAGCCAATGCCGCGATGGCGCTAGGCTGGGTGTCATTCATGCGCGACAACTTAGCGAGCGGAGGCGGCCATCGTTGTCACCTAGGTGACTCGACCTCCGTCGCGCCACCGCTACAGTCGTCAACGATGATCCGACGCAGCACGCTCTTTATGTTTTCACTGCCAGCCGTGCTGCAGGGCTTCATGCACACGCCGGCACAGAGCCTCGTGCAGGGGATTTACGCCAAGCATGCCGGCCTTTCTCTCGCGGCGCTCGCCTCGGCAGTGATCGTCACACGGGTCTTCGATGCGGTGATCGACCCGGTGATCGGCATCGCCGCCGACGCGTGGCGCCGCCGCACCAGCACGCACAAGCACTTCCTCGCGTTCGGCACCCTCGTAACGATTCTCGGTCTCTGGCAGCTCTACCGGCCGCCGGTCAGCGTAAGCATCGCCTACTTCACCGGATGGTTCATGGTCGCTTACCTCGGCTGGACCATCACCGAGATCCCCTATCGCGCGTGGAGCATCGAACTGTCGTCCGAGTACACGATGCGCACGCGCATCCAGACATGGCTCGGGGTCGCCACTGCAGTCGGGACCTACGCGTTCTTCTTCGTCCCGCTGCTCGGCAAGAGCCTCGGACTCACCCAATCGACCGAGATCGACCTGTCGACGCTGGCGCTCGGCGCGATCGTGATCGCCGCAGTGATGCCATTGGCGAATCTCATCGCGATCTGGCGCGTTCCCGACGGGGCGTTTGCCGCGCGCGAAGATCAGGTGCACTGGAGCGAGCTATGGCAGGCCGTGCGGCAGAACGGACCGCTCCTCTACTTCATGCTCATGTTCCTCGCGGCGGGCATCACGCTGGCGATCTCCACCGGCGTGTCCTACCTGTTCTTTGACGCGCTCGGCCTTAGCGACAAGCTTGCCGCGTTGTCGCTACTGCTCGCACCGGTGACGCTGATCGGCATGCCGGTGTGGGCCGCGGTGTGCAAGCGCTTCGATCGCCAGAAGGTGTGGGCGCTGTGCCTGCTCGCCACCAGCGCCTGCTATGTCCTCTACGGCCTCGTACCGCCGGGCGAATCCGGGCTCATGATCGTCGGCAGCGTCAGCATGTTGCTGCTGTTCTTTTCTACCTGCTCCTTCGTCGTCGCGCCCGCGACGCTCGGCGACATCGTCGATTACGGCCGCTGGAAGCTCGGCCACGATCACAGCAGCTTCTATGTTGCCTTCTTCGCGCTCATCCAGAAGGCGATCAACGGCGTCGGCATCGCGATCGGCTTCATGCTGCTCGATCTGCTCGGCTTCGACGCCGCGGCGAAAACACATTCGGCATCGGATTTGTTCGCGATCCGCCTCACATCAGCTTGGTTACCGGCGGCTGCGATCCTCATCGCAGCGCCGTTCGTGTGGCGCTTCCCGATCACGCGTGCAAAGCACGAGCAGATGCTGCGCGAGATCGCCGCGCGCGACGGCAACGCGAGGTAAAACCATGCTCTGGCTCAAACGCGGAATGTCATCGCTCGCGCGCAAGCTGCTGCGGCGGCTCGTCGAGCAATCGCGCACGGCGATCGAGGACGGCATCGTGCCGGGCAGCGGCGGCATCGCCTTCCTCGGCGACAGCATCACCGCCGGCGGTCGCTGGGATCTGCTGCTGCCGCATCTGCCGACGCGCAACCTAGGCATCGGCGGCGATCGCACCGATCATGTGCTGGAGCGGATCGCTCCCGCGATCCGGCTCGCGCCCAGCAAGCTGTTCCTCCTGATTGGCACCAACGACCTGACGGTCGGCGTGCCGGTGGACACCATAGCCGGCAACGTCGCGCGCATCCTCGACGAGCTGCGCCGCGCGCTGCCGAACTGTTCCTTCTATCTGCAGTCCGTGCTGCCGCGCACCGCCGACTACGCGCCGACGATCGCAACGCTCAATGAGCGCTACCGCAAGATTGCGCGAGAGCGCCGCGCGACCTTCGTCGACCTGTGGCCGCTGTTCGACGACGGCAAGGGCGCGCTAAAGGCATCGCTGACGAACGACAACCTCCACCTGCTCGGCGCCGGCTACGTCGTATGGCGCGATGCGCTCGCCAGCTACCTCGGCGGATTCCAGTCGAGCGGCGCGAGATAGACGCCGCCCTGGCCCCAGCCGCAGCGTGACGCAAACCAGACGCCCGCCTCGTCCACGACGACCTCAGCGGCATGTGACGGGAACGTCGTGACCAGCGCCTGCTCCTGCCAATGCAGCGGTGAGTCGCTGACATAGACGGCGGTCTCGTTGTAATTGCGGTTGGTGCAGACGAACAGGAAATATCTTCCAGCGTGCGCGACGACGAATGGCGACTCGGTCGGCCCGCCATAGGTGCCGATGACCGACGAGCGAAAGACCTCGCGCTTGCCGGACCATCGCACTAGATCGTCGCTGAACATCGCGTTGACCACGTGATGCCCGCCCTCCGGCTTGCTGGTCGCCGTGTAGTAAAGAATCCAGCCATCCTCGAACCGCATCACCATCGGGTCACGCGCGTCGAAGCCGTCGATCAGCATCGGATTGTCGGGATGTCTTTGCCAGGCCCACAGATCG
Organism: Nevskiaceae bacterium; assembly: GCA_035650495.1. GTDB lineage: Bacteria > Pseudomonadota > Gammaproteobacteria > Nevskiales > Nevskiaceae > DASRHK01. Next base: position 16,353 of record DASRHK010000036.1, on the reverse strand, counting down.
GTCGACGTCGCGAGGTGGATGCGATAGCGCGTGTTGGCGTCGCCACCGCCGCAATAGAACATCCAGTAGCGGTCGTCGTGATGGATGACGTGCGGCGCCCAGACGTGGGTTTCGCCGCACGCGGGCTCCGCGTGCAGGATCGGCGCCTGCTTGGTCCAGGGTCCGTGCAGCGATGGCGCGGTCGCGTGCGCGAAGAATTTCTCGTCCAGCGGCGCGAAGGGCTCGGCATGCGTGATCCCGAACAGATGCCACGTGCCATCCGCGCCGCGAATGAACGTGTGGTCGTTGATGTACCAGCGCTCGGCTTCGCCGATCGAGGGATCGTAGATCCTGCGGAACGCGCCGACCCGCAGCGCGGTCCGCTCAACGGACCGCACGCGCTTCCAACGGTTGCAGCGCCGGCAGCGGCGCGTGCGGCAGCGTCTGATACCAGTACGCGACCGATGCGAGGTCGTCCTTGAGCTGCGCGTAGCGGAAGTCGCTCTTCCATCCGAGTGCCTGCATCGTCACTTTCAGGTCCCGTTTGAAATAGACCGGATCGGAGACGTGGAAGCGGTACAACGTCATGCGGCAGCCCACAAAAAGATTTCTGCCGCGAACCTGCTGGAATCCGAAGAATGGCGCCGAATAGTCCGTCGTCTCGCAGCGATCGAACTGCGGCGGCGTGGTCGCCATGATCTCCTCGAGCGGCGGCGCCTTGGTCACGAAGCACCACGCACCGCCGAAATAATCCTCGGTGCCGGTGCCACAGATGGTCGGGAAGTCGCGATCTCCGTCGAGGTACATCTTGATCTCGCCCTCACCCCACCAGCCCGGCGTGTTCTGCTGCCACGCCATGAAGGTCCCGACGTAATGGCCATCTCCGCGGACGCCCTCGACGATCACGTACTCCTCACCTTCCGGGAGCGGATTACTGCGCCGCCAGTGCGCGTGCAGGTACAGCGCGCGCTCCGGCACCGGCTCGAGCGTGTAGTTGATCGTGTAGAAGAACGCGTCGAGCGCATCAGGCCCTTCGTTGGTCACCGTGATGCGAGCGTGCTTGCGGAACGGCATCGGCAGGAACGAGTTCATTCCGCCGGCGGAGTTGACGTTGATCGGCAGCGCGTTGATCTGCTGACGCGCATCCCAGGCGTTGCAGAAGAAATCCGCGAGCGGGCACGCGATCGACGGCTCCGCTTGGCCATCCCAGTAGACGCGCAAAACGAGGCTGCGCGACCACTTTACGTTGAACGTGATCCAGATGTGCCGGATCACGCCAGGTCCCTCGTGATCCATCAGCGTCGCGGTCGCGCCGGGAGCGATGTCGATGCACGGACGCACCTTCCAGCCTTGTCCGAGTTCGCGAGCCGGCCAGCCTGACGACGCCTTCTTGATCGAGAGATCGGGCAGCGCCAGCGCGCCCTTGCCCTTTTCACCGGTGGGGTTCTCCGCGCTCAGCGAGCGCGATTCGGCATCGTGACGCAAATACAGATTGGCGAGATCGAACGTCGACATGGTCTACAGCGCCGGCGTGCCGGCGAGCTCGACTTGCATACCCTGCGCGATCGCCATTGCGGTCAGGGCGCGGGTGACGAAGCCGAGATGCGCGCGATCGACGTAGGCCACCGTGATGTGATTGCTCTGATGCCCGGCCATGAACTGGTCGCGCGTGATGCCGTGCAACGTCGCGTTCATCAGTGGCCAAACCTCTGTCGTCGCCTTCGAGCGGCGCAGCCATTCCGCCTGCGGCAACTCGACCGCATCGCCAGTGCCGATGTGCATGTGCACGGTCGTGTCGCGGTAATACGCGCGCGCCCACACGAAGCTGCCGGCCTTGCACTGGCCGCCGATGGTCGCGCCGCCCTTGTCGAAATACATCGGTGGCTGCCGGTAACCTGTCGCGCCTGCGATGCCGCCCTTGAGATGCTCAAACGGCACCGCGCCGGAGATCTCGAAGTCCCAATAGAACGTGCCGCCATACTCGCTGCCCCAGCGCACGTCGTGCAGCGTGGTCTCCGCCGGCAGGCCGAGCGTGTGCAACAGGCGGAACAGCATCGTTTGCGGAATCGCGGAGCCCATGTCGACTTCGTTGGCGTGCGGGATCGGCTCGCCCGGCCGGATGATCTTGCCGCTCTCGTCGGGGATCGGAAAGCGCTCGCTGCTACCGAGCGCACCTTCGGCGAAATCGCTAGCTGCGCAGCAGTCCTTGAGGCCCTGTTGGTATTGCACGCCGACGCACGACAGCCCGAGGCGCTGCGTGATCCGCGCCATCGCGATCAGCATCGCGCACTGCTCGAGCACCTGCTCGCGCGTGAGCTCCGTCGCTGGATCGCTGCCGAACTCGAACTTCATGCCCCGCTGCAGATACCAGTCGAGGCATTGGCTGCGCAGCGTCTGCGGGACAAGACTCATTTCGTGCAGCAGCTGGCTCTGCGACAGCCCTTCCATCGGCATGCCGATGTCGCACAGCGCCTTCTGCGGGAACACGCCGTTGATCATGCCCATGCAGAACGAGTCGAAGTAGCCAATGATCTCTTTGTTCTTGAGCACCCACGCGCCGAGATAGCGGCCGAGGTTCCCGGCCTCGCCCTTCAACAGCGCATCGCCGGCCTCGAGGCGCCGCAGGTACGAGACGTCGTGCCGGATGTAGCCGGTCGTCAGGAATTCCTGCAGCTTGTCGAGGAAGAAGCGGTCGTCGAATTTTTCCGACCAGAGCCGCGCATAGCGCACGCCGAGCGCCGTCAACGAGCCGGCGAGGTTCAGCGCGCCGACGAGACCAGGCCAGGTGCCGTCGAAATTGGCGAGGAGCAGGATCGGTCCGCGATGCTGCGCCAGCGACGGCGCGACGTGATACGAGTACTGCCACGCGGTGAGTAGCACGATGACGGTTGCGTTCGGGTCGATCTGGGCGAAGACGTCGGAACCTTCGCGCTGCGACGCGATGAAGCCGTGACCTTCGTCGCGCTTCACGGCGTGCGCGCGCACGGGCTCGATATGAAACCGCTCCCTCAGCACGCGCGCGACGGCTTCCTCCGCTTTCGATTGCACTTCCCAGCAGTTCTGATTCGCGCTCGGCCGCGAGTCGCCGCTCGCGACGAGGGCCACCTGGCTGGCGCCCGCGGCAATCCTCGGCGGCGGGTTCGCCGGCACGCGTAACATCGGGAACTGCGCTTGCAGCGCGAACATGTTCGGGGTGTCAGACATTTCGCATCATCCTTTGGTAACTGATCTGGTCGTCGTGCATCCGGTGGAACACCGCGTATTTCGCATCGTGATAACGCTGCGTGCGGGCGCGTGGCCGCGTGACGTCCCCGTCGCCGCTCATCCTGGCCATCGCCTCCGAAAGATTCTTGAACGTCCCGCTTGCGGCCGCAGCGTTCATCGCGCCGCCGAGCAACATCGCCTCGGTCGTGCGTGGCACCAGCACCGGGCAGCCAGTCGCATCGGCGTGCTCGCGAAGCCAGACCGGGTTCTTGGTCGCGCCGCCGCACATGCGGATCTTCGAAATGCGGTGCCCGGCCTTGTTCATCGCCTCGATGATGTGGCGCGTGCCCAGCGCGATCGATTCGATCGCCGCGAGATACGCACGTGCGGTCTCAGTCTTCGTGCGATTGAGCGACAAGCCCGAGATCATCCCGCGCAGGTCCGGATCCGCGCGCGGCGAGCGATTGCCGTGGAAATCACCCAGCAGATGGAAATCGCGATTGAACCACGGATCGTCGCGCTCGAGGCGCAGCACCTCGGCATTCAGCAGCTGATAAACGGTCTGGCCTTTCGCACGTGCTTCGTCGAGAAGCTTCGGATAGCAAGCAGCGCTCTGGATTACGTGATCGATCAGCGCGCCCGTCGCGGATTGTCCGCCTTCATTGAGCCAATAGCCGGGCAGCATCGCGCGGTAGTACGGCCCCCACACGCCCGGCACGAACGTCGGCTCGAGGCTGATCGCCATGTGGCATGACGACGTACCGCCGATGATGCCGAGCGTGTCTTCGCGCGCCCGGCCGAGCATGCCGACGCCACCGCTGTGCGCGTCGATTAACGCGACGGCGATGACTGTGTCGCGATCGAGCTGCAGATCGGAGGCTGCAGATCGGGTCAAGGTGCCTGCGGACGTTCCGACATCCGCCACACGCTCGCCGAGCCGCTCGCCGCCGAGCAGATCGGCCAGTCCGATCCGCTCGAAGAATTTTCGATCCCAGCGGCGCTCATGCGCGAGATACGTCCACTTGCAGGTCACGGTGCACACCGAGCGCGTGTCGACACCGGTGGCGCGGTAGACGAGGAAATCAGAAAGGTCGAGGAACTTGCCGGCTTGCCGATAGCGTTGCGACAGATGCCGCTTGATCCAGCGGATCTTCGGAAGCTGCATCTCGGGACTCATCACGCCGCCGACGTAGCGCAAGACCTTGTGCTTGCCGCGCGTGATCTCGGCGGCGTCGTCGCGGGCCCGGTGGTCCATCCACACGATGACGTTGGCGTCGCGCCGGCCCGATGGCGAGACCGATAGCGCCCGACCCTCACGGTCAAGTGCGACCAGCGAGCACGTGGCGTCGAAGCCGATACCGCGGATCGCCTTGCGCAGGCCGCTCTGGCGCACCGCGTCCTTCACGGCCGCGCAGGTCATCCGCCAGATCTCATCTGAAGATTGCTCGACGAAATCCTCAGCCGGCCGGAACACCTGGATCGGGCGTGACGCGAGTCCGCGCATCTCACCGTCCTGGGTGAACACGCCGGCGCGGACGCTCTCCGTCCCGACGTCGACGCCAACAAAAGCTGCCTCTCGCGTCATGGCTCGCGGGTGATCAGCCGCGGCGCGATCCGCATGCGCCGCTCCGCCGCCTTCGCGGAGACGAGCGCGTTGAAGGCAGCCTCCGCAATCGCCGCGCAATCCTGCTGGACTGACGGCACGCGCGTCGACAGGAAGTCGAGCAACGGGTGGTCGTCGAAGGTCGCAAGCTGCAGATCAGCGGGAATCCAGCGCCGCGTCTCCTGGATGTAGCGCATCACGCCCTCGAACAATGTGAAGGACGCGGTGAAGATGCAGGTCGGCGACGCGGGCTTGCGGGCGAATAGCGCCTTCGCCTGCTGATAGCCCGACTCCCAGGTAAACGCGCCATGGCTGACGCGCTGCGCATCGAACGGAATGCGATGCTTGGCGAGCGCGGCCTTATAGCCAGCCAGTCGATCCTTGCTCGTCGACAGGCCCTTGAGCCCGCCGATGTACCAGATGTCGCGCTTGCCCGCGCCGATCAGGTGGTCGATGAGGAGGCGGGCGCCGGCATGATTGTCCGAGGTGATCCAGCTGTGCTGGCGTCCGGAAGGCTGACGGTCGATGAACACGGTCGGCACGTGCGCCTCGTAGTCGGCCAGCGCGGACTCGCTCGCCACGCTCGCGACGACGAGGCCGTCCACCTTGCGCGAATATAAGTTTCGGATCGCGTTACGCTCGATCTCGGCGCTGTCGTCGGAGCAGGTGATGAAGATCTCAAAGCCGCCGCGACGCGCCGCGGCCTCGAATGCCTTCGAGAGCTCCGCAAAAAAGTAGTTCGTCAGATCGGGGACGACAAGGCCTAAGGTCTGCGTCTTGTCCATCCGCAGGCTGCGCGCGTTCTGGTTGGGCGCATAGCCGCGCGATCGCGCGAGCGCCACGACGCGCTCCTGCGTCTTCGGGTTGATGCGGTACTGATCACCTTTGTCGTTGAGGATCAGGCTGACCGTAGTCTTCGAAAGCCTTGCGGCCTTCGCGATCTCTTCCAGGTTGGCGGGACTCCCGGCCATGCAATCGAGCGCTCTCCCGGCGCGTTTGCGTTGCTAAAACGATTTAGCTACTCTACGGAAGCGCGTCGCAGGAAGTCAATACAAGTCGCGACGCCGGAGGAGAGAACGATGCGCAGCCCATTCGCGTACGCCGCGACCGACCTGGCGCCCAGCAATCGCGCCGACACTTCGAAGCGCGTCGCGCTCGAAGTCGTCGATAAGCGCCGCACGATCGTCGAGGCCATCGACCGCACGCAGCTGTTCGCCGCGCTGCCCCCGGAGGCGCGCGTCTTCCTCGCCGAGCGCGCGGAGATTCGTCGCTACAAGCAAGGCGAGCTGGTCGGCAGCCAGGGCACGGGCCGCGGCGCCATGTTCTGCGTGGTGAGTGGACGCCTCCGCGGCATCAAGTACTCGCCAGAAGGCAGACGCCTGATCTACATGCATCTCGACCCCGGACAGTGGGCGGGCTTCTATTGGGCGGAAGACGATGGCACCGCCGTGATGGACACGGAAGCTGCAGAGCCTTCGGTCTGCGTGCTGATTGCCGGCGATGTGCTTGCCATCGCGGGCCGCCGCTGGCCTGCGCTCTACGAACGCCTGTATCGCGAGCTACTGCGGCGCACTCGCCCGCTCTATGGCGTCATGGAACTCTGCGTAGCGCATCCGTTGCGCGTGCGCGTCGCGCTGACGTTGCTCAACCTTCTCGAAACGCACCAGCGCGAGACGCCGACCGGCATCCGGCTCGACATCTCGGTGAGTCAGTCCGAGCTCGCCGCGATGTCGTTCTGCTCGCGACAGCACCTCAACAAAGTCCTTCGGGTGTGGGCGAGCCAAGGGATCGTCGACAACGTCGGCCCGAAGGAAATTCTCGTGAAGAACGTCGACGCGCTGCGCCAGGAAGCCAGGCAAAGCGGATTCGCAGGTTGAGCTGTCACCTTGGTGACGTGGACGCGGCGATCGCGCTGTTAACTTGAAATTCATCATGTCGCGAGCAACTTCAATTCTGCTGACCGCGTTGTGCCTGCTCTCGGCTGGCTTGGCTTCGGGTCAGGAGCAAGCGCAAGCGCCGGACCAGCCGCCGCCATCCGAAGCGTCAGCGACCGTGACGACGGCGACCGAATCTGCACCAGCGGAATCGCTGCCAACGATTCCGGTTCCGCAGAAGGAAGAGGCGCCGCCGCCGAAAACGAAAGAAGCCGACGGCGTGAAGCTCGAGGAGGTCATCGTCACCGGCGGCAAGCGCGCCGAGAACCTGCAGAAGCTCGCAGGCTCGGTGAGCGTCGTGACCGGCAAGGACATCGAGGGCCACAACCTCAACCACCTCGAAGACATCACTCGCTCGATGCCAAACGTCACGATGTCGGCAGAGAACCTCACCGGCTCGACCAACGTCCGTGGCATGGGAACGCCCTTCCAGGCCGGCGCCGATCCTGGTGTGCTCGCGGTCGTCGACGACGTGGTGATTCCGGTCGCCTACCTTGCGTTCGCGTACCTAGATCTGCAAAGCATCGAGTTGCTGCGCGGTCCGCAGGGCACCCTTTACGGGCGCGACGCTGAGGCTGGCGTCTTCAAGGTCAACACCAACGATCCAACCAGTCAGTACGAAGGTCACGTCGCGCTGAAGTACGGCTCCTACAACAATCGGCGCATCGAGGCGGTCGGCAACATCCCCCTCGGCGAGGACGCCGGCGTGCGCGTGAAGTACGTCAACGAGGCGCGCGACGGTTACATCTACAACACCGCACGTCACGAAGACGACAGCGCGACGACCAAGTCCGCCGCCGGCGCGAAGTTCAAGTGGAACGCGGCGTCCGACCTCTCGTTTACCACCAACCTGCTTTACGTCACGCTCGATCTGCCGCGCGGCTTCGGCTACCAAGCTGTGGCCTGCCCGGACTACTACCAAACCGCGGCGCAGGAGTTCGATCCGCAATTCCATTGCCAGCCTGGCTACACCTCCAGTCACGATCTTGCGCAAACCGAGGACGCGTGGGCTTACTTCGGAAGCGAAGTCGTGTCGTGGAAGGTCCACGACTACACGCTGCAAGCGTTCCTGTCCTACTGGAACGTCTACACCTTTACCTGGTATGACGGCGATTACTCGCCGCTGCCGCTGTTCTCGCTGCCGTTGCTCGCGCACGAGCATGACCTGAGCGGCGAGCTCCGCTTGCTGTCGCCGGACGTGCGTGTGTTCGACCGGCGCCTCTCCTTCATCACCGGTCTTTACTACGACCAGTTCTGGTACTCGGCGGATTACGCACTCAACGTCGGCATGCTGCCGTGCGCCGGATTGTCGATCCCGGGCGGCATCCTCAGCTTGCCTGGTATCACCAGCGTCGTGGGCAACAACTCGGTCACCTGCTCGAATGATCCGCACGATCCTCCGACCGTGGAGAGCATCGGCTTCGTGCAGCGCAAGCGCGTCTACGAAGGCGGGGTGTTCGCACAAGCAACCTACGATCTCCTCGATTCGCTCGATGTCACGCTCGGGCTGCGCTATACCCGGGTGCAGACGAACATGGATCGCCTGGGCAACACGGCGACCTGCTTCGGCGCGCAGGCGCAGTGCGCGCTGGCGCTCGCCGGCGACTACGGCAATCGCGAGATCGACGGTCTCAAGCGCGTCGATCCGCATTGGGCGCCTAAGGCCGCGCTACGCTGGTCACCGACCAGGACGATGATGCTTTATGGATCGCTCGGCACTGGCTTCAAGCCAGGCGCCTACTCGCAGCAGGTCACATCCACTAAGCCCGCGTCGACGCCCGTTTCGCCGGACCCAGTGTCGACGCCCGTCGCAAGCACGTTCGAGCCCGAGCGGTCACTGTCGTTCGAGCTCGGCTGGAAGAACACACTGTTCCATGGGATGACGAAGATCAACGTCGCGGCGTTTTTCACCCGTTACCGCGACTTCCAGATCGTCGTCGTCGATTCGCTCGCGCAGTCGCACATCGGCAATGCCAAGGAAGCACAGTCCAAAGGCGTCGAGCTCGAGTCGCGCACGTTCCTCCCCGGCAACTTGATGCTGACCTTGAACGGCGGATTCCTCGACGGCAAGTACACCGATTACACGAACGCGGTGCAGACCAACGGCGGATGTCCGGCCGGCCAACCGAACATGACGGGCAGCACGGCGACCTGCAACTTGAATGGCGTGCAGCTGATGTTCGCGCCGAGATGGAAATCCTCGATCCTTCTCGACGGCGGCTGGGGAATCTTCGACTGGCCGGTGAAGCTGATCGCCGGGATCGACGCGACCTACACCAGCCGCACCCTCTTCCAGTCCAGCGGCGATCCGAAGGCGTCGCAAGGACCGTTCTGGCTGTTCAACGCGCGCACCGGCTTTGCGAGCGTCGATGGGAAATGGAGCGCGACGTTCTTCGTGGACAACGTGCTCAACAAGCTCAACTACCAGATCGTCTCGCCCATCCCGGTCGTCAGCGACGCGTACTGGGCGTCGGTGAATCCGCCGCGTGAGTTCTGGGGCCAGGTCGCTTGGCATTTCTGAACACCACCCGACGATGACGCTCGCCAAAGTCACTGGGGGCGCCGTCGTCGGCAAGTCGCAGGAAGGTATCCACCTCTTCCGTGGCATTCCCTTTGCAGCGCCGATCAGCGGCGCCAATCTCTGGCGCGCTCCACAGCCCGTCGTAGCGTGGAGTGGAACGCGTGAGGCGACGCAGCCGGGCAAGGCCTGCTACCAACCGAAGTACAGCCGCCTAATGATCGCCGCGCTTCGCATGCGCAAGGCATCGAAGGCCTTCATCGGCACGATCGGTCCCATCGGCACCACCGTCGGCGACGACTGCCTGAACCTCAACGTGTGGACACCGACGATGGATCCGGACGCTCGACTTCCGGTCATCGTCTGGATCCACGGCGGTGGCTTCACGTCGGGTTCAGGTGCGGCCGCTGTTTACGACGGCACTGCCCTCGCTGCGAAGGGCATCGTCGTCGTCACCATCAACTATCGCCTCGGCATCTTCGGCTTCATGGGCGGCGACGACTTGTTTCCCGACGGCGTCGGCATCGCCAATCGCGGCTTCCTCGATCAGCTCGCGGCGCTGCGCTGGGTCCATGAGAACATCCGCGCGTTTGGCGGCGATCGCGATTGCGTCACCGTGATGGGCGAATCCGCCGGCGCAACGTCGGCGATCGCGATGATGATGTCGCCGAAGACCGATGGCTTGATCCGTCGCGTCGCGTGCCTGAGCGGCGCCGCGATCTCGGTATTCCCGCACGAGGAATACTCACGCTTCGCTCGCGACTATTTCGAGCAGGTGCTCGGTGTAAGGCCTGGCGATGCCGAGGCGTTGATGCGTCTCAGCGTGGAGCAGGTGCGCGCGGCGGCGCCCGGACCGCCGCAATTCCTTGGCAAGCATCGCGATCGCTACGGCGCGCTGGGACGCGATCACTTCACGGTCTTCGGGATGGCAACCGGCACTGAGCTCTTCCCGCTTCCGCTCGCCGACGCCATTCGCGCGGGCAACAAGCGCGATATCGACCTGCTGATCGGCACTTGCCGCGACGAAAGCCGTACGTGGTCGCTCTCGATCCCAGGCCCGACTGCGCTGACGACCAGGGCGATGTTCCGCTATCACTCAGGCATCCTCAACCCCCGCGAAGATCCTGCTGCGACGTTCAAGAACTACAAGGCCGCGATGCCCGGGGCTTCCGCGTTGCAGATCTATGAGCGCGCGATGACTGACGCGCTGTTCCGGAAATGGTCTGTCGCCTTCGCGGGGACGCACAGCGAGACATCGCCTGGTCGTACCTTCCTCTATCGCTTCGACTGGCGCTCGCCGGCGGTCAACGGCGCCCTGGGCGCGCTGCACACACTCGATCTGCCCGGCGTCTTCCAGAATTACCGGCAATGGTCCGCGATGATCGGCAGCGAAGAGGCCGCGAGGCCTGCGGGCGATGCGCTGCACGACGCGATCGTGAGCTTCGTCAAGACCGGCACGCCGCGTAGTGAGCGCTTCCCGCCTTGGTCGCCCTACGACACGACGCATAAGGCCTGCATGGTCTTCGACACGCACACCGAGCTGCGCCACGACATCGACGCGGCCTTCGAGAAGATCTGGTGAGGACCCCACGATGAGATTGAAGGGCAGGATCGCGATCGTCGTCGGCGCGGGCCAGACGCCGGGCGACACGATCGGCATCGGCCGCGCCACCGCGGTCGCTTTCGCGCGCGAAGGCGCCCGCGTGCTGCTGGCCGATGCGAACCTCACGTCGGCTGAGGAAACGCTGCAGATGATCGTCGCGGAAGGCGGCGATGCTTCGTGCCTGCGCGCGGATGTCACTCGCGAAGAGGACTGCCGCGCGATCGCCGACACCTGCCGCGAGCGGTATGGCCGCATCGATCTGCTGCAGTACAACGTCGGCATCGGCGCTGGCGATTCGATCCCGACTCAGCTTGAAGTCGGCAACTGGGATCGCATCCTCGATACGAATCTGCGCGGCTGCTTCCTGACCGCGAAGGCGGTCCTGCCGATGATGCTCGAGCAGCGTTCGGGCAGCATCGTCAACGTTTCGTCGATCGCCGCGGTGGTCAGCCTGCCCATCGTGGCCTACAAAACATCGAAAGCCGGACTGAACGCGTTCACCCAATCGATCGCCGTGACCAATGCTCCCTTCGGGGTGCGCGCCAACGCAGTCATGCCCGGCCTCATCGAGACACCGCTTGCCATCGAAGGATTCGCCCAGGCGACCGGCCGGCCGAAGGCGGACATCATCAAGGAACGCAACGCGGCAGTTCCGCTGCGGCAAACCATGGGCAGCGCGTGGGACGTCGCGTGGGCCTCCGTGTTCCTGCACTCCGAGGAAGCACGGTTCATCACCGGCGCGATCCTGCCGGTCGACGGCGGGCAGAGCGCGCGGATCGGCTAGCGCAAACTCAGGCTGTCAGCAGTGTGACGAGGCAACCGCCGTTCATTCCGGCGTTCTCCTGCAGCGCCACGCTGGCGCCCTCGACCTGACGCGGCCCCGCTTCGCCACGCAACTGCCAGACGCACTCAGTAATCTGCGCGAGTCCCGTAGCTCCGAGCGGATGACCTTTCGACAGCAAGCCGCCTGAAGGATTGATCACCACGGCGCCACCGTAGCTGTTGTCGCCATCGGCGAGGAATTTCTCCGAGCCGCCTGGCGGCGCGAGGCCGAGCGCTTCCTGCACCAGCACTTCGTTGACCGTGAAGCAGTCGTGCAGCTCGCAGAGATCCACGTCTTCCGGCCCGACGCCAGCCTGCTCGTAGACGCGACGTGCCAGCGTCGCGACGACATCGGTTCCAAGCAGCTTCATCAACGAATCGTCCTCGAAGCAACTCGCGGTGTCACCCATGAACGCGATGCCCTTCACTGCGATCGCCTTGCTCAGGCCGCGTCGACGCGCAAATTCTTCCGAGCACACCACGGTCGCGGCCGCGCCGCAGGTTGGCGGGCAGCACTGCAACTTCGTCAGCAGGCCGTGCACGGTTGGGGACGCCAGCACTTCCTCGACCGTTACGGGATCGCGGAAGACTGCGTAGGGATTGTTGGCGGCGTGGCGCCTCGCTTTCTCAGAGATGCGCGCAAACAACTCGGGCCGCGCGCCGGTCTTGTCGATGTATTGCGCCGCGGCGCCGCTGAAGAATTGCGCCATGGGCGCGGCATTGGGATCGTAGCCGCGCACCTTCACCAGCTTGTCGAAATAGGAAGCCATGGGTGTCGGCCGATCGCTGAACGCAGAGCCCAGGGCGCCGGGCGTCATCTGCTCGAATCCGAGCGCCAGCGCGCAATCGACGATGCCGTTGGTCACCGCCTGGTGCGCGAGGAAGAACGCCGACGAGCCGCTCGCGCAGTTGTTGTTCACGTTGAAGGTCGGCACGCCGGTCAAGCCGAGCGGCGCAAGTGCCGTCTGACCGCACGTCGAATCGCCGTACACGTAGCCCACGTAGCATTGGCCGATCTCGCCAAAATCGACACCCGCATCGGCAAGCGCCGCGCGTGCGGCGCGCTCGCCCATCTTGAAATAGGGATCGCTCTTGCCGGGCTTGGTGAATGGAATCATGCCCACGCCCGCCACTACTGCTTCATGCGCCATGTCACCTCCGAGCAATGTCGCCGCTCGATTGTGCCTCCTAGCGTCCGTCATCCCTGTCGCCTGGGTGACATCCGAGTCGCAGCCCAACTGCTTCGCGCCGCATCCCGGATAGTTGCACGCCGGATTTGCGCCTTTCGAGTGACCGCTTTGAAGTTACGCGAACGACAGCTTCGGGTCGTGAACTGCCGCTGAACCCGCCAGACGCAACGTCCGCTACGGAGCAGTCACGAGACAATCACCGATCACCGCGTTCCCCAAATCCTTCTCACCCATCGGTTTACGACGTTTTGCTGCGAGGTCGCGGATTCGTAGCACTGGCATCGCCGGACTTTTGCGCGACCCGAGTTTACAGATGCTCTCCGCGGCCGCAATCAGGCGCATGACTTCAGCGACTGAGTAGTGCGTCGTAATGCGTCCCGATTTGTGACCGAGCAAATCTTGGCGATCTTCGAGGCTCACGTCGTTCGCGCGCAGCCGATGACCAAACGTATGCCGCGCGTCCTGCACGCGAAGCCTGCGGAAACCATCGGGACACGGCCTGCCGATTCGACGCTCATAAGCTTCCGCAGCGTCGCGCCGGGCCCGCTTCCAGGCAGAGTTCAGCATTTTCGTGACAGGCACGTGCTCATAACCGATGATCGGGCCGCGCTTGTGTTCACGAATCTCCTTGCGCATCGTGAACACGAACACCGGATGCTTGCCGCGCTCGCGATCGACGGCCTTACGCGCAAACCGATTGAGGACGACGACCCGTTCCTCCCCATTCTTGGTGATCTCGGCCGGAAGCACGAAGACGCTGACGTCCTTTGCGATCTCGATCTCCCACTCCCAACGCAGCTTGCAGATCTCCTGCTCGCGACATCCCGCGTTCGTTGCGTATCGAAACATTTTGCGTAGATGCGACGGGAGCAGCGAACCGAACAGCGCCTCCTCCGGCCAATCCAGCGGATACGGCTTGCGCTTGCGCGAGTCATCGAGAGCGCGAATCGTTGCCGGTGCCTGAAGCCAGGTCAGGCCGGTGTCCGGATCGCGCCACACAGTCGCAGCAAGCTTGAGGATCGCCCGCACGACCGCGAGCGCGCGATTGATCGTCCCCGTTGCTCGTTTGCCACTCTTGCGATCCTCGATGAAATCTTCGAGGGCCTCCTCGTGCACGCGATCAAGCGGCAAGTGACCGATGTACTCGTTGAGCAATTCCACATCTTGCAGATCGCGTTCGACCGCGCGCTTCCCGCCTCGTATGCCCTCCTCGATAAATCGTTTCGCGGCGTCAGCAAACGTGCGCACGGGTCGTTCGCCATGGATGATTGCTTCGCGAACTTCAGTCCATCGCCGCGCTAGGTACATCTCCGCCTTAGCGCGGTCAGTCTCGCCCGTAGTTTCACAAAGTCTCCGACCGAGTACGACCTTGTCGATGTGCCAGTAGCCTCCTCGGAGGAAGAGTCCCGGCGTGCGTTGCTGTTTTTTCGACATCTGAAGTTCCTGCCGCTTGGTTGTTGGGTTGGATGGGGGATACCTGCCTTCACGCGCTCGACGAACTCGTCGATTTGCTCGAGTGCAAACCGAACAACTCGCGGTCCGATATGGATGTCGCGCAGGTGCGGACGAACCTGTGCGTTGAACAGCCCGCGACTGATCGACAGGTAGTCCGCGGCTTGCGCTGCGGATACCACCAACGGCCTCAGTCCGGGACGCTGCGCTGTGGCCGCCCGCCGAGCAGCGAGCTCAAGTGCGGGCATCTCATCGCGGGTAGCATCTGCGTCATCCATGCAGGCCTATAGACGGGCTGGATGCCAGTCCATGGGCCAACGGCTGGCCGCGACGCCGGGCTAGTGTCTGAACCTAGCCAGGTAGTCAGCGGTAATCGCCTGGTAAGCCCAGATCGCCGGCGTTCCGTCGGTGTTGAAAGGCTCCGCGCCCTCGGCACGGTAGGAATCAAACCTCCGCGCCACCCAAACGCCGATGACACGGCGCCGCGACATCCCAGTCATGCATTCCGGCGCTCCCAGGCGCACGGCGAGTACGCCTGCGGAAAGATCGGGCGTGAGCTCCACGAGCGTGCCCGCGATCAGGTCTAGGTGATTCACTTCATTGCGTCCCATGACTTTGCTTCCAGAGCCCGGCACCGAGCGATGCGACCACCAGAACGATTCGTCGTGCGCCCCGCAACTCTGATTTGAGCGAGCGTGGCTGTGGACATTTGGGGTTAAGCACATGTGCGTAGAGCTGTGAATATCCACATTGCGAACGCGACGAAACATTTGCCGCTCTAGGCTTCCGCGCGCAGTGATGCTTTCGTTACCAGCTAATGAAATGACCGCTGGCCTCGACCGCGCAGCGGATGCATCTACGCGGGACGACGGCCTTTCGCTCGGGCTCCGCCTTGCTGCGTATACGCAGTCAGTGTCGGATGCCGCTTTGGTGTCTGGCACCGCTGAGTAGGCCGGCAGCAACGTTCTTGCGAAACGGATCGCGCGGTCGGACATAGCCAGAAAGCGTCCCGACAGATTTATGTCCTGTGTGCTTCATCACATCGACAACACTGTGGCCGGCAAGCATCGCTTCGGTAATCAAGCCAGCACGCAGGCTGTGTGCTCCGACGCGAGCCGGATCGATCCCCACTTTCGCAGCCAATGCCTGGACGATTTCGCAGATCGCCTGGCCGCTCAGCCGCGCGAACCATGGATGACCGCCGCGCCTGCATGGCCAGAAGAGCGGGCCGGGCCGATCTCCGCGGACCTCCAGCCACGCCCGCAGCAGACGGACTGGACATGCGGCCGGATTTGCCTCAGCCCCAATCCAATTCACGAGTCCCTCGCCTTCCTGATCCGTCTTGCTCCGGCGCACACGCACCTCGATTCCGGCATCGTGGATCGACACGTCTGCGAGATCGAGACTGGAGATCTCCGATCGCCTGCGGCTCGATTGATAGCCGAGCACGATGAGCGCGCGATCGCGCACGCCAGTGGCATCCTTGCGCGTCTGAGCGAGCATCATGAGTACCTCGGCAGCCGTCAGCGCAATCTTTGGATTCGGCGGCGGCCTGGAGGGATCACGACGAAGGCCGCGCAAGACTTTCTTGACCTCTTCACTGCTTGTCGGCGACGCGTGGCCGTGTTCGCAATGCCTATCCCGAATCCCCGACATGCGCCGACAAATCGATGCGTATTTGCGACCGGCGCGGTCCTGGGCAACGATGAATCTCTCGACTGTCGCAGGCGTAGCCGGCAACGCGACGCGCCCGGACGCCTTGCACCACGTTTCGAACGCCTTCCAGTCGGATCGATAGCCGCGCTGCGTGTTCTTGGACCGGCTTGCAGCTTTCAGTTGCGCGAGACGCTCTTCATCCGCATGCGCGGGGATGTCGGGCCTGTCCAGCGCCTCCGCCTCAGCAGCAACGCGCTCCTCGGGCATGGCGTCGAAGAGAAGTTCGCCTTGAGGATTTTCGATCGGGTCCTTCATCGAGACGTCTCCTTCGCCGCTTGCTGGATCGCGCGGATGAGGTCAACGAACTCATCGGGATTCGCTCGCAACCACTG
>DASRHK010000035.1:0-19851 GCA_035650495.1 Nevskiaceae bacterium | reverse complement strand
CGCAGCTCCTTGAGCGATCGGTTGATGCGCTTTGCCGGGATTTTCGCGCTCGCCAGCGTCTGCGCGGTGCGCAGGATGATCAGGTCCTGGAAGGAGAAGAGATAGGTGTTGCGCGGGCCGCGCGCGGGCGCGACGAAACCGGCGTCGATCAGCGCGCGGATCGTGCTGCGCGGCAGGCGCAGCATCTTCTCGACTTCGCGGACGCCGTACTGATGCATCTTCGTATTGTCATTCCCGCGAAGGCGGGAATCCAGTTTTCGAGAGAACTGGGCTCCCGCCTACGCGGGAGCGACGAGATCACGAGGATTTTCTTTTCCGGGGCGCGTGATGCTCGGCCGTCGCGCGCTTCGCAGGCTTGCGCGCCACCACCGGCGTCTCGACGTGCTCTTCCTTGGCCGCCTCGGCGACGCGCTTGCCGCCGCCCTTCTTCTCGAGGCTCGCGCGCAGCGCTTCCATGAGGTCGATGACCTGTGCGCCGGTGCCGGCGGGCTCTTCCGCCATGGTGATCTCGTGGCCTTCGACCTTCTGCTCGATCGCCTTCTCGACGCGCTCGCGCACCTCGTCCTTGTACTGCGTCGGATCAAACTTGTCGGTCGACTGCTGCTCGATCAGCTTGTGCGCGAGCTTGAGCTCGGTGGCCTTCACTTCGATCTTCGGGATGTCGATCTCGCCGATCGAGCGCACTTCGTCGGCGTAGAGCAGCTGCTGCATCACGAGCCCGTTGGCAACGGGCCGGATCATCACGATGTACTGCTTGCCGCGCGCGGCCCAGCGGCCGATGGCGCAGCGATTCGATTCGAGCAGGGCTTTCTGGAACAGCGCGTAGGGCTTGGCGCCGCCCTTGTCGGGCGCGAGGTAGTAGGCCTTGTCGAAGTAGACCGGATCGACCTTCTCGAGCGGCACGAACTCGTCGATGTCGGCGGCGTGCGTGCCCGCCTCTTCCATCGCCTTGAGCTCCTCCGGCGAGAACATCACGTACTGATCCTTGGCGAATTCGTAGCCCTTCACCATCTCGTCGCGCGGGACCGGCACGTCTTCCTTGATGCAGAAGTACTGCTGGCGCAGCCGCGAGCCGCAGGTCTTGTGCAGCAGGTTGAAGGAGATCTGCCGTGACGCCTCGGTCGCCGAATAGAGCTTGACCGGGATCGACACGAGCCCGAAGGAAACCGTGAGCGAAGCGATGGAACGTGCGGCCATGACCGACTCCTCGAGTGACGCTCTTATAGACAGCGGAATCGCGAGCTAGGCCTTGCCGGCTTTCAACGCGGCCTCGAGGCTTTGCTTCCGCTTCAGCGCATCCTGCCAGCAATCTCCTGTCTTTTTCAAGCGTTGCGGCACATTGTTCATGCGATAGTCGAGCGGGTGCGCACCCGCTAATTCGTCCCAAGTCAAAGGCATGGACACCGGCGCGCCCGCCACGCCGCGCGGCGAATAGGCGACGTTCAGCGTCTTGCCGCGCACGTTCATGTTGTAGTCCATGAAAATCTTGCCGGTGCGCTTGGGGATGCTCCATTCCATCGTGATGTCCTTCGGATGCAGGCGCATCAGATGGCGGCCGACCAGCTCCGACACGTGGCGGGCAGCGTCGAAATCGATCGTGCGCTTGATCGGCACGAACACATGCAGGCCCGTCTTGCCGGAGGTCTTCACGATCGGCTCGAGCTGCATCGTGTTGAGCAGCTCACGCAGCCAGAACGCGACTTCCTTGCCCTTCTCGAACGCGACCGTGTTGAGCTCGGGCTCGTCGCCGGGTTTCTCTTCGCCCGAATAGATGTACGGATCGATGTCGAACACGACGTAATCGGGATAGTTGAGGATCGACTCCTCGAGCGACTGCGTCGACGTCGCGAAGTCGGTGGCGGTGATCGGCGAATCCTTGTCGAGCTTGCTGCGCGAGTGCCAGATGTGGAACTCGAGCGTGCCCGACTGTGCGAGCCACAGCAGCGTCGGCAGGTTGTTGCACACGAGATACTCGCCGCTCTCGTCGTTGTGCTCGGAGAACACGGTGATCGTGTCGACGAAGTCGGGCTTGCTCTGTTCCCAATGCTTCTGGAAGAAGCGCTGCTTGGTGATCCCATCGGGCATGCGGATCATCGTCAGGGGCCGGTCTTCCAGATGGCGGATGATGTGCGGCGACACCTGCGCGAAGTAGCGCAGCAAGTCGCGCTTGGTGATCGCCGGCTGCTGCACGGCGGGATTCGCCGGCCAGTAGACACGATCGAGATTGGTCAGCTTGATCGAGTGCGCTCCGACCGCGAGCGTGAAGTTCTTCGCGCGGTTGTCGAGCTGGGCGAGGACGTCCTCCACTTCGCCGCTCCCGCGAAGGCGGGAGCCCAGTTCTTCTTTCGGCACAGCAGAGGCAAAACTGGATCCCCGCCTTCGCGGGGATGACGAAACGTCCCGAAGGTCCACGTCGTCGCGCAATCGCACGAACACCGGCGCGCGCAGGTGGCCGTCCTCGGTCCAGCTGTGGAATTTCAATTCGGCGACGAGCTCGGGCTCGACCCAGGTCGTGGGATCGTGCAGCTCCGGCTTCTCGGCGAACGGACAGGTCTTGCGCTTCAGCTTCTCGAGCTTGCCCTTTACCTTGGCCAGCGTCTTGTCGTCGAAGCCGGAGCCGACGTGCGTGACGAAGATCAGCTGGTCGCCCTCTCGCCGGCCGACGAGGAGCGAGCCCAGCGACTCGCGCGCGCCCTGGCCTTTCGTGTAGCCGCCGATGACGAAGTCCGCGGTTTGCGTGGGCTTGACCTTGACCCACGACGACACGCGCTTGCCGGTCTCGTACCTGCTGTCCTTGCGCTTGCCGATGACGCCCTCGAATCCGGCAGCGATCGCCGCCTTGTTGAGCTCCACACCGTCGTCGCTCACATGCACGAGCTGCACGAGCGGCGACGGCAGCAGGCACTGCGCGAGATAGCGGCGCCGATCGCGATATGGCCGGCCGCGCAGATCGATGCCGGCGAAGAACAGCTGATCGAAGCAGTAATAGACGACCGGCGATTCGCGATCCGCGGCGGCGATCTCGCGCTCGTGCTTCAGCTGCACGCGATTCTGCAGCGCGTTGAAGGACGGCTTGCCGGCAGCGTCGAAGGCGACGATCTCGCCATCGAGGATCGTGCCGGCGGGATTGTTTTGTGCGAGCTCTGCGCACAATTTCGGGAACGAAGCCGACAGATCGAGTCCACGTCGCGACTTCAGCTTCGCACCGCTTTCATCGACGAACGCGAGCACGCGATAGCCGTCGAGCTTGGGCTCCCACATCCAGCTCGGATCGTTGAAGGGCTTGTCGGCGATCTCCGCGTGCATCGGCAATAGCGCTTTCGGCAGCGGCTCCGCACGTCCGGCCGGCACCAGATTCGTCGCCGGCATGCGATGCACCGGGGCGAACTTCATCTCGTCGACGGCGATGCTCGACAGCACCGATCGATGCTTGGCGATCACGTCTTCGGTCGTGACGAAGCGATCCTTGTGCTTGATCAAGAGCCACGCCTTCGGATCTTTCGTGCGCACCAGCGCGAACGAGCCTTTCACCTTCTCGCCGCGCAGCTGGATCGAGAGCTTGCCCTTGGCGAGACCGTCGCGGACCTGTTTCTCCGCGGCTTCGCGATCGTGGAAGAACAGTCCCTCTTCGTCGGGCGAGTAGACGCCGCAATCCCAGACGATCACTTCGCCGGCGCCGTACTGCTTCGGCGGGATGATGCCTTCGAAGGAGCCGTAATCGTACGGATGATCCTCCGTCGGCACCGCCATGCGCTTGTCCTGCGGATCGAGCGACGGGCCTTTCGGCACGGCCCACGACTTGAGCACGCCGTCGCATTCGAGGCGGAAGTCGTAGTGCAGGCGCGTCGCGGCGTGCTGTTGGATGACGAACATCAGCGGTCCGCTGTCGAGCGCGCTCACCTTCGCCGGCGGCTCCGGAGTGGCTTTGAAGCTGCGTTTCGCGGAGTATTCGCGAAGCTGATCTTTCGTCGCCATGACGGGAATTATGACTGCTCGACGCATCAACGCCGGTGCCAGCGGCTACTCGTTCAAGGAATGGAAGGGCCCGTTCTATCCGGACGACATGAAGCCCGAGGGCATGCTCAAGTTCTATTCCGAGCGTCTGCCGACGGTGGAGATCAACAACACCTTCTATCAGATGCCCAAGACGGCGATGCTCGAGAACTGGGTGAAGTGCACGCCCGACACGTTCCGATTCGCGATCAAGGCGTCGCGACGCATCACGCATCTTTCGCGCTTGAAGCCGCCGGGCGCGCACGAGTCGGTCGCGTTCCTCTACCAGCAGCTCGCGGCACTCGGTGACAAGCGCGGCCCGGTGTTGTTCCAGCTGCCGCCGAATCTCAAGAAGGACCTCCCCCGCCTCGTCGATTTCCTGAAGGTGCTTCCGGCCGATCATCGCGCCGCGTTCGAATTCCGCAATGACGAATGGTTCGGCGACGACACCTACGACGCTCTGCGATCCGTCGGCGCGTCGCTGTGCTTCTCCGAGCGCGAGGATGGATCGGCGCCGGCGCTCGTCGAGACCGCGCCGTGGGGCTACGTGCGTCTGCGCCTCGAGAACTATTCCGACGAGGATCTCAAAGCCTGGGCCGATCGTCTCGCCGCGACGGGCTGGAAAGAGATCTGCGTTTACTTCATGCACGAGCCGACGGCGCCCGCCTACGCGCAGACATTGATGCGCTTCGCGCCGTGAACGTCCTCGTCGAGGGACCCGCGAACCCGAAGGCGGTCTACGTGCTCGCGCATGGCGCGGGCGCGGGCATGAATCATCCGTTCATGACCGCGGTTGCAAAAGGACTCGCCGAACGCGGCATCGCGACGCTGCGCTACAACTTCCCGTACATGGAGCGCGGCTCCAAGCGCGTCGACTCACCGGCCATCGCGCAAGCCGCCGTGCGCGAGGCTGTCGCGGAAGCCGCGAGAACATTCCCCAACGTGCCGCTGCTCGCCGGCGGCAAATCGTTCGGCGGGCGCATGACGTCGCAAGCGCAGGCCGAGTCGCCGCTCCCCGGCGTGCGCGGCCTCGTGTTCCTCGGCTTTCCGCTGCATCCGCCGGGCAAGCCGTCGACGGATCGCGCAGCGCATCTGTCGAGTGTGAAGATCCCGATGCTGTTCCTGCAAGGCACGCGCGACGAATTCGCGCAGCTCGATTTGCTGCGGCCCTTGATCGGAAAGCTCGGGAGCGGTGCGACGCTGAAGCTCTTCGACGACGCCGATCACTCGTTCAAGGTGCCCGCGCGCAGTGGACGCAAGGCGGCTGAAGTTCTTGCGGAGCTGCTCGACACGACCGCGAGCTGGATCGCAGCGCGTTAGGTTTCCCGTAGCGCTTCCACGATCGGCATCCGCGCGGCGCGCAGCGCAGGCATCAGCCCGCCGAGCAGTCCGATCACGCAAGCCCACACGATCGCCTGCGCCAGGAGATCGGCGCCGATGCTGAACTGGAAGGACACGCGCGTGCCAGTGCCGCCGCCGATCGTCGACGCGGTGAAGCCGTTGAACGCCGCGAAAGCGATCGCGCCGCCGATCAGCGCGCCGATCGCGCAGAGCACGATGCATTCGAGCAGCACCGACATCACGATCGGCGTGGCCTCGAATCCCAGCGCGCGCAGCGTCGCGATCTCGACGCTGCGGACCTCGACCGACGCGTACATCGTGTCGATCGCGGCGAACACCGCGCCAATCGCCATGATCACCGCGACGAAGTAGCCGAGCACGCGCATCGCGGTCGACACCACACCGCCCTGCCGCTCGTAGTACGCGGGCTCGCGCAGCGGCGTGTGCGACAGCTTCGGGTTGGCGGTGATCGCGTCCTTCAGCACCTGGAACGACGCGTCCGATGCGAGCATGCCGACGAGCGCGCTGTAGCTGTCCTGGTTGTACGCGGTCATCACGGCTTCGACGTCACCCCACGCTTCCGATTCGTGCGCGCTGCCGCCCTCCTCGAACACGCCGACGACTTTCCAGATCACGCCGGAAAGCTCCACGTCTTGTCCGAGCGCGAGGCCCTTGAAGCGCCCGACCGTCGCGCGGCCGATGACGATCTCGCGCAAGCCGGGCGTGAATCGATGTCCGTCGATCACATGCGCCTCGGGGCGCACGCCGAGCACGTTCGCGCCGACGCCGCGCACGATCAGCGTCTCGTCCTTGCCGGTGCGCGCGTTGGGCAGATCGCTGACGGTGAAACGCTCGAGCATTGCGAGCGGCTTGCCGTCCTGACCGTGCGCGAAACCGGGCGCGCTCATGAGCAGCGGTGCCTGCTCGCGCGTGATGCTGCTGTCGAGATCCGTGTTCTGCCCCGTCGAGAGCACGACGACGCGGTCGGCGCGACCCGCGGCGCCGAACGTCTTCTCGAATCCCTGCGCCATGCCGAGCAGCGACACCAGCACGCCGGTCACGCCTGTGAGGCACACGACGACGACGAGCGCGGTGCCCCAGCGCGCCGGCAGGCTCTTCAGGTTCATGCCGGTGATCGCGAGCATGCGCAGGATCATGCGCGCAACCCTTCGACGACGTTGAGCCGCGCCGATTGCCACGCCGGGATTGCGCTCGCGATCGCGCCGAGCGCGATGGCGAGCAGCACGCCGGCAACGGCCGTCGACGGCTCCATGCGCAGGAACGGCAGCACGTCGGCGACCGCGTGGGCAAGCGGCTTCAGCAGCAGCCACGCCGCCACGATGCCGGTGATGCCTGCGGCCGCGCACAGCAGCATCGATTCCATGCCGATCATCGCGGCGACGGTGACGTCACGGAAGCCGAGCGTCTTGAGGACCGCGAGCTCCGGGATGCGCTCGCGGAACACCCGCATCATCGTGTTACCCGCGACGACGACGAGCGTGAAGAACACGGCGGAGAGGATCGACGTGATGATCAGCCCGACGTCGCCGATCTGGCTGATCTGCTGGCGCAGCGCTTCCGCCTCGCTCTGCGCCCTGACCGGGTTGGCGGAGTTCTGGAACAGGTGCTCGATCGCCTTGCTGACCTCGGTCAGGTGCGCCTGATCGACGACTCGCACGAAATAGAGATGCGCCGTGCCGGGATCGATGCGCGCTTCGTCGACATAGTCGTAGCGCACGAACGCGCGCATGGCGGAAACGCCCTTGCCGAAGATCTTCTCGTTGAACTCGAACAGGCCGACGAGCTCGAACTCCCAATGATCGGCGCCGTCCTTGCGCTTGATCAGCGGACATCGCACTGGGATCCGGTCGCCGATCTTCCAGCCGAACTTCTCCGCCAGCTGCCGCCCCGCGAGCATGCCCTCGCGCGTCTGGCGGAATGCCTTCTGCGCCTGCGGCGACGCGACGAAACGCTCATCCTCGAACACCGTGTCGGGATCGACGGCGAGCGAGGGTTGCGTCGAGTTGCTGGCGTCGCGGTACTGGATCGGGAAGATGACCAGCGGCTCGGCCAGCTTCACGCCGGGAATCGCGGCGATCTGGCTTCGATACGCATACGGCAATCCCTTGATCGGCCCGTAGCGGTGGAACACCTGGACGTAATCCGAAGAGGCGATATGGATCGCGCTGCCGAAGATCGCGAGGAACGACTCGAGCATGCCGAACAGCAGGAAGGCGACTGCGATCGACGAGAACGTGAGCGCGGTGCGCAGCTTGCGACGCCACAGCATCGACCACACGAGCGGCAGGAGCTTGGTCACGCAGTTCCCCGACGAGGCCGACTCGTTATACCGGATCGCAGGGGCTTCGCCGCAATCGCGACCGTTGGCCGCGCGCTTTTGACCGCTCGGCGCGCGGGTCGCTCAGAAGATCGCTCGCGCGAGTCCCCAGGCAATCGCGGCGATGAACGCGGACGCCGGGATCGTGAAGATCCACGCCCACACGATGTTGCCTGCGACGCCCCAACGCACCGCCTGAACGGTGCGCGCCGATCCCACGCCGATGATGGCGCCGGTGATCGTGTGCGTCGTCGACACCGGGACGCCGAGGCTCGTCGCGAGGAACAGCGTGGCGGCACCGCTCGCGGAAGCGCAGAAGCCACCGACGGGACGCAGCTTGGTGATGCGCATGCCCATCGTGCGCACGATGCGCCAGCCACCGAATAGCGTTCCGAGTCCCATCGCCGTCTGGCACGCGAGCACGACCCAGATCGGCAGCTCGTCGTTGGCATGGATCGCGCCCGACACGATCAGCAGCAGCCAGATGATGCCCATGGTCTTCTGCGCATCGTTGCTGCCGTGGCCCAGGCTGTAGAGCGCCGCCGACACGTACTGCAGCCGGTTGAACCAGCGCTCGGCGCGCTTGGCTTTCATCGCATAGCCGATCCAGGCGGACAGCACCATGAGCATCGCGCCGAGCAGGAATCCGAGCGTCGGCGACAGCACGATCGCGAACGCCGTCTTGGTGAAGCCGGCGGCGATCAGCGTACCCGTGCCGCCCTTCGCGATCGCAGCGCCGGCGAGGCCGCCGATCAGCGCGTGCGACGAGCTCGACGGGATGCCGTAGTACCAGGTCACGAGATTCCAGCTGATCGCACCGACCAGCGCGCCGAAAACGACGTAGGCGTCGACCACTTTCGGATCGACGACGCCCTTGCCCACCGTGGCGGCGACGTGCAGCCCGAAGAACAGGAACGCGATGAAGTTGAAGAACGCGGCCCACACGATCGCCCACTGCGGCGACATGGCGCCGGTCGACACGATGGTGGCGATGGAATTCGCCGCATCGTGGAAGCCGTTCATGAAGTCGAATACGAGCGCAACAGCGATCAGGAGCGCGAGCACACCGAGGCCGATCACCATGACGATCAGCCGTTCTCGAGCACGATGCCTTCGATGATGTTGGCGACGTCCTGGCAGCGATCGGTGACCGATTCGAGCAGCTGGTAGATCTCCTTCATCTTGAACAGGCGCTTCACGTCGGTCTCCGCGCGGAACAGCTTGGCCATGGCTTCGCGCATCACGTGATCCGCGTCGCTCTCGAACCGGTCGATCTCGCCGCAGAGATTGAGGATCGTCTTGGCGTAGCTCAGGTTCGACAGATGCTCCACGGCGTTATGGATGCGCTGCGTGCTGCGCAGGCAGATGTCCGCGAGCTGGCGCGCCTCGTCGGTGACGCTGTTGATGTCGTAGAGGAACATGCACTGCGACACGTCCTCCATCAGGTCGAGGATGTCGTCCATGCGCGTGATCAGCTGGTGGATCTCGTCGCGGTCGATCGGCGTGATGAAGGTCTGATGCAGGAGCTGCATGGTGCGCATCGTCACCTTGTCCGCGCGATGCTCGATCTTCTCGATGTTGCGCTTGCGGTCCGGCAGCTCGTCGACGGCGTTCATCAGCGCCTTGAGCTCCTGCGCGCCGAGCACGAGCTGGTCGGCATGCTCGATGAAGAGCGTGAAGAACTGTCCGCCGCGAGGCATCAAACGCCCGAACATTGGTCTCTCCCCTGGGACTCGGCTTGTCTTTGTGGACGTGAGCTTAGCCGAATCGGTCAAATTGGCGCGCCCGGCACGATTCGAACGTGCGACCTACGACTTAGAAGGCCGTTGCTCTATCCAGCTGAGCTACGGGCGCGAATGCAGTTGCGGCGCAGTTTAGGGGCAAGGCGGCGCTGTCGCCACAGAACGACAGGGCCGCGGCGTTGGCAAACAACGCTTTAAACAGTTTGCAACGGCGCTTCGTCGGCGTTCGGCAACGCATCGCGGAACCGTCTGGTGCATTGCGATGGAAATCTCTCTCGCAATCAAGCCGCCCGTGGCATGGCATGAGCCTTGCCACTTCCGGCATGGAGGGATGCATGAGAATGAGATTTGCCAAGCCGGCGCTGGCGGAGGGAGACGCGGAAAGTCGCGTCCATTTGCGCTATGTGCGACCGACGCGCAGCCGAGGATGGTGGCTGGTGCTCATCGCTTTCCTGAGCCCGCTCGTCTATCTCGTGCTGCGCCTCGCCTATTCGCCGGTGATCGAGGCACCGGGCTACATCGTGCCGGGTACACGGGAGCTGCACGTCGCTGCATACGTCCCGCCGAATCAGCTCGAATACGCCAAGACGGGACAGCAGGCGACCGTCGTATTCCCCGATGGTCAACGCCGATCCGCCCGCATCACCGACGTCGCACAGGCGGCGGCCCGTGAAGTGCCGCTTTCCGAGGGGCACACTGCGATGGGTGTGCTCGTGCGTATGGATTTTGTCGAACCCGGCACCGTCGCGGGCGTTCGCGCGCTGCAGAGCGGATTGCCGGTGAAGATCCGATTCCCGAAGCGCTGGCCGTGAGAGCAATCGCGATCATGGCGGCGCCGGGCTCGCGAGCCGGTCGCCTCCACCGAGAAGCCCCCTGGTGAATCGGAATGGAGCGTGGCCGTCGTCCCGGCGCCGCCACCCGCATCACCGCATCACGTCACCCACATGAAAAAAATCGCCGCGCTCGAGGCGCGGCGAGGATTTCACGCAGAACTGTTTCAGGGGTTCGGCGGGCTCGTCACGTACGGCGCTTCCTGCGCGGGGTCGACCGGGCTGGATACATCGCTCGGCGAGCGCGGATTGCTCGGGAGGATCGTCACGTTGCCGCTGTTGTAACGCTGCTCCTCGAATCGCTGGATGTCGGCGCGCTCCGTATTGCTGATCGCCGGATACGCGGGCTTCGGCCCGCAGATGTCCTTGCAGACTTGCCGCGTCCTGGCGCAGTCGGAGCCATCGGGCGTCATCTGCACGCACGCGGGATAGCAATCGTGATGGGTGACGCTGCATTCCCCGCCGCGGCTCGCGGCGTGCGCGCCCGGCACAGCGACCGCGGCCACCAGGACCGCGGCACAACCAAACAGCACTTTCATGACGCCTCCTGTCGCTATTGCCACAGGATTTGGACCGTGACGACGGGCGTTGATTCGATCGTCACCCGGGATATCAGCGATAATCCGCGCCCGTCGGGGTGTAGCGCAGCCTGGTAGCGCACCTGCCTTGGGCGCAGGGGGTCGCAAGTTCGAATCTTGTCACCCCGACCATTTTTCGCGAGACCCAGCCCCTCCCCTCGTCTTCTCCCGTTCCCGCACGGACTTGGTCATCGGCGCAGCGTCCCCATATTGGGAGCTCACCGGAGAACACGCATGATCGAGATCCGACGCAGCGATGACCGCGGCCACGCCGATCACGGCTGGCTCAACTCGTACCACAGCTTCTCGTTCGCCGAGTACTTCCATCCCGAGCACGTCCAGTTCGGGCCGCTGCGCGTGATCAACGAGGATCGCGTCGTGCCCGGCTCGGGCTTCGGCACGCACGGCCATCGCGACATGGAGATCATCAGCTACGTGCTGTCGGGCGAGCTCGCGCACAAGGATTCCCTCGGCAACGGCTCGACGATCCGTCCGGGCGACGTGCAGCGCATGAGCGCGGGCACCGGAATCCGCCACAGCGAGTTCAATCCGTCGACGTCGGAGCCGCTGCACTTCCTGCAGATCTGGATCCAGCCGAGCGCGACTGGCATCGCGCCGAGCTACGAGGAAAAGAATTTCTCCGCGGAAGAGAAGCGCGGCAAGCTGCGCCTGGTCGCCTCACCGGACCGCGCGGAGGGCTCCGTGCTCATCCATCAGGATGCGCGCGTCTACGCCGGACTGTTCGACGGCGATGAAGAAGCGACACTGCCGATCGGCAAAGGCCGCAAGGTCTATGTGCACGTCGCGCGCGGCAGCGTGCTCGCCAATGGCGAAGGCCTCGAGACCGGCGACGCGCTCAAGCTCACCGACGCCGACACGCTCACGCTGAGCGAAGGCCGCAGGGCCGAGGTGCTGGTGTTCGACCTCGGCTAACACCATCGTCCAATGGTTGCGGGGCGCTGCGGGGTGTACGGTGCGCGCATCGAATCGATGAGATCCCCGATGTCCACGACAGATGGCTCGCCCTCGCTCTGGCAAGTGGTCGGCAGCGTCGCCAGCGCGTTCTTCGGAGTCCAGAGCTCGAGGAATCGCGAGCGCGATTTCAAGCGCGGCAAGCCGTGGCAGTTCATCGCCATTGCGTTCGCCGGAACCGGCGTCGTGGCGCTGATCTTCTACACGGCAGTTCAGGTCGCGCTGCATTTCGCGCGACACTGACGGCATGGAACTACTCTGGCGCGTGAGCGCTGCCCTCTTCGCGGCCATCGGCCTCGCGAGCACATCGCTCGCGCAGGACGATCACGCGATCCAGGACCGCGTCGTGCCCTGCGCGACCTGCCACGGCAAGCAAGGGCACTCGCAAGCCGACGAATATTTCCCGTCGATCGCCGGCAAGCCGGCCGGCTATCTGCAGCAGCAGATGTTCAACTTCCGCGACGGTCGGCGCCGCCACACGATCATGCAGCGCATGTTCGCGTATCTGTCCGACGACTACCTGCTCGCGATGGCGCAGTACTACGCATCGCAGCCGATGGCGGTCGCCGAGCCGCGCACGATCGGCTCCGAGCAGACGCTCGCACAGGGACGAGCGATCGTCGAGCGCGGCGATCCTTCGCGCGGCGTGCCGGCGTGCCAGGGTTGCCATGGTGAATCGCTGACGGGCGCGCAACCGTCCATTCCCGGACTCGTCGGCCTGCCGGTCGAATATCTGCAGGCGCAGCTCGGCGCGTGGCGCAGCGGCGTGCGCAAAGCGCGCGATCCCGACTGCATGGCCGAGATTGCGACGAAGCTTTCCGACGCGGAGCTGCAAGCGGCCACCGCGTGGATTGCGAGCCGTCCGACGCTCGCGAGCTATCGTCCGTCGGAGCGCGCGCCCGATCCGCTGCCGCTGCGTTGCGGAGGCGTGCAGTGAAGCGATGGACTTTGCTCGCGCTCGCCATCGCGATCGCCGCTGCCGTCGGCGTGTGGATCTGGCTGCAGGCGCCGGATCGAGGCTGGACGCGATCGCAAGCGACAAGCTCGCGGCAAGTCGCAAGCGCGGGGCAAATCGATCGCGGACGTTATCTGGTCACGGCAGGCGATTGCGTCGCCTGTCACACCACGATCGGCGGCACGCCCTTCGCCGGTGATCGCGAAGTGCCGACGCCGTTCGGCTCGCTCTACAGCTCCAATCTCACGCCCGACGATGAAACCGGCCTCGGGCAATGGAACGCCGACGATTTCTGGAACGCGCTGCACTACGGTCGATCGCGCGACGGTCGACGCCTGTATCCAGCATTCCCCTACACCAACTACACGCTGATCTCGCGCGAAGATGCCGATGCGATGTTCGCGTACCTGCGCACGCTGAAGCCGACGCGACAAACCACGACGCCGGCCTCGCTTCGGTTCCCCTACGACACACAACTTGCGCTGCGCGTCTGGCGGGCGCTCTATTTCCGTCCGGCCGAGTTCCGCACGGACGCTTCGAAAAGCGAAGCATGGAATCGCGGCGCGTATCTGGTCGAGGGCGTCGGCCATTGCGGCGCCTGCCACTCCGGACGCAATTGGCTGGGCGGCGCGCCGAAGTCGAAACAGTACGCCGGTGGGCGGATCCCGATGCTCGGCTGGGACGCCTTACCGCTCGCGACCGAGACGCCGATCAGCGATGACGACGCCGCGGAGCTCGCGCGTCTGCTCAAGGGCGGCGCATCGAAGCGCGACGTCATGAGCGGCCCGATGGCCGAAGTCGTCTTCCGGAGCTTGCAGCACCTCGACGATGCCGACATCGCTGCGATGGTCGAGTATCTGCGATCGCTGCCGCATCGAGAGATTGCAACGGAGAGCTCGCCATACCCAGTGCCCGAGCGCGAGCGCAAGCAGCTCGCGAGCAAGGGCGAATCCGTGTACCGCAAGCACTGCGCTGATTGCCACGGCGAAGACGGACAAGGGAAGCCTTACGCTTATCCCGCGCTGGCAGGCAATCGTCTCGTCAACGCGCCGTCGCCATCGAACGCGATCGAGACGATGTTGTTCGGCGGCTATGGAGCCAGCACCGCGCTACAGCCGCAGCCCTACGGCATGCCGCCTTACGCGAACGTGCTGAGCAACGAAGAGATCGCCGCGGTTCTGACCTACGTGCGCGCGGCGTGGGGAAATCAAGCGAGCGCGGTGTCGCCGTCAGCGGTGGAGCACCACTGAGGCTCGAGCGCGCTTACGGCGCAGCCTTCTCCGCGTCGATCAGCGCGTTCGCGGCCTTGAGCACGACCTGCCCTGGCCCGTCGACGCCGAACACGAGCCGCGCCATGTAGGTTCCTTCCATCAGCAGGAACAGCGCGTCGCCGAGCTTGTCGGGCTTGCGCGCACCCATTTCGCGACACAGATCCTGCAGCCGCTTGCGCATGTCGGATTTGTGCTCGAAGACGACCTTGCGCGCGGGATGCTTCGGATCCGGCAGCTCGACCGCGGCGTTGGAGATCGGACAGCCGCGACCGTCGGCGTCTTCGCACACGTTGGATTGGAACGCGGAGAACAGCGCCTCGAGCTTCTTGCGCGGCGTAGACGCCTTGGCAATGACCTCGTTCCACCACTCGTCGAATTCGGCGCGATCGGCGCGCAGGCACTCGGCGGTGAGCTCGTCCTTCGACGGGAAGTGTCGATAGAGGCTCATCTTGGTGGTGCCCGCCTCGTTGGCGATCGTCTCGACGCCAACCGCGCGGATTCCCTGCTTGTAGAAGAGGTCCCGCGCGGTATCGAAGATGCGGTCGCGCGCGCAGCGCGGCTCGCTGCACGGCTCGCTCTTCGTGGTTTCCGCTTTTGCGGGCTTCATCACAGTTTGGGCCTTCATTTCCTCACACCTCTTGACAGGAGAGTTACCGGTCAGTATCGTCTCGCTCCAGCGATACCGAACGGTATAGTCACATCGTAACACAGTCTGCTGTCGATTTGACCACCGCCGGTTCGACTAGATCACGAAGCAGTCGGAACTGGATTCGAACGGAGAAGAACATGAAGGTCTGGACATTGAGCTTGGCGGGTCTCTCGGTCGCGGCAGCGCTGGTGCTGGCTGCCTGCTCGGACTCGCACGCCAAGGCTGCGGCCGCCGCGCCGGCAGCCCCCGAAGTCAGCGTCGCCGAAGTGGTGGCGCGCGACGTCACCCAGTGGGACGAGTTCACCGGCCGCGTCGAAGCGGTCGAGTCGGTCGACGTCCGCCCGCGCGTGTCGGGCTACATCGACCAGGTCAACTTCGCCGAAGGCAAGGAAGTCCGCAAGGGCGACGTGCTGTTCGTCATCGACCAGCGCCCCTATCGCGCCGACCTCGCCAGCGCCGAAGCGGTCTTGGCGCGCGCCAGGTCGGAAGCTGAGCTGACCCGGAGCCAGGTCGCCCGCGCCGAGAAGCTGCTCGAGTCGCACGCGATCTCCAAGGAAGAGTACGACCAGCGCGTCGCCGCCTCGACGCAGGCGACGGCCAGCGTCCGCGCCGCCGAAGCCGCAGTGACGACCTCGAAGCTCAATCTCGAGTGGACCGAAGTCCGCTCGCCGATCGACGGCCGCGCCGGCCGTGCGCTGATCACCGCCGGCAACCTCGTCACGACACAGCCGGCCTCGCTGCTGACGACGGTCGTGTCGCTGGATCCGGTCTACGTCTACTTCCAGGGCGACGAGCAGACTTACCTGCGCTACAACCAGATGGCGCGGGACGGCTCGCGTCCTTCGTCTCGCGACGCGCGCAATCCGGTGCAGGTCGGTCTTTCCAACGAGAGCGGCTTCCCGCATCAGGGCTATGTCGATTTCGTCGA
Source organism: Nevskiaceae bacterium (assembly GCA_035650495.1). Taxonomy (GTDB): domain Bacteria; phylum Pseudomonadota; class Gammaproteobacteria; order Nevskiales; family Nevskiaceae; genus DASRHK01. The sequence continues at coordinate 4,254 of DASRHK010000035.1, read as the reverse complement.
CAATCAGGTCGACGCCGCGACCGGCACGATCCGCGCCCGCGCCGTGCTCGACAACAAGGACCGCATCTTCACGCCGGGCCTGTTCGCCCGCGTGAAGCTGCTCGGCTCGAGCAAGTACAGCGCGCTGCTGATCGACGAGAAAGCGGTGTTGACCGATCAGGACCGCAAGTACGTCTACGTGCTCGGAGCGGACGACAAGGCCGAGCGCCGCGACGTCAAGCTGGGCCGCGCCAGCGACGGACTCGTCGTCGTCGCCGACGGCTTGAAGCCGGGCGATCGCGTGATCGTCAACGGCGTGCAGAAAGTGTTCTTCCCCGGCATGCAGGTGAAGCCGCAGGTCGTCGCGATGGACAAGACGACGGCCGCGCCTTCGCTGCAGACCGCCTCCATCCGTAGCGAGCCGTAATAAGGACGACTCGCCATGCTTGCGCGCTCCCTGCCTTCCCCCCTGCCCCCCAACAGTCGCAGCTCTGACGTCTCTCCCCGTCACCACGCTGCAAGGCAGGGAGCGCCATTCCTTCAGAACAACGAGAACAAGTCATGAACCTCTCGCGCTTCTTCATCGATCGACCGATCTTCGCCGCAGTGCTGTCGATCATCATCTTCGTCGCGGGCGCGATTGCGCTGCCGCTGTTGCCGATCAGCGAGTATCCGGAAGTGGTGCCGCCGACCGTGCAGGTCACCGCGACGTATCCCGGCGCGAATCCGAAGGTGATCGCCGAAACCGTCGCTTCGCCGCTCGAGGACGCGATCACCGGCGTCGAGAACCTCATCTATATGAAGTCGGTCGCCGGCAGTGACGGCGTGCTCGTCACCACCGTGACGTTCAAGCCGGGCACCGACGTCGACCTCGCGCAGGTGCAGGTGCAGAACCGCGTGAGCCAGGCGCTGCCGCGCTTGCCCGAGTCGGTGCGCAACCTCGGCGTCACGACGCGCAAGCGATCGACCATGCTGACGATGGTGGTGCACCTGACGTCGCCGAACAATCAGTACGACATGGTGTATCTGCGCAACTACGCCGTGCTCCACATCAAGGACGAGCTCGCGCGGCTGCCCGGCATGGGCGACGTGCGTATCTTCGGCGCCGGCGACTATTCGATGCGCATCTGGCTCGACCCGAACAAAGTCGCTTCGCGCGGGCTCACCGCCGGCGACGTCGTGCGCGCGATCCGCGAGCAGAACGTGCAGGTCTCCGCCGGTCAGCTCGGGGCGCCGCCGCAGAGCGATCCCACTGACTTCACGGTCTCGATCAACGCGCAGGGCCGCCTCGTCACCGAGCAGGAGTTCGGCGACATCGTCATCAAGACCGGCGAGAACGGTGAAGTGACGCGCCTCTCCGACGTCGCGCGTCTCGAGCTCGGCGCGTCCGAGTACTCGCTGCGCTCGCTGCTCGATAACAAGCAGGCCGTTGCGATCCCGGTCTATCAGGCGCCGGGCTCCAACGCCCTCGAGCTGTCGAATCACGTGCGCGAGAAGATGACCGAGCTCGCGAAGCAATTCCCGGAAGGCGTGTCGTGGCAGATCGTCTATGACCCGACCGTCTTCGTGCGCGACTCGATCAAGGCCGTCGTCGAGACGCTGCTCGACGCCATCCTGCTCGTCGTGCTGGTCGTGATCCTCTTCCTGCAGACCTGGCGCGCGTCGCTGATCCCGCTGCTCGCGGTTCCGGTATCGATCGTCGGCACGTTCGCCGTGCTGAAGCTGCTCGGCTTCTCCATCAACACGCTGACGCTGTTCGGCCTCGTGCTGGCGATCGGCATCGTCGTCGACGACGCGATCGTCGTCGTCGAGAACGTCGAGCGCAGCATCGAGAACGGTCTCAAGCCGAAGGAAGCCGCGCGGCAGGCGATGAAGGAAGTGAGCGGCCCGATCGTCGCGATCGCGCTCGTGCTCACGGCCGTGTTCGTGCCGATGGCGTTCCTCAACGGCGTCACCGGACAGTTCTACAAGCAGTTCGCGGTGACCATCGCGATCTCGACGCTGATCTCGGCGGTCAACTCGCTGACGCTGTCGCCGGCGCTCGCCGCGTATCTGCTCAAGCCGCACGGCGCGGCGAAGGATCTGCCGACGCGCATCATCGATCGCCTGTTCGGCTGGGTGTTCCGTCCGTTCAACCGCTTCTTCCACACGGCGTCGGAGAAATATTCCGGCGGCGTGCAAGGCGTGCTCCGCCGCAGCGGCCGCATGTTCCTGCTCTATGGCGGCCTGATCGCGCTGACGGTGCTCGCGTTCAACAAGGTGCCGGGCGGCTTCATCCCGACGCAGGACAAGCTGTATCTCATCGGCATCATCAAGACGCCGGAAGGCTCTTCGCTCGAGCGCACCGAAGCGCTCGCGCGCAAGATGGGCGACATCGCGCTGCAGACCGAGGGCGTCGATCACGCCGTGCAGTTCCCCGGCCTGAACGCGCTGCAGTTCACCAACACGCCGAACACGGGCGCGATCTTCTTCCCGCTGAAGCCGTTCGACCAGCGCAAGCGCCCGGCGACGGAGATCGCCGGCGAGCTGATGGGCAAGTTCTCCAAGCTGCAGGACGGCTTCGGCTTCGCGATCATGCCGCCGCCGATCCTCGGCATCGGCACCGGCTCGGGCTATTCGATGTACGTGCAGGATCGCTCGGGCCGCGGCTACGGCGAATTGCAGACGGCGACGCAGGCGCTCGCCGGCACCGTCTCGAAGATCCCCGGCATGTCGTTCCCGATCACGTCGTATCAGGCCAACGTGCCGCAGCTCGACGCGCACGTCGATCGCGCGAAAGCCAAAGCGCAGGGCGTGCTGATCAGCGATCTGTTCGAGACGCTGCAGGTCTATCTCGGCTCGATCTACGTGAACGACTTCAACCGATTCGGCCGCACCTTCCAGGTCGTCGCGCAAGCCGACGCGCCGTTCCGCAAGCGCGTCGAGACGATCAGCGATCTGCGCACGCGCAACGCCAAGGGCGAGCTCGTGCCGATCGGCAGCGTGGTCAGCTTCACGCAGACCTACGGTCCCGATCCGGTGATCCGCTACAACGGCTATCCGGCGGCGGATCTCGTCGGCCAGGCCGATCCGCGCCTGCTGTCGTCGTCGCAAGCGATGGCCGCGGTTGCCGCGACCGCCGCGAAAGTCCTGCCGAACGGCATGTCGTTCGAGTGGACCGATCTGTCCTATCAGCAATCGACGCAGGGCAACGCGGCGCTGATCGTGTTCCCGCTGTCGGTGCTGCTGGTGTTCCTCGTGCTGGCCGCGCTGTATGAGAGCTGGACGCTGCCGCTCGCGGTGATCCTGATCGTGCCGATGTCGATGCTCGCGGCGCTGACCGGCGTGTGGCTCACCGGCGGCGACAACAACATCTTCGTGCAGATCGGCCTCGTCGTCCTCATGGGCCTGTCGTCGAAGAACGCGATCCTGATCGTCGAGTTCGCGCGCGACCTCGAAGCGGCCGGCCGCACGACGCTGCAGGCCGCGATCGAAGCGACGCGCCTGCGGCTGCGCCCGATCGTGATGACCTCGGTGGCGTTCATCGCCGGCGTCGTCCCGCTCGTGCTGTCGCACGGCGCCGGCGCCGAAGTGCGCAAGGCGACCGGCATCGCAGTGTTCAGCGGCATGATCGGCGTCACGCTGTTCGGCCTGTTCCTGACGCCGGTGTTCTACGTCGCGCTGCGCAAGCTGTCGTCGAAGCGCATCCAACACGCTGCGACGGACGTATCCAAGCACGATCTCCAGGTGACCCATGCGTAACGCAATCGCCGAGTGGCTCTGGTTCATGTCCCCGATGGGGATCCTCACACTGCTGCTGACGGCTGCGATCCTGGTCGGCTGCGCTCCCGCACCGACGCGCGCCGATCAAGCATCGTTCGAAGCGCGCGACTGCGTGCTCGGCGTCACGCACGGCGAGCAAGTGCTGAATCGCGAAGTGTTCCGCGATCCGGTCGACGCGCTGATCACCGCTGCGATCGACGCGCCGCGTGGCAGCTGGCAGTGCCCGGCCGGAGAACGCACGTGAAACAGCTCACGATGTTGATCGCCGCTGCGAGCCTCGCTGCGTGCGCCATCGGTCCTGACTATGTGCGGCCGAAGACGCAGGTTGCCGGCGAGTTTCATGGCGCGCAGGAAGCAACTTACAAGGCCGGTGCGCCGGTCGTGGAGTTCTGGCGCACGTTCGACGATCCGGTGCTGACGCTCCTGATCGACGATGCGCTGCGCGCCAACACCGACCTGCGCGTCGCCGTCGCCCGCCTCGATCAGGCGCGCGCGATCACGCGCCAGTCGCGG
>DASRHK010000034.1:0-34512 GCA_035650495.1 Nevskiaceae bacterium | reverse complement strand
GACGATCGTGCCGAAACGCTTCAGGCCGGGACGCAGATTGCCCAGCCCGTCGCGCGCGATGAACATCGAGCCACCGTGCGGATTCTCGGGCTCGGAGACATCGCGATAGAGCAGCGACAGCGTGACCTCGGTGCTCTTGAGCGCCATGCCGACGATGCCGATCGTCCACATCCAGAACACCGCGCCGGGTCCGCCGAGCTCGACGGCGATCGCCATGCCGGCGATTGCACCGAGCCCGACCGTTCCCGACAGCGCCGCCGTCAGCGCCTGGAAGTGCGTCAGCGCGCCGGGTCCGTGCTCGGTCTCGATGCCCTTGCCTGCCGTGAGCATCACGCCATGCGTGAGCGAGCGGTACTGACAGAAGCCGCTCCACACGGTGAACAGCAGCCCGATGCCGAGCAGCGTCATCAGCATCGGCACCGACAGCAGGATGCCGTTGATCCAATCGACGGCCGACCAGAATGCTTGCATCACGCTCCCCTGGAAAAAGCTCGAGTTACTTTGAGGTCGCCAGCGCGCTGTGCGAATACGAGTAGGTGAAATAGATGGCAAAGCCGATCGCCATCCAGATCACGAACGCGACCCACGTCGTCAGCGGCAGGCTCACCATCAGGAGCACGCTCGCAGCCATGCCGAAGATCGGCAGGATCGGCGACCACGGCATCACGAACGGGCGCACCAGGTTCGGCTGGCTTGCGCGCAGCGAGATCACGCCGCCGCACACGACGACGAAGGCGGCGAGCGTCGAGATGTTGGTGAGCTCTGCAAGACGATTCAGCGGCAGCAGGCCCGCGAGGAGCACCATCGCCACGCCGACGAGCACGATGATCCGCTGCGGGCTGCCGTTCCCGCTCACCGTCGAGATGCCGCGCGGCAGCAGACCGTCTCGCGAGATGGCGAACAGCAATCGCGTGAGCGCGTAATACATGACGAGACACACAGTCGTGAGACCCGCGATCGCGCCGATCGAGATCAGTCCTGCAACCTTGTTCATGTTCAGCATCAGCAGCGCGTGCGATACCGGCGCTGCCGTGTTGAGCTCGCGATACGGCACGATGCCGGTGAGCAGACCGGACACGATGATGTAGAGCACGGTGCAGATCAGCAGCGAGCCGACGATGCCGATCGGCAGATCGCGCTGCGGATTGGCCGTCTCTTCCGCTGAAGTCGAAACCGCATCGAAGCCGATGTAGGCGAAGAACACGAGCGCGGCACCCGAGAGAACGCCGGGGATGCCGAAGTGCGCGTGACCGTCCGCGCCGACCTCGCGCGCCGGAATGAACGGATGCCAGTTCGCCGAATCGAAGTGGCCGATCGCCACGACGATGAACAGGATGATCGCCGAGAGCTTGATGATCACCATCACCGCGTTGAAGCGCGCGCTCGACTTCGCGCCGCTCGCGAGCAGCAAGCCGAGCGCGACGAGCAACGCGGACGCCGGCAGATTGATGATGCCGCCGCTCCCCTCGAACGGCCCGTGTAGCAGCGACGGCGGGAATCCCCAATCGCCGCCGAACACCTTGCCGAGCGCGATCAGGCCGTCGTTGAAATAGGCCGACCAACCGACGGCGACGGTCGACACCGACAGCGCGTATTCCGCGAGCAGCATCCAGCCGATGATCCAGCCGGGCAGCTCGCCGAATCCCGCATAGCCGTAGCTGTAGGCGCTGCCCGCGCCGCCGATGGCTGCCGCGAGCTCCGCGTATGCGAGCGCTGCGCACGTGCACGCGATGCCGGCGATGACGAACGACAGCATGATCGCCGGTCCCGCTTCCGTTGCCGCGGAGCGTCCGGTGAGCACGAAGATGCCGGCGCCGATGATCGCGCCGACGCCCAGCATGGTGAGATCGAAGGCGTTGAGATCGCGCTTCAAGCCGCTGGAGCCCGATGCGTCGATCGCCTTGGTACGAAACAGGTTCATTCACTCCCCCTTCTAAAAACGATTGCGCCGGCTCTTGGCCGGCGCAGTCTCCCCTACTTCTCGATGATGGCGGTGACCCCGAGGCCACCGGCTGCGCAGATGGAGATCAGGCAGCGCCCGCCCCCATTCTCATCCAGGATTTTCGCCGCACCGGCGAGGATGCGTCCACCGGTCGCCGCGAACGGATGGCCGCACGCGAGGCTGCCGCCCTTGACGTTGAGTCGGCTCCGATCGATCGAGCCGAGCGGCGCGTCGAGCCCCAGCTTGTCCTTGCAGTACTTGCGATCTTCCCAGGCCTTCAGCGTGCACAGCACCTGCGCGGCGAAGGCTTCGTGGATCTCGTAGAAATCGAAATCCTGCAGCTTCATGCCCGCGCGCTGCAGCATGCGCGGCACCGCGTACGCCGGCGCCATCAGCAAGCCTTCTTTCTTCGGCCCCGCGAAATCGACCGCAGCCGTTTCGCACCACGACAGATACGCCTGCACCTTGTAGCCGCGCTCCTTCGCCCAGTCTTCCGATCCGAGCAGCACGGCGGAAGCGCCGTCGGTGAGCGGCGTCGAGTTAGCCGCGGTGAGCGTGCCGTTCTGCTTGTCGAAAGCAGGCTTCAGCGTCGCGAGCTTCTCGAGCGAAATGTCGGCACGCAGATTGTTGTCGCGCTCGAGTCCCGCGAACGGCACGATCAGATCGGAATAGAAGCCCGCGTCGTACGCGGCTGCCGCATTGCGATGCGATTCATAGGCGAGCCGATCCTGATCCTCGCGCGCGATCTGCCACTCCTTCGCCATGATCTCGCAGTGCTGTCCCATCGACAGCTTCGTGCGCGGCTCGACGACGGCCGGGATGTTCGGTGCGAGCATCGACGGCCGGAATCCCGCGAGCGCTTTCAACCGCTGGCCGGTCGTCTTGGCTTTGTTGGCTTCGAGCAGCAGACGACGCAGCCGTTCGTTGACGCCGATCGGCGCATCGGAAGCGGTGTCGACGCCGCCGGCGATCGCGCTCTCGATCTGGCCGAGCGCGATCTTGTTGCCCATGTGGATCGCCGCCTGAAGGCCGGTGCCGCAGGCCATCTGCACGTCGGACGCGGGCGTCTCAGGCGCGAGGCCGCAAGAAAGCGCCGATTCACGGGTCAGATTGAAGTCGCGCGAATGTTTCAGCACCGCGCCGGCAGCGACTTCGCCGAGGCGCTCGCCGTGGAGCTGGTACTTGTCGACCACTCCCTTCAGCGCCGCGGTGAGCATGTCCTTGTTGGACTTCTCGAAGTAGGCGGTGTTGTTGCGCGCGAACGGGATGCGCACGCCGCCCAGGATGGCGACTTTGCGGCCGTAAGGTTTCATGGGAAGGAAACTCCTCGAGTGCGTTGGCAACGGAATGGCCGCCAACCTTCCATGTTTTGTGGCAGTGCGTCAATGTCCAAGGCGTCGTAGGGCGCGCGGTGCGCGCCGGCTTCAGTGGTGTGCTTCGACCAGTCCCGGACAGTTCGGGGCTTCTGGCGCATGCGGCAGCAAGCGCTCGCCGTCGACTTTCCACGGCGACTTGCAGCGGATGATCGCCGCAATCTGCTCGGGCGTCCGCGTTTCGAGGGAAACGTCGAAAACGGGGAAATCGGCGGTGTCGCCATTGGCGGGGCCGGCTGCGACGAGTCGCTTGCCGTCGGGGCTGAAGGCAACCGAGAAGAAATGGCGCTTCGGATCCTTCCATTTCATCAGCAAGCGACCGCTCTCCACCGACCACACGCCGATCTCGCTACTGGCGAGCCGCGGGCTCGCGACCAGCGTTTCGTCGGGGCTGAATGCAACCTGATCGCTGAAGCCCGCTTCGAGACCCGTGAGCCGGCGAAGCTCGCCGGTGGGCAAATCCCAGATCAGCACCATGCCGTTGTCAGCGCCGATTGCGACGCGATTCGAATCACGGGTGAACGTCACGCTCTCGAGCTCGCCGCCGTCGTCGGCCGTGATGGTTTGGATCAGCTTTCCATCGGCGGCATTCCACAAGCGCGCAGAGTGATCGGCGCTGACCGTGACGATGCGCTGGCCATCTGGGCTCGCGACCGCGGCCCAGACGGGTGCGGAATGACCTTCCAGCGAAAACAGCAGCTGACCGCTGCGTGCGTCCCAGACCTTCGCGGTTCGATCGCCGCTGGCTGTCACGACGTGCGCACTACTGCCGGCGAATTGCACGTAACGCAAGCCGCCGGCATGTCCCTTGAGACTGGCGAGCAACTTGCCGCTCTGAACGTCCCATACGTGCGCGACTGGATCGACAAAATCGATCGTCGCCGCGAGCGAGCCGTCGGCGCTGAGGGCAACGCGCTCGACACGATTGTTGTGCGCGCCGGCGAGCACGGCGATGGAATTGCCGGAAGCGACGTCCCATACGCGTGCGGTGCGATCCGAGCTTCCAGTGATCAGCCGCCGACCGTCAGCGCTGAAACTTGCGGCCACGATGGCGTCCACATGACCGCGCTGCTCGCGGACGAGGCCGTCTTGATGCCAGACGCGGACTGCGGAATCACTGCCGACGCTGACGATCTCGCCAGTGGAATCAAAGCCCGCCCAGTTGATCGCGTTGTAGCGAGCTTGATCGACGGCATGCGAGTGGACACGGAGCGGGACCGCCTGCACCGCGTCGAGGCTCCACTCCCGCACGAAGCCGTCGAATCCGGCGGTGAGCATGTGCGCACTATCAGGGCTGATCGTGCTCGCCAGCGTCGGACCATTGTGGCCATCAAAGGTCGCGACGCGAGCACCACCCTCCAGCGAGAAGAGCGACGCCGAGCGGTCCTGACTTCCGGCGACGAGCCATTTGCCGTCCGGCGTCAGATCCAGAGAACCATAAGCATCGTCCCGATCCGGCGTCACGAAGATGCTGCGTTGGGTCGCGAGATCCCATACGCGCGCCGGCTCGCCCGAAGCGCGAGTCAGCAGGCGGCGGCCCGCGCCGTCGAGACGCACCACGAGGACTTTTTCGCCATGGCCACTGAGTAATCCCTGAAGCTGGAGCGACGCCGCGTCCCACAGACTGATCGCGCCGTTCTCCCCCAATGCGACGATCAACTTGTGCAACACGAAAGCAGCCGTGGGTTTCGGCGGACGCGTTTGCAACGTGCGCAAACGAACACCGCGCTGCGCATCCCAGACGGCGATTTCGCCGTCTTCGCCTCCGGTGACGACGACCGAGCCGTTGGCGGACAGCTTCGCTGACACGAGCGGACCTGACTGCAGCGCGATCGACTGGCGCTCCGCGCCTTGCCAGATGTGGGCGCGATGATCGGCATCGAGGTAGACGATCTTTGCGAGCAGCTCGTCCGCGCCGCCCGCCGAAATCCCGGGCGTCCCGTCCGCCCGCCAGCGCTCCGACGAGCCCTGCATCTCGAAAAGCTTCTTGCCGGAGCCCAAGTCGTACACCTGATTCAACATCGTATGGTCGTCGGATGATCGAATTCCACTGAGCAGCAACCGCTCGCCGCCCGGCGAGAATGTTGCGTCGGCGGCGTATGGCACGTCGCCGAAACTCGCGATCGTCGAGCCGCTCGCCCAATCCAGAAGCAGGACACTGTTGGTATTGCGTGCGCCCTGTCGAGCGAGGACGACGCGCTTGCCGTCCGGGCTGTATACGACGTTGGTCGTATAGCCCTGGCCGCCGAGCGAGACCGACTTCAGCGTCATCGCGTCTACCGAGGACATCGCTCGTGCCAGCAGGAAGCGAACATCCGCAGTGTTGCGGCCGGAAGCGTAGGCTTCGGTCAAGTAGGTGGCACCGCGCGTGAACTGGCCCGCTTCAATGCCTTCCCTGCCGAGATCGGTGATGCGATCGAGATGAGCGATGCGCTCCTGCGCGGCGTGCATCTGTTGTTGAGCTCGCAGAGCGGCGCCCATCGCTATGCCGACTGCGATGATCATCGCAATGATCGACAGCGCGCGGAATCGCTGACGCGCCTTCTCGCGCTGCTTGAGCTCGTCGAAGCCGATGCCGAGAAGACCGGCGATCAGTTTGAGCTTCGCGTTCTCGCGGCCGTCCTTCCCGGGTCTCGCATCGGCCCCGACGACTTCGGCCTTCGCTTCCCCAATTTCGCCGCGATCGTCGAGTCGATGGCGCAGCGCTCGCGGAAAGCATTCCGCGAGCCCAGCGGGCGACTCCGACGCGTTCGGCGTGCCATCGACGATGAACGCGAGGATGCGACGCTCGCGACCGAGCCGCTTGAACGCCTTGATCTCCTCGTTGACCCATCGCGACGACGCAGCGTGTGGCGAGCAGATGACGATCTGGAACGCCGAATCGCTCAGCGCCTCGTTGATCGTGCCCGCGAGCTCGGACGAGCTCGCCATCTCGTCGCGGTCGCGGAAGATCGGCAGCAGCCGACGCGGGATCGTCCCGGCCGGCGTCTCTCGTCCCACGAGCCGACGCGGTACGCGGTAGGTCTCCAGCGCACGGTGCAGCCAGCGCCCCCAGCGCTCATCCTGGTGGCTGTAACTGATGAATGCTCGATAGCGCGCGGCTGCTGCGACCGCCATGCCTCGTGTCGCCCTACTTCGTCCTCGCCTTCGGCAGGCGCATCGGCGACGGATTCACGGGCGCCACCGTATTGACGTGGAGGCGGCCGAGCCGCGTGATCGGTCCGGTGACGGTGGGAAGGCTGCTGTCGTCTCCGGGGTTCTGCTTGTTTCCGAAGACCACGATCGTCGGCCCCGCTTTGGATTTGCCTTTCATATCGACTTTCTTCCGCTCCCCAGTGCGCGAATCCTCGATATGCGCCCTCAGCACCTTCCCCGTCTCCTCGTTCACCGTGAGCACATAGGTGGTGATCCTGGGTCCTCGCTTCTTTGCCGCCATGACGTCCTCCTGACTAGGCAAGCGCCTTCGATTGTTTCCGCTTCTTTGCTCGTGCGCCGCAGTCGGCTTGCAGTGCCTGCGGTGCAAAGCGTGCCAGCAATTCGTCGTCCATCGTCGCCAAACCGACCGACATCCCACCGCGCCGGACGATCAGCCCTGCGGCATCCCAGCGCTTCAGCGTCTCGAAGAGCTGCGCATCGGAGAATCCAAGCGCGAGCGCGAGTGGGATTGCTGTGTCGTCGCGATGCGGCTCGTCGAAATAGCAGAAGAGTCCGGCCTCGCGCGATTTCATCGAGTGCGTTCTCGCTTCGCCGCGGCGCGTGTCCCAGATCTCGATACCGCTTCCGTCAAGTTCTGCGTGCAGCACCGGCGCTTCGTCCTTGAAACGATCGCCCCAGGCGTACGCGGCTTCGACCACCGGCTTGCAATAGTCGAGCGGCTGACGTCCATCGGCATAGTCGCAGTCGAAGAAATACGCGAGCTCCGACAACTCGGCTGAGGGCACGTCGAAGACATGGCGATAGGCCGGGCTTGGCCGAACATTCACGAACCCCTTCTCCGCGGCGCGCACGAAGTTCGGGCTGAATCGATCCAGGCGGATGGCCGACGCTGCCGTCGGTGGATCCAGATGCGCGATCCGCTCGAACAGCTCAGGCATCCATGCATACGACTCGGCGCGCTCGCCGGGAAAGCCGAACAGCAGGTTCCACATCGCCTTCACGCCGTAGCTGCGCGCCCACTTGAGCACCGCGACGTTCTGCAAGCCGCGGACACCTTTGCCCATGCGCGCGAGCACGTCGTCGTCGAAGCTCTCGATACCGGGCTGGATCGTGTAGACGTTGGCCTCCGCGAGACGGCGCAAGTGACGACGGCGCAGATTGGATTTCGTCTCGTAGAAGATCTCCGGCGGATCGTCCATCTGCGCGATCCGGGCGAGCACGCTGTCGAAATAATCCATGTCGACGATGTTGTCGGCGAACTCGATGTTGCGCGAGCCGTGACGCGCGATGAAATGCTCGACCTCGGCGAAGGCGCGCTCCGGCTTCTTGACGCGGAACTGCATGGTGCGGCCGTTCAATCCGCAGAACGTGCAGTGACTCTTCGCGCCCCACCAGCAACCGCGCGACGTTTCGAGAAGCACGCCGCTGCCGGGATTGATCTCGGTCAGCCCACGCGAAGGCAGCTCTTCGAAGTACTCGTCGAAATTCGGATATGGCAGCGCATCGAGGTCCCGCGTGATCGGCGGCGCAGTGTTGATGTGGACCTCGCCGTTGCGGCGGGCGCAGAACCCTGCGACCTTCCACCACTCGAGGCCTTCGCGCACAGCCTTCAGCAATTCAGGAAGCGCGAGATCGCCCTCGCCCGTGCAGATCAGATCGATGAACTCGTAATTGCGCAGGAGCGCAGCGCCCATCGTGCTTTCGCAATTGGCGCCGCCGAACGCGATCTTCACTTGCGGATGCCGCGCCTTGATCTCGCGCGCGAGCGAGAGGCACGCCATCGTCTGCTCGAATGTACTGGTGAATCCGACCAGATCGAACCTCGACCAATCCGTCGCCGCGAGACAGGCCTCGATGAACGATGGGACGGCGTCGCGCGCGTGGTCGATCGCTTCCTGCGCCGCGGGCGGAATCGGACCTCGCGACTTCAGATAGTCGACGTAGCCGTCAGCGTCGAGCGAACCCGCGCCGTGGAAGTGCTGCGAGAACAGCCATTCGCCGGTGAGCTGCTCCATCGAGACGCGATAGTCCTCGATGTCGTGCGCGCCACAGAGCATCTCGTAAGCGGCGAGCCCGAGCTTCTGCGCGAACGCGAGATTGAAGTTGAAGACGCGCGCTTCGAATCCGGATTGCTGCGAGATCGACTTCAGCAAGCCCAGCGCCAGCGACGGTCGTCGCGCACTGGCGAACGGCATGTTGATCAGCGCGATGCTCGGCGTCACGCGTCTCCCCAGATAACGGCTGCCGACTCGATCCCACTCTAGCCTGCCCTCCGGCGGGTCGCCACTGCCAGACTGTGAAGCGCCCGGCAAAACCGTCGCGCATTTGCGACGCGGCGAGTTCAGCCTCGATTCAGCGTGCCCGGCGCAGGATGGTCGCGCCCGAGAAAACAGGAGGACTTTGCAAATGAAGACAGGACTTCGTTGGATTGCAGGCGCGGCCGTTGCCATCGCTGGCTTCGCGGCCATCCCCGCGCAGGCTCGCACCGACGTCGCGATCGGCGTCTCGCTCGGTGGCCCGGCCTATTACGAGCCGGCCCCGCGCTACTACCAGCGCGAAGTGATTTACGAAGAGCCGGTGCGCTACTACGAGCCGCGCGTCGTTTACGAGCGCGAGTACTGCCCGCCGCGGCGTTACTACCACGGCCACTACGTGGACGAGCGCGTCTACTACCGCAGCCACCGCCATCACGGTCGGTACTGGGACTGACCGGCGATTCATCGCCAAAAGCCGCACTTCGGTGCGGCTTTTTTGTTGTTTTTTTGGCACGCAACGCGGGCGTATACTCCGGGCACTCACCGGGGCTTCTCGATCAACGGAGATTCGCCATGGCGTTCGTCGAATGGGTGATGCAGGGCACGCAGGTTTCCCACTGCAATTGCAATATCGGCTGTCCCTGCCAGTTCAACGCGCTGCCGTCGCACGGCAACTGTCGCGCCTACATGTTCATGCAGATCGACAAGGGCCATTACGGCAAGGTGAAGCTCGACGGAGTGCGCTGGGGCGCCATGTTCATGTGGCCCGGCCCGATCCATGAAGGCAACGGCACTGCGATGGTCGTCGTGGACAAGAGCGCGACACCAGAGCAGAAGGCCGCGATCGAAGCGGTCGCGAGCGGCCAGGACACCGATCCCGGCAGCCTGATCACGCAGGTGTTCAGCACGACGCTGACCAAGGTGCTGCCGACCCAGGTCAAGCCGATCGAGCTCAAGATCGACATGCAGAAGCGCACCGCGCGCGTGAAGGTCGACGGCCTCGTCGAGGGCAACTCCGAGTCGATCAAGAATCCGATCACCGGCGAGCCGCACGTCGTCAGCGTGAAGCTGCCCAACGGCTTCGAGTACGACGAGGCGCAGTTCCTGGTCGGCAAGGCCAAGACCTCGGGCCCGATCGAGCTCAACTTCAGCGACACGCATGCCCACATCGCCAAAGCACACTGGAGCACGCACGGCGTCGTGAGGTGATGGGGGCGCCCGAAGCAACTCCGCTCGAATCGCTGATCCGGCGCGATCGTCTCTGGATCGGCGGCGGCCTCGTCGCCGCGGTCGCGCTGTGCTGGGCGTGGCTCGTTCCCGCTGCGATCGACATGAATGGCGACATGCGCGGGCTCGCCGCGTGGATGATGTCGCCGGTGATCGACGCGCGCTATCTCACCCTGTTGTTCCTGATGTGGGCCGTGATGATGGCGGGGATGATGCTGCCGTCGGCGGCGCCGACGCTGCTGCTCTATGCGCGCGTCGCGCGATCGAGTGGCGGCAGCCCGGTCGCGAACGTCTACGCCTTCGCAGCGGGATACATCGTCGTCTGGTCCGCTTTCAGCCTGGTCGCAACGCTCGCGCAATGGGCGCTCCACGATTACGGCTTGCTGACGCCGATGATGCAGAGCGCGAGTCGCGCGCTGTCCGGCGCGCTGCTGATGGTCGCTGGCGTGTATCAGTGGAGCAGCCTGAAGGAACGCTGCCTCGCCAGCTGTCGCGGGCCCGCGATGTTCATCACGCAGCACTGGAGCGAAGGACCGCTGCGGATGGGACTTCGCCACGGACTGTTCTGCCTCGGCTGCTGCTGGGCGCTGATGCTCCTGTTGTTCGCCGGCGGCGTGATGAGTCTCGCCTGCATCGCCGCAATCACGATCTTCGTGCTGTTGGAAAAGCTCGCTCCTCTCGGGGCGCAAACCGCTCGCGCCGCAGGAGCGCTCCTGATCGGGTGCGGTGTCTGGCTCGCCCTGACCTGACGCAAAAATCCGATTGGCCCCCTTGAATTAGCCGGGGCGACCTCTAGAATTAGCAGCCTTCGCGGGAGAGTGCTAACGACGTCGCTCGTCGTTGAATTGGACTTTCCTGCGGGAATTCAAATATTTGAATAACAGGAGCGTCCCTATGAAATTGCGTCCCTTGCACGATCGCGTGATCGTGGAGCGTCTGGAAGAAGAGAAGAAGTCGGCCGGCGGCATCATCATCCCGGACCAGGCCGCGGAAAAGCCGATGAAGGGCAAGGTCGTCGCGGTCGGCCCCGGCAAGCGCACCGATGACGGCAAGCTGCAGCCGATGGACGTCAAGTCCGGCGACACCATCCTCTTCGGCAAGTACAGCGGCACCGAAGTGAAGATCGACGGCACCGAATACGTGGTAATGCGCGAAGACGACATCATGGGCGTCTTCTCTGGCGCGCGCGCTTAATCAATCAAAGAGAGGAATCCAATCATGGCAGCCAAAGATGTGAAATTCGGCGACGACGCTCGCTCGCGCATGGTCGCGGGCGTGAACGTTCTCGCCAATGCGGTGAAAGTGACGCTCGGTCCGAAGGGCCGCAACGTGGTGCTCGACAAGTCGTTCGGCGCTCCGACCGTCACCAAGGACGGCGTCTCGGTCGCGAAGGAGATCGAGCTCAAGGACAAGTTCGAGAACATGGGCGCGCAGCTCGTGAAGGAAGTCGCGTCGAAGACTTCCGACGAGGCCGGTGACGGCACCACGACCGCGACCGTTCTCGCGCAGGCGATCGTCAACGAAGGCCTGAAGAGCGTCGCCGCGGGCATCGACCCGATGGAGATCAAGCGCGGCATCGACAAGGCGGTCGTCGCCGTCGTCGACGAGCTGAAGAAGATTTCCAAGCCCTGCAAGGATCGCAAGGCGATCGCGCAGGTCGGCTCGGTCTCCGCGAACAACGATTCCGCGATCGGCGAGCGCATCGCCGAGGCGATGGACAAGGTCGGCAAGGAAGGCGTGATCACCGTCGAGGACGGCTCGGGTCTGGAAGACGAGCTCAACGTCGTCGAAGGCATGCAGTTCGATCGCGGCTATCTCTCGCCCTACTTCATCAACAACGCGCAGAGCCAGCAGTGCGAGCTCGATAGCCCCTACATCCTGATCACCGAGAAGAAGATCTCGAACATCCGCGATCTCCTGCCGCTCCTGGAGCAGGTCGCACGTTCGAGCAAGCCGCTGCTCGTGATCGCCGAGGACGTCGAAGGTGAGGCGCTCGCGACGCTCGTCGTCAACAACCTGCGGGGCATCCTGAAGGTCGCCGCCGTCAAGGCGCCGGGCTTCGGAGATCGCCGCAAGGAAATGCTGAAGGACATCGCGATCCTGACCGGCGGTCAGGTCATCGCCGAAGAGCTGGGCCTCACGCTGGAGAAGGTGACGCTCAACGATCTCGGCACCGCGAAGAAGATCCAGATCGAGAAGGAGAACACTACGATCATCGATGGCGCCGGCAAGAAGTCGGACATCGAGGGCCGCATCAAGCAGATCCGCGCCCAGGTCGAGGACGCGACCTCCGACTACGACCGCGAGAAGCTGCAGGAGCGACTGGCGAAGCTCGCCGGTGGCGTTGCGGTGATCAAGGTCGGCGCTGCGACCGAGACCGCGATGAAGGAGAAGAAGGCTCGCGTCGAAGACGCCCTGCACGCGACCCGTGCGGCCGTCGAGGAAGGCATCGTGCCGGGCGGCGGCGTTGCGCTCGTGCGTGCCAGCCGCTCGCTCGACAACCTCAAGGGTGCGACCGACGACCAGCAGGTCGGCGTGAACATCCTGCGCCGCGCGATCGAAGAGCCGCTGCGCATGATCGTCCGCAACTCGGGCGAAGAGCCGTCGGTGATCCTGAACCGCGTCAAGGAAGGCAAGGGCAACTTCGGCTACAACGCGCAGAACGGCGAGTTCGGCGACATGGTCGAGATGGGCATCCTGGATCCGACCAAGGTCGAGCGCCTCGCGCTGCAGAACGCGGCGTCCGTCGCTGGCCTGCTGCTCACGACCGAAGCGATGGTCGCCGAGTTGCCGAAGAAGGAATCTCCGATGCCGGCCGGTGGTCCTCCGGGCGGGATGGGCGACGACTTCTAGATCTGAGGTTGAAGGCCAATCGGGGCTCTTCGGAGCCCCGATTTTTTTGTGCCTCATAATTTCGCGATGGAGATCACGATCGCGTCGCGTTTCTGTGGCCCGAAGACTTCGGGCAACGGCGGCTACACCGCCGGCGTCGTCGCACAGCTGCTCGGCGGATCAGCGGAAGTCACGCTGCGTGCGCCGCCGCCCCTCGACACGCCGATGCAGGCGCAAGTCGAGAACGGTCACGCGAAGCTCATGCACAACGGCACGCTGATCGCCGAGGGCCGCGCTACGGAAATCGAAGTGCAGCCGCCGAAGTCCCCGTCATGGGATGAGGCCGCCGCGGCGCAGAAGCGATTCCCCGGATTCGAGCATCACGACTTCCCGCACTGCTTCACCTGCGGCACGGCGCGCAAGCCGGGCGACGGTTTGCTCGTGCAGACTGGCCCGCTGAGCGACAGCGCCGTCTTCGCCTCGACCTGGATCCCTGACGCGACCCTCGCCGGCGAGGACGGTTTCGTGAAGCCCGAATTCCTCTGGGCCGCGACCGACTGCCCGGGTGCGTGGGCGACGAATTCACGCCAGCAGAACCCTTCCCTGCTCGGACGCTTCGCCGCGCGCTTCACGCGCCGGGTGAGAGCCGGCGAGCGCTGCATCGTCATCGGCTGGCCGATCGGCCACGAGGGCCGCAAGCATCACGCAGGCACAGCGCTGTTCACGGCGAACGGCAAGCTGGTCGGCGCCGGCCGGCAGACCTGGGTCGAGATCGCGCGCAAATAGGCGCGCAATAAAAAAGCCCCCGCAGTGCGGGGGCTCTTAGCGACAGGGACCTTCGCCTAATCAGTGCGCGCGGATTTCGGCGCGACGATTCAGCGCGCGGCCTTCGTCCGTGCGGTTGTCCGCGATCGGCTTGGATTCGCCGAACGCCTGCGTGTTGATGCGGCTCGCGTCCACGCCCTTGCGCACCAGATAGTCCTTCACGCTCTGAGCGCGACGCTCGGAGAGCGCCTGGTTGTAGGCGTCGGAGCCGATCCAGTCGGTGTGGCCGCTGACGTCGACCGCGGTGCGCGAGTTCTTCTGCACCATCGAGTTGATCGAGCGGGCATCGGTGTCGAGCGAGGCCTTCGCCTTGTCGGTCAGGACCGACTTGTTGTACGGGAAGTGCACGTCCTCGAACTTGGTCTCTTCAGCGGCCGGCGGCGCCGCGACAGGGGCCGGAGCGGGCGCCGGACGGACCGGGGCCGGCGGAGGCGGCGGCACCGCGGTGACGACGTGACGCGCGCAGATCGGGATCACGAGGCCGAAGCGCAGATACGGCTCCTGGAACAGGCCGTCGTTGTTCGCCGTGGTCGAGCGGTCGGTGTTGACCAAGAGCTTCGAGCCGACGCGGAGGAAGCGCTCACGCGCGTCTGCGCGGAAGGCCATCGGATAGCCGAAGATCGTGAACGGGACTTCGACACCGAGGCCGGGCGCCCAGGCGAAGTTGTCGCCGGTGTTCTTTTCCGTGTCGAACGGGACGGCTTCGTCCGGGCGCGTCGTGTGGACGTAGTCCGCGGACAGGATCGCGTAGGGCTGCACCGGCCACTTGCGCGACAGGAAGAACAGGCCCGACAGCTCGGCGCCATTCTCGCGCCACTCGCGGCCGACCGACTTGCCGAAATACTTGTGGTGGTAGCCCAGCTCGACGGCGAAATGCTTGTCGAGGAACTTGCCCACGAAGATCGAGCCGCCGAGGCCGTCATGCGAGTTGCGGCCATCGCGGTCGAGCACCCAGTCGAACATGGGTGAGACGTACCAAGGATTGTCGTCCGCCTGATACTCTGTTTTTGGCGGCGGGCCGAATTGCGCGAGGGCGGGCGCAGCAAACGCCATCAACGCGAACCACACACCGGCCGGAGTTAATTTATTCATTCTGAATCCCCACTCGGTCAAGGTTGCGCTTCTATAATACTGATATTCGGGAAAAGATGTGAACTTTCCAGCGGAAGCGCGGGCATCTTCACAGACCATCGCACCCGCCATTTCGATCCCTGAGCCCCGCGAGCGGACCTGACGTGATCGACTTTCTCGCCCAGTACGGCCTGTTCCTGGCCAAGACGGTGACCCTCCTGGCGGCCTTCGTGGTCGCGGTCGGCATGCTCGCAAACCTCGCCCAGCACGCCCGCGGCCATGCGCATGAGCGGCTCGAGGTGAAGAGCCTCAACCAGCGCCTCAAGGAGATGGCGGCGGCGCTCGACGCCGAGCTGCTCGACAAGGCCGGTCGCAAGGCGCAGGCAAAGGCACGCAAGGCCGAGGACAAAGCCCGGCGGCAGGCACGCAAGCATGGTCACGCGCGGGAACGGCCGCGGGTGTTCGTCCTCGACTTCCGCGGCGACCTTCGTGCGACACCGACGGCTGCGCTGCGCGAAGAGATCAGCGCGCTCCTGCAGGTGGCCAAGGACCACGACGAAGTGCTGCTGCGGCTCGAGAGCGAAGGCGGCATGGTCCACGGCTACGGGCTCGCGGCATCCCAGCTGCAGCGCGTGCGCGATCGGCGCATCAAGCTCACGGTCGCGGTCGACAAGGTCGCGGCGAGCGGCGGCTATCTGATGGCTTGCGTCGCCGATCGCATCGTCGCGGCGCCGTTCGCGATCCTCGGCTCGATCGGCGTCGTCGCGCAGCTGCCGAACTTCAATCGCGCGCTCAAGAACCACGACATCGACTACGAGCTGCACACTGCGGGCCAGTACAAGCGCACGCTCACGCTGTTCGGCGAGAACACCGACGAAGGTCGCGCGAAGTTCCAGCAGGAGCTCGAGGAGGTCCACGGTCTATTCAAGTCGTGGGTGACGCAGAACCGTCCGCACCTGCCGATCGAGCAGGTCGCCACCGGCGAGCACTGGTACGGCACCCGCGCGCTCGCGCTCAAGCTGATCGACGAGATCAAGACGAGCGACGACTGGCTGCTCGAGCGCGCGAAGGACGCCGATCTCATCGAGGTGCACTACAAGCCGCGCGTCAGCATCTCCGATCGCATCGCGCACGGCCTCGGGCGATTGCGCTCAGCGTTCCTGTAGCGCCCCGAAACTCAAGCTGCCGACGCGCACCGTCGGCCGGGTACGCGGGAACAGCCAGTAGCCGTCCGACTCCGACGACGGCGCGAGATTCGGCCAGCCCGGCAGCCGCTTGCTCTCTCCCGCGATCGCCTTCTCCTGCACCATCGAGATGTATTGATCGACGGCGTACTCGGCGGTGTTGCCGTTCAGCACGACCTCGGCTCCGGTCGTGTGCGCGAACTTCGCGACGCCGGGGATCCTCGACTGCGATGGCGCGTAGGCATCGAGCGCGACGCCGTTCTCGCTGGTGACGAAGAGCTCGTCGCCCGCGTGCACGACGATCGAGTGATTCCCTTCCGTGTGACCTTTCGTGCGCAGCAGCGCGACGCCCTCACCGAGCATCACGTCGTGATCGAGCAGGATCACTTTGTCCATCGGCACGCCGGCGATGCCGTTCGGGCAGTACCACTGGTTCTGCCACGGGATCAGCGATTGCGTCGATTCCCACTCCTCGCGCATGACCAGCAGCTTCGCGTTCGGCAGCAGCGCGGGCTGACCGTCGGCCCCGAGCCAGCGCCGTACGTTCTGCGTGTGGAGATGATCGTAAGTGATGAAGTCGACGTCTTCGGGCTTGAGCCCGATGCGCGCGAGCACGTCGGGCACGGTCGCGGTCTTCTTCGTGATCAATGCCTCCATCACGCCTTTGAGCGGTCCTGCGCTCTCGGACAGATGCTTGAAGAACGGCGTGTCGAGCTGGTGCTCCCAGTCCGACGGTCCGACCAACAAGGTTTTCAGTCCCTGCTGCGACCCAAATTGCACGACGAACATCGTATTGCAGAGATGGACGAACGCAGACGGCCCGCCATACGCATTGAGATAAGCGAACTTCGACGGATACGGCACGCGGATCAGCTCGAAGGATGCGTAGTAGCGCACCGGCGTGCCGGCGAGCATGTCGCGACGGAAATCCTGCGCGGCGCGCTTCACGGCGGCGACGCGATCGAGCGGTCGCGCGGCACTGCGCGTGCCGTCGAAATGGGTGACGCGTTTCAGGATGCTGCCAGCGCTGCCTTCGGCCATGTCCGTACTCCCGATGTCGCCTTGGCTAGAATTATCGCCCCTTTGCGCTCGAGAAGAACATGAAACTGCAGAGCCACAGCTTCCGCGACGGCGGCGTGATTCCCGGCCGATGCGCCTTCGCCATCCGCGCGCCGAAGAGCCACGTGCGCCTGTCGGCGAACCGCAATCCGCATCTGCGCTGGGCCGACGCACCGGCCGGCACCAGGACCTTCGTCGTGATCTGCACCGACTCCGACGCGCCGACCAAGGCCGACGACGTCAACAAGCCGGGCCGCGAAGTGCCCGCCGATCTGCCGCGCGCCGAGTTCCAGCATTGGGTGATGGTCGACATTCCCGCGTCCGTCACCGAGATCGGCGAAGGCGCCTGCAGCGAAGGCGTGACGCCAAAGGGGAAGAAGAAGCCGCACGGCCCCGAAGGCGCGCGCCAGGGCGTGAACGACTACACGAGCTGGTTCAAGGGCGACAAGAACATGGACGGCGCCTATCTCGGCTACGACGGACCCTGCCCGCCCTGGAACGATTCGCTGCAGCACCACTATCGCTTCGAGGTGCTCGCGACCGATCTTGAAAAATGTCCGGTCGACGGCAATTTTTCCGTCGCCGACGTGCGCAGGGCCATCGAAGGGCATGTGCTCGCACGCGACGCGATCGTGGGCCGCTACGCGCTCAATCCGCAGCTGAAGCCCACGGCCACGCCGTTGAACTCGATGCGCAGGCCAAGGTCATAGGCGCGTCGCCACCTGGCAACAAACTCAACCGACAGGAACCGAACTCAATGTCCCGATTTCCGCTGATCAAGACCGTCGCGACCGCGGCTGCGCTGGCTTTCGGCACGACCGCGGCCATGATCATGTTCAGCACGACCGCACCGGCGCCCGCGCACGCGGACATCCCGGCACCGCTCCTCAGCAGCGGCACGCCGAGCCTCGCGCCGATGCTGAAGGACGTCGTCCCGGCCGTGGTCAACGTCTCGATCACCAGCAAGGTCGAAGTGCAGAACCCGCTGCTCGAGGATCCGTTCTTCCGCCGCTTCTTCGGCGTGCCCGACCAGCCGCAACAGCAGGAGCGTGAGGCGCAGGCGATCGGCTCCGGCGTCATCGTCGACGCCGCGAAAGGCTACGTGCTGACCAATAACCACGTCGTCGAGCAGGCGGACACCATCAAGGTCACGCTCGCCGATGAGCGCACCGTCGATGCGAAGCTCGTCGGCCGCGATCCGGCGACGGACATCGCGGTGCTGCAGATCAAGAACGCGAAGGACCTGAAGCAGCTCTCGATCGGCGACTCCGACAAGCTGCAGGTCGGCGACTTCGTCGTCGCGATCGGCTCGCCGTTCGGGCTGCAGCAGACCGTGACCAGCGGCATCGTCAGCGGCCTGTCGCGCCAGACCAACATCACCGAAGGCGGCTACGAGGACTTCATCCAGACCGACGCGTCGATCAATCCGGGCAACTCGGGCGGCGCGCTGGTCAATCTCAAGGGCGAGCTCGTCGGCATCCCGAGCAACATCCTCTCCGGCGGCGGCGGCTCGATCGGCATCGGCTTCGCGATCCCGATCAACATCGCCAAGGGCGTGATGAAGCAGCTGATCGAGACCGGCAGCGTCGAGCGCGGACGCATCGGCGTCGGCGGCCAGGACTTAACGCCCGAGCTCGCGAAGGCGTTCAACCTGCCGACCACGCACGGCGCGGTGGTGTCGCAGGTCGTTCCGGGATCTCCGGCCGCCAAAGCTGGCATCAAGCAGGAAGACGTGATCACTGAAGTGAACGGCAAGGACCTGCACAGCTTCTCGCAGCTGCGCAACATGGTCGGGCTGATGCGCGTCGGCGAGAAGGTCGATCTGACCGTCGTGCGCGACGGCAAGCCGCGCACGGTCACCGTCACCATCGGCAAGAACAGCGAGCAGGCGACTGCGGGCGCCGATCTGCATCCGCGCCTCGCCGGCGCGACGTTCGCGCCCTCCGACGAGAGCAACAGCAAGGATTCCGACGAGCGCGGCATCGTCGTGCAGAAGGTCGAGCCCCGCTCACCGGCCGCGCGCTCCGGCCTGCGTCCGGGCGACGTCATCACCGCGGTGAACCGTCATCCGGTGACGACGATGGCCGAGTTCGAGAAGTACGCCGGCAAGAAGGAAAGCGAGCTCCTGCTGCACGTGCGCCGCCAGAACGGCGCGCTGTTCCTGCTCTTGCAGTAGGTATACCTAAGCGTCTTCGACAAGCAAAACGGCGGCGGGCTAGACTTAGTCCGCCGCCGTTTTTTTGCTTCGCCACTACTAGAACGTCAGGGGTCATGCTCGAAGACGATATCGCCCAGCTGGAGGAGCGGGTGCAGCGACTCATCGCCGCGCTCGAGCAGGCGCGTCTCGAGAAGCGCAGCCTGGCGCGCGAGCGCGATCGCCTCATCGCCATCAACGCGGAGCTGCGCAAGCGCATCGAAGGCGTGGTCGAGCGCGTGAAGACGCTCGAGTCGGAGAACGAAGCGTGAGCGAGCCCGCGAAGGACGATGGCAAGCGCATCGCAGTGACGGTGCGCATCATGGGCCGCGAGTACAGCGTCGAGTGCCCGCCCGACGAGCACGAAGCGCTCGTGGTCTCCGCGGAATTCCTCAACGACCGCATGATGGCGATCCGCAAGCGCGGCAAGGCGCTCGGCACCGAGCGCATCGCGGTGATGGTCGCGCTCAACATCGCGCGCGAGCTCCTGCAGATGAAAGGCGACAATCGCGTCGGTGGCGTCGATCCCGCGACCGCCGAGCGCGTTCGACAGCTCCGCCTCGACATCGACAGCACGCTCGCAGCGGAATAGTTTCGCGCCGCCGCTTGACACCGGCGAAGTTCCTCGGCGTCGAAAAAATATCGACACGCAACCGCCACCGCGATCGCGGTATAGTGAAGCCGGTGTCTCCTGCGGTACACGTAAGTGCTCTAAACCCCTTGAGCCTACTTACCTAAACCGGGAGCCTTTACCTGGACCTGGAGTGCAAGCCCACCTTCGAGTGGGAAGCCCGATGATCCGGCGCGGCACCCACTTGAGACCATGTCTCAAGGTACACGAGCAACTACGGTAGCTGCGGGAGGCACCATCTCTCCTTCTAGCGCGAAGCCCGATCTCAGGAAAGAGCTTCGCGCGGCGCGCAAAGCGATTCCCGCCTCTGCGCGAACGAGCGCGGCTCACGACGCGGCGCGCAACTTCCTCCGCAATCGCAAGCTCGCATCGGCGCGACGCGTCGCGCTCTATCACGCGCACGGCAGCGAGCTCGACACCTCGACGCTGATCGACGCACTGCTGCGCGCCAGCCGCGAAGTTTTTCTCCCGGTCGTCACGGCGCGCACGACGTTGAAGTTCGTCGAACTGCGCGCGACTTCCGCGCTCCGACGCGGGCGTCACGGCATCGCGACGCCTGCGCGGGGCGCCGCGTCGCGACTGAGCGAGCTCGACGCGATCGTCGTCCCGCTGCTGGCTTTCGACGCGCGCGGTCATCGCCTCGGCTCGGGCGCGGGCTACTACGATCGACTGCTCGCGCGTCCGCGACCGTTCCGCCGGCCGTTCGTCGTCGGCTACGCTTACGCGATGCAGGAGCGATCGCAGCTGCCGACGGATCCCTGGGATCAGCGGCTCGACGCGATCGTCACCGAGCGCGGCGTCACCTGGTTCGAGAGGAAGTGAAGCGATGGCTTACTGGCTGATGAAGTCCGAGCCCGACACCTTCGGCATCGACGATCTCGAGGCGCGGCCGAAGCAGACCGAGCCCTGGAACGGCGTGCGCAATTTCCAGGCGCGCAACTTCATCAAGCAGATGAAGCCGGGCGATCTCGCCTTCTTCTATCACTCGAGCTGCGAGATTCCGGGTGTCGCGGGAATCTGCGAGATCGTCACCGACGCGTATCCGGATCCGACGCAGTTCGATAGGAAATCTGACTACTACGACGAGAAATCAAAGCCCGAGCATCCGCGCTGGTATCTCGTCGACGTGAAGTACCAGCGCCACTTCAAGCGCGTGGTGGCTTTGGCGGAATTGCGCGAGCACGCGGCGAAGCTCGGCGGCTTCAAGCTGCTCTCGGCAGGTCGGCTGTCGGTGATGCCGGTGACGCCGGAGCATTGGAATTTCATTCTGTCGCTGGAAAAGAAACCCTCACCCTGACCCTCTCCCAGAGGGAGAGGGGAAACATCATTTGCGGAAAATCTCCTCCGCCATCCGATCCGCGATCGCGCCGGTCGGATGCTTCTCCTTCTCCGAGCGCTCGAAGATCGACGTCAGCGTGTCGCCGATGCGATCCAGATGCGCGTGCGCCTTGGCGTGGTCGTAGCCGACCGTCTCGTGATAGATCTCGATGATGCCGCCGCCGTTGATCACGTAGTCCGGCGCGTACAGGACTTTGCGGTCGAGCAGGATGCGATCGTGCGCGGGACGCGCGAGCTGGTTGTTCGCGGCGCCGGCGACGATCGGCGCCTTGAGATCGGGAATGGTGCGATCGTTGAGGATCGCGCCGAGCGCGCACGGCGCGAACACGTCGACGTCGACGGCGTGGATCGCATCCATCGGCACCGCAATCGCGCCGAAGTCCTTCACGCAGCGCTCGACGGCAGGCGCGTAGATGTCGGTCACCCACAGCTTCGCGCCGGCGTCGTGCAGATGCTTCGCGAGCCGATAGCCGACGTTGCCGACGCCCTGGATCGCGACGCGCAATCCTGAGAGATCCTCGCGCTTGAGCTTGAAACTCACCGCCGACTTGATGCCGACGAAGACGCCGTACGCGGTGGCCGGCGATGGATCGCCCGTGCGACCCGCCTTCACTGCCGCTTCACCGGCGAGCCCGCCGACGTGGGAGGTCTCCTGCGCCATCAGCTTGATGTCGTCGACGTTGGTGCCCGAATCCTCCGCGACGATGTACTTGCCCGACAGGGTCTGCACGAAGCGGCCCATCGCGCGCATCATCGCTTCGGTCTTCTCGCGGCGCGGATCGCCGAGGATCACGCTCTTGCCACCGCCTTGCGGCAAGCCGGCCAGCGCGGCCTTGTAAGTCATGCCGCGCGACAGGCGCAGCACGTCGGTGAGCGCTTCGCCTTCGTCGGCATAGGGCCACATGCGGCAGCCGCCGAGGCCGGGACCGAGGCGCGTGTTGTGGACGGCGATGATCGCCTTCAAGCCGCTGTCGCGGTCGTGTCGGAAGGCGATCAGCTCATGGCTGTCGAATTCCGGATGCGTGAATACGGGCATTCGCCATTTTACCAACCGGCATCGCGCAACGAAGCCCTGCGAGCCGCGGCGTAAAATGGTGCGATGAACGACGGGTCAGCCCCCGCGATCGCCGCCGAGCCTGCCCAGGCCGTGCGCGGCAAGCTGAAAATCTTCCTCGGCGCCGCGCCCGGCGTCGGCAAGACCTTCGAGATGCTCACCGCGGCGCGCCGCAAGAAAGCCGAGGGGATCGACGTCGTCGTCGGAGCCTTGAACACGCGCCGCCGCCGCGAGACCGAAGCGCTGCTCGCCGGCCTGGAGTCGATCGCGCCGCGTCGCGTGACGCACAAGGAGCAGTCGGTCGACGAGCTCGATCTCGACGCGCTGATCGCGCGCGCGCCGCAGCTCGCGATCGTCGACGAGCTCGCTCACACCAACGCGCCCGGTAGCCGGCACCCGCGCCGCCATCAGGACATCGACGAGCTGGTCGCCGCCGGCATCGACGTCTACACGACGCTCAACATCCAGCACGTCGAGAGCCTGAACGACGTCGTCGCGCAGATCACGCAAGTGCGCGTGCGCGAAACGGTGCCCGACTCCGTGCTCGACGCCGCCGAAGTCGAAGTCGTCGATCTCACGCCCGACGATCTGATGCAGCGCTTGCGCGAAGGCAAGGTCTATCCCGGCGAAGGCGGCGAGCGCGCGCTGGCGAACTACTTCACGCCGTCGAACCTGACCGCGCTGCGCGAGTTGGCGTTGCGCCGCACCGCGGAGAACGTCGACGAGCGGCTGCGCGAGCATCGGCGCAGGCGCGGCGTGTCGGAGATCTGGGCCGCCGGCGATCGCGTGCTGGTCGGCGTCAACGAGATGCCGGGCTCGGTTTCCCTGGTGCGCTATGCGCGACGCGTCGCGGATCACTTCGCCGCGCCGTGGCTTGCGGTGCATCTGGAAACCTCCCGCGACGCGCGCCTCTCGCAAGCCGAGCTCGACCGCATCGGCGAGACGCTGCGTCTGGCGGAATCGCTCGGCGCCGAGACGCTGTCCATCCCGGCGTCGGGCTCGATCGCCGAAGAGCTCTTGCGCATCGCGCGCGAGCACAACGTCACGCAGATCATCCTCGGCCAGTCGCGGCGCAGCCGGTGGTACGAGCTCTTCTACGGCTCGGTCGTGCGCGAGCTGACCAACCGCGCGGGCAACATCACCGTGCAGCTGATGGCGCAGGAGGACGCGCCCGCCGAGAGCGCGCTCACGCTTTCCCGCTGGGAATGGAGCGTCGCCGCCGCGCATATCCGCGCCGGATTGCTGGTCGGCTCGATGATGGCGATCGCGTTCGCGCTCGAGCGCTTCGCGAACATGCCGATCTTCGCGCTGCTGTGGCTTTCCACCGCGCTGATCTTCGCCGCCGCCCGCGCCGTGCAATCGCGCCTGCTGGCGCGCGCGGCGACCCGTCGCGCCGAGCGCGCGGCCGGGCTGCTGATGTTCAGCCGCCGCCTCACGGCGCTGCGCAAGATCGGCGACGTGCTCAAGGCCGCGACGCAATACGCGCTCGACACGCTCAAGGTCGAGACGGCGATCCTCACGCCCGACGGCGACGGCTTGCGCCTCCGCGCGATCGAGCCCGAGGGTGCGAAGGTCGAAGGCGCGGATCTCGTGGCGGCGAAGTGGTGCTTCGAGCAGGGACTGCCGGCCGGGCATGGCACCGACACGCTGCCCGAGGCGTCGCGACTGTTTCTGCCGGTGCGCGGCGGCGGCGCGACGCTGGGCGTGCTCGGCGTGCGTCGCGAAGGACCTGCGCTCGCGCCGCACGAGCGGCGGCTCCTCGACGCGCTCGCCGATCTCGCCGCGATCGCGCTCGAGCGCATCCGGCTGGCCAAGGACAAGGATCAGGCGAAGCTCGCAGCCGAAGCGGAGAAGCTGCGCGGATCGCTGCTCGACGCCATCTCCAACGCGCTGCGCAGCCCATTGGCCGTCGTGCACGAAGCGATCGCGACGCTGCGCTCGCAGGGACGCCTGCGGCGCGCGGTGACGCGCGAGGACATGCTCGACGAAGCGCTCGACGAGACCGAGCGCATGACGCGCTTCCTCGACAACCTGGTCCTGATCACGCGCATCGACGCCGGCACCCTGCTCACGCAGCCGCAAGCCGTGAGCCTGCGCTCGATCGTCGAGTCCGCGGTGCGGCGCAGCGAGAAGATCCTCGCCGGCCGCGAAGTGCGCATCAGCCTGCCCGCCGACCTGCCGAGCGTCTCGGTCGATCCGGAATTGCTCGAGCAGGCGCTGATCCATCTGCTCGACAACGCGGCGAAGTTCTCCGGCGAAGGCAGCCCGATCGAGATCGGCGGCGCGCAGCACCGGTTTGCGATCACGCTGTCGGTCCGCGACGAAGGACCCGGCATTCCGCCGGCGGAGCTGCCGAAAGTGTTCGACTTCCTCTACCGCGTGCGCGTCGCCGGCCAGCAGCACGCGGGGATCGGGCTCGGGCTCGCCGTGGCGCGCGGCCTCGTGCAGGCGATCGGCGGCCGCATCAGCGCGCACAATCGGCGCGATCGCATCGGCGCGGAGTTCGAGATCGAGTTCCCGGCGAGCCTCGCCGAGGGTCACTCGGCGCGATAGCACTCCTGCGGGACTTCCACGGGCGCAGGACCACCGGCTGGTCGGCACGTCCAGCGCAGCAGCTTGTCCTGGATCACCGCATCCACGTCCAGGTCGATCCTCTCGGGCGACAGGCCTTCGACCGACACGATGATCATTCCCGGCCCGAACGAGATCTCGACCGGATGACCCATGACGTCGAAGTGACGTTGCTCCCCGCCGAACCTCGCATTCATCGGCTCCCCGCTGCCCGGCAGGCTCCCGTTGGCGTTGAAGTAGTCCTGCATCGCATCCTGGTAAGGCCGAAGCCGCGCGAGCGCTTCGGCGATCACCACCGAGTGTCCGCCGAGCGTTCCTTTCGAGCGGAACGGCGCATCCCAGATCCTCGCTTCCTGCTCCGCCGCTTGCGCCGCCATTTGCGCATCCTGGGAATCGCGCGCGGCCTGCGCGTCCCGGGCGACCTGCGGATCGGCAAGCGCGACCTGCACCGTGCGCTGCGCCAATTGCTGGCAATAGCCATCGATCCATTCGTGCGGGATGCCGACGGAATCGCATTTCCACCGCAGCGTGTTGTCCGCGGCGATCGGCGTCAGCCGCAGGATCCCGTCATGGAATTGCCAGCCGTCGTAGTGCATCACCAACTCGCCTTCCGGCAGCATCTCGACGCGCAGCCGCACGATGCGATCGGATGCGCCGACCTTCTGGTCGATCGGCGTGAAGCCTGCGCGGTCGGATGTCTTCGGCAGCTCGCCGTCGTTCTGCACCGCCATTTCGACCTGCATCATCGGCGTCCGGATCGTCGCGATCGAGGCCGCGACGACCGCGGGACCGTAGATCTTCGCGGCGTTGTGGCGCTGGTAGAGCCAGAAGCCGATCGCGAGAGCACCGATCAGCGCCAGCAGCGCAGGCCACGTCACTTCGCCGTTGCTGCGCCGGATTGAAGTCGATTCCGCCACGTCTCACCCCCCGATGAAGTGGATGCGCGATAATAAACACATCCCCGATTTCCTTTCCGGAGCAGCGTTCCATGTCGGCCACCGACGTCGTCATCACCTCCATTGCCCGCACGCCGATGGGCAGCATGCAGGGCGTGCTGTCGCCGCTCACCGCAGCGCAGCTCGGCTCCGCGGCGATCAAGGCCGCGGTCGACCGCGCGCACCTGAAGCCGACCGACGTCGACGAAGTGATCATGGGCTGCGTGCTTCCCGCGGGTCAGGGCCAGGCGCCCGCGCGGCAAGCTGCGCGCGGCGCGGGACTCCCCGACTCCGCCGGCGCGACGACGATCAACAAGATGTGCGGCTCCGGCCTGAAGGCCGTGATGCTCGCGAACGATCTGATCAAGGCCGGCACCAACAAAGTCATGGTCGCCGGCGGCATGGAGTCGATGACGAATGCGCCGTATCTGCTCACCAAGGGCCGCGGCGGCTATCGGTACGGTCACGGTGAGATCCTCGATCACATGGCGCTCGACGGTCTCGAGGACGCCTACGAGAAGCGCACGCCGATGGGCGTCTACGCCGAGCGCACGGTCGAGAAGTACGGCTTCACGCGCCAGCAGCAGGATGAATTCGCCGTCGCCTCAGTGACGCGCGCGAAGAAGGCGAACGAGGACGGTTCGTTCGATTTCGAGATCACGCCGGTCGAGATCGGCGGCAAGGACGGCGCGCAGCAGATCAAGAACGACGAAGGCCCGTCGCGCGCCAAACCGGACAAGATCCCGTCGCTCAAGCCCGCGTTCAAGAAGGACGGCACGGTGACCGCAGCGAGCGCGAGCTCGATCTCCGACGGCGCCGCCGCGATCACGCTGATGACGCAGGGCGAGGCCGAGAAGCGCGGCATCAAGCCGCTCGCGAAGATCGTCGCGCACGCCACGCACGCGCGCCTGCCGGCCGAGTTCACCATCGCGCCGGTGCATGCGATCACCGACGTGCTGAAGAAGGCGCGCTGGAAAGTCGGCGACGTCGATCTGTGGGAGATCAACGAGGCGTTCGCGGTCGTCACGATGGCGGCGATGAAGGAGCACGGCCTGTCGCACGACAAGGTCAACGTGCACGGCGGCGCGTGCGCGCTCGGTCATCCGATCGGCGCTTCCGGCGCACGCATCCTGTCGACGCTGATCGGCGCGCTGAAGAAGTACGGCAAGAAACGCGGCGTCGCGACGCTGTGCATCGGCGGCGGCGAGGCCGTCGCGGTCGCGATCGAGATGCTGTAGCGCTGGGTCGGGCTTCAGCCCGACGCTTGCCGGCCTGAAGGCCGGCCCACGACGGATTCGCGGAGATCGCGCAGGAACTCCTGGATCTCCGGCCACAGCCGGCTCGGGTTGATCCGCAGCTCGAGGATCGACTTCGCCTTCAGCAGCCGCGCCTGCGGCAGCTCGCGCACCAACGCTTCGGCGTCCCTGAGCTCGTGAAGCTTGTCGCCACCATGGCCGATCACGAAAGCGGGGACATCCATCGCGCGACGCTTCGCCGCGGGCGGCACGACGGGTCCGACGAGAATTCCGTGCAGCACCGCCGTGATCACTTCCGGTTCCGCAGAGAGCGCGTTCATGCCGCTCGCGGCCCAGTCTGCGCGCGGCCGCGGAAGCCGGCGCATGAAGCGCGCGAACGGCCGGAACAAGAATTTGCCGTAGCCGACCGCCGTCAGCATCGGTGTGAGCAGCACGGCGGCGAAGGTCGTCGACCATTCCATCACCGGCATCTCGAGGAAGAGCCCGAGCACGCGCTCGGGTGCGACGGCCGCGAACTGCAATCCGGTGATCGCGCCGAGCGAGATGCCGCCGACCAGCGCTTTGTCGATCTTCAGATGATCGAGGCACGCGCGCACCTGCTCCGCGTAGAAATCGACGCGATGGTCGCGCGGATCGGTCGGCTTGTCGCTGCGGCCGTGACCGAGCAGATCGAGCAGCACAACCCGATAGCCTTCGCCGACGAAGCGTTGAGCCAGATCGCGATTGAGCAGCGAATCGAGCAGCAGGCCGTGCACGAGCAGGCACGGAATGCCTTCGTCCCCGTAAACCTCGTAGGCGAGCTCGAAGCCGTTGTGCTGGAACGTGCCGCTGCGGACGGCGACCGGTGTCGTCATTGCGCGGTGCTCCCCTTGGGGTGATCGCGCAGGAAATCGAGCATCGACTGCGTCCAGTTCACCGGCCAGCGCACGTGATTGGTCGTGCCGAGCGACTCGCCCAGCGGCTGTCCCGGATCGCACAGCGCATTGCATGCAGACGCCGCCTGCAACGCAGAGTTGATGATCTGATCCTGCAGGTTCGCATCGACGCCGCTGGTCAGCAGGTCGTCGAAAAGCTTCTCACCGCCGGGGCAGATGCCGAACACGTCGCAGTCGTTGTGCACGTGATAGATCGGCAACGGGTTGTCGCCGAACGGCGCCTGCGGACAGGGATCGTCGAACTCGCCGAACGGATTCGGCGCGGAGTAAACCGCGGCCGACGCGATCTGCGGCGTGTTGAGCGCATAGAGGATGGTCATCGCCGAGCCGTTGGACCAACCCGACATGTAGATGCGATCCGGATCGACGTTGTTGCGCGCGACGGCTTCGGCGATGAAGTGATCGAGCGTCGCGACGTCGACGTTCAGGTACGGGCTGCCGCGGTCGAGATTGCGATACCAGTTGTCCCAGCCGAGGCCGCTCGCGTCGATCGACGGATAGTAGTGGCTGGTGTCGCGGCCGGCCGGCAGCAGCAGGATGAATCCCGGCCGCGCGGGATCGCCGGTGAGATCGGCGCTCGACATCTTCAGCGGGATGTCGGTGATGTGGACCGTGTCGATCGGGAACAGCGACGGATGCGCCCACACGAGCAGCGGCAGCTTGGTCTGCTCGGACGCGTTCGCCGGCGTCGACAGGCACGCGAAGCGCGGCGTGCCGTCGCTGTCGGTGTAATCCGTGAGCAGCTCGCCGCCGAGCGTCGCGCAGAGATTGACGAGGCCGAACACGCCGCCGTCGAGCGACGACGTCTTCGGGCGCGGCGGATCGCCGTAGTGGACATAGCAGCCCTTGTCGTCGACCTGATCGACGAACGCGGAGCTGTCGCCCGACGAAGTCGGTGGCGTCGTCGTGCCCGGACTGCCGTAATCGCCGCCGCCTCCGCAAGCGCAGAGCAGCAGCGCTGCGATGCCAGTAACGCTTCGTGCGTTCATGTTGCCTCCTGCCCCGAGAGCTTAGCGCGCGGGCTAGAATGTGGGGAAACAACAATAACCGGGGAAATCCATGAAGCCTTCCCGACAGCTCGCGCTGTCGCTGCTGCTCGTCGTGCTCGCGCACGGCGCGCCGGCGATCGCTGCGGTCAGCCGCGCCACTGCCGTCGTCGCCGACATCGGTCCCGGCACGAATCCGTACCATCAGGCGTTCCGCCGCCCGACGTGGACGGAGCATCCCTGCACCGTCATTCCAGGATTTTCCTGCGACACGCCCGCGCTCAACCTCACCTTCGGCGCCGACTATGCAGCCGATCTCGCCGCCGATCGCGCCACCTGGGCCTCGTACCGGCCCGGCACGCTCTATTGGGTTCCGCACACCAACCTTCTGCTCCTGACGA
Organism: Nevskiaceae bacterium; assembly: GCA_035650495.1. Taxonomy (GTDB): domain Bacteria; phylum Pseudomonadota; class Gammaproteobacteria; order Nevskiales; family Nevskiaceae; genus DASRHK01. The sequence continues at coordinate 5,287 of DASRHK010000034.1, read as the reverse complement.
CGCGCTCGTTCGTGAACGCCGACGGCACCGGCATCCCCGACGGTCACGTCGATGCGACGGGCACCCACGGCGTCGGGACTTCCGGCGCGGTGAGCGCGGCCTGTCCCGACTGCTACGTGCTCGTCGTCCAGGACGCTGCGAGCGGCAACGGCGAAGGCACGCAGTACGTCGTCGATCATCTGCCGTGGGTCGACTTCATCACCAACACCAGTTTCCCGGGAAGCAACACCGAGGGGCCCGGCTACGCGTGGGCCAGCAAAGCGTTCGTCGACTCGGGCCGCCTGCAATTCGTCGGCTCCGGCAACTTCGTCGTGTATCCGCTGCTCGACGAGCTCTCCGTCGCCTATCCCGATTACAACCTGCCGCCTTGGGTCACCGTGGTCGGCGGCGCGATCGACCGCATCGACTTCGCGGACGGCAGCTTCGACTGTCGCGGCATCGACCCGGATGCGAGCAAGCCGAGCGACTTCGTCGGCGATTTCGCGCAGAACCTGCCGACGCCGGAAACGACGAACGACGATCTCGTGCTGACCGGCACTTCGTTCGCCACGCCGCAGGTCGCAGCCCGCTTTGCCGAGACGCTGCGCAAGCTCCGCGCTGCGCTGGGCGATACCCGCGCGCCCGGCAAGCTCTGGGCCGGCGCGCCGCGCAACTCGCCGCTGCTCAAGGACGGCGCGCTGACCGGCGCCGAGATGTATCAGCTGATGGCATCGGTCGCGAGCTACTTCAAGCCACGCGATTACAACCCGCTGTGCGAGCCCGAATTCGCGCTGCATGGGATGACGCCGCCGCAACCGGCCCCGCTCGCGCCGTGGTCCGAGATGGGCTGGGGATTCCCGCTCGCGGGCGATACCGATCGCGCAGTCCAGGTGCTGCTCGGCCAGAGCGCCGCGCCGACGAAGCCTCCCAACGGGATCACCTACATGCAGGAATTCGCGAAGCTGCGGAAATTCACCTGGAACTCGCTGGTCAAGATCTCCGCCGCGCTGCCGTGACGATCAGCCGTCGGTGACCGCGCCCGTCGACGCCGACGACACGAGCTTCTGGTACTTCGCCATCACGCCGGACGTGTAGCGCAGCTTCGGCTGCTTCCACTTCGCGCGACGTTTCTTGAGCTCGGCGGCGGAGAGCTTCACTTCGATGAGACGCCGCTTCGCGTCGATGGTGATGACGTCGCCGTTCTTGATCAGCGCGATCGGACCACCGACGAACGCTTCCGGCGCGACGTGCCCGACGACCATGCCCCAAGTGCCGCCGGAGAAGCGGCCGTCGGTGATGAAGCCGACGCTCTCGCCGAGCCCTTTGCCGATGATCGCGGAGGTTGGCGCGAGCATCTCGCGCATGCCGGGCCCGCCGCGCGGACCTTCATAGCGGATCACGAGCACGTCGCCGGCCTTGATCCTGTCGCCGAGGATCGCGGCCATCGCGGCGTCTTCGGAATCGAACACGCGCGCGGGTCCAGTGATCGACGGATTCTTGAGCCCCGTGATCTTCGCGACGCAGCCTTCCGGCGCGAGGTTGCCTTTCAGGATCGCGAGATGGCCTTGCGCGTACATCGGCTTGTCGAACGGCCGGATGACGTCCTGATCCTTGCGCGGCTCGTCCGGAACGTTCTTCAGCTCTTCTGCGAGCGTGCGGCCGGTGATCGTCAGGCAATCGCCGTGGATCAGCTTCTGCTTGAGCAGGATCTTCAGCACCTGCGGCACGCCGCCGGCATTGTGCAGATCGACTGCGACATACTTTCCGGAGGGCTTCAGATCGCACAGCACCGGCGTGCGCTTGCGGATGCGCTCGAAGTCGTCGAGCGTCCACTTGACGCCGGCGGCGTGCGCGATCGCGAGGTAATGCAGCACCGCGTTGGTCGATCCGCCGGTCGCCATCACCAGCGCGATCGCGTTCTCGATCGACTTCTTCGTCACGATCTGCCGCGGCAGGATCTGCTTCTTGATCGCGTTGACCAGCACTTCGGAGGATTGCGCGACCGAGTCGCCCTTCTCCGGATCGGGATTGGCCATCTGCGAGGAGCCGAGCAGCGACATGCCGAGCGCCTCGAACGACGACGACATCGTGTTCGCCGTGTACATCCCGCCGCACGCGCCGTAGCCCGGGCAGGTGTTACGCTCGATGCCGTCGAAATCCTCCTTGCTCATCTTGCCGGCGGTGTACGCGCCGACCGCCTCGAAGGGCGACACGATGGTGAGCGGCACGCCCTTCCAGTTCCCGGGCTTGATGGTGCCGCCGTAGCAGAAGATGCCCGGCACGTTGATGCGCAGCATCGCGATCATCGAGCCCGGCATGTTCTTGTCGCAGCCGCCCAGGCACAGCACACCGTCCATGAACTGCGATTGCACGGCGGTCTCGATCGAGTCGGCGATCACCTCGCGCGACACCAGCGAGTACTTCATGCCTTCGGTGCCCATCGAGATGCCGTCGGTCACCGTCGGGAAGCCGAACGTTTGTGGCATCGCGCCGGCTTTCTTGATTGCGGCTTCGGCGCGATCGGCGAGCCCGCCGAGGCCCGCGTTGCACGGATTCATCGTCGAGTGCCCGCTCGCGATGCCGACGATCGGCTTGTCGAAGTCGCCGTCGCCGAAGCCGACCGCGCGCAGCATCGCCCGATTCGGCGAGCGCGGGATTCCGGCGGTGATGGTGCGCGAGCGGCGATTGGCGGCGTCGGTCATGGCGTGCGTGGCGAAAAGGGGTGCGTATTATCGTGCAGCCTGCGCAATAGACAATCCTTACCGGTCGTCGCACGGGCGCCATCGTCCGCATGCAAGCTACCGGAGCCTGATTCTTGCGGCCGTCACGGGAGACCCGCTTGGACGTGCGCGAACGATCACCGACTCGACGTGGGCAGCGTGCGGCCAAGGACGGCATGCACGTCGCCATCCATCACGCCGGCACCGAATGCCGCTCCATCGCGGATCGGCTCGGCTTTCGCTATTTCCATTTCGGCGTGCGCGCGACGCTGCGACCCGGCGCGCCGGTGCAGGTGTTCATCGACGGCGCGCCCGAAGGGCTCGTGGAGATCTTCGAGCTGCTCGCGCACTCCGCTGAGGACGCACCACCCGCGCCCGGCCACGCGCTGACGCCCTTCGATTGGCGCAAGGCGATGGCGTCGACCGGCAAGGCCGGCGAGCTTCTGCTCCAGCGCGGCAATCAGGCGGGCATGAGCCACGGCGTCGCGGTGCCGATCCACGGACCCGGCGGCGCCCACGGCTTGCTCGTGCTCGGCGACGAATCGCCGCTGCCGCAGTCTCAGCATGTGCGCGACGTGCTCTATCGCGATGCGCATTGGGCCGCGGTGCAGATGTTCGAGCGTCTGCTCGACGCAATGCAGGCGAGCTGGAGCGCGAGCCCGCGCCGCGCGCTCACGACGCGTCAGCGTCGCGCGCTCACGCTGCTCGCCGGCGGCCACGCGCTGGTCGGCATCGCGCGCAAGATGCGCGTGCACTCGAGCACGGCGCGCTACCTCGTCGTGCGGGCGATGGAGAAGCTCAACGTGCAGACGCGCGAAGAAGCGCTGGTGCGCTTCGCGGCGGCGGGTGAGCTGCATCACCGGCTGTATCCGAGCTCGATCCGCGACACGCCCTTCCGCTTGCCGGTTCCGCACCGATCCTGACGTTTCATCAGGGGTTCTCCCGAGCTCCGGCGACCACATCGCGAAAATACCTGCGCGCGCGACGATGTTCCTCGCGATCCCGCGGCCTTAAATTTCCGTAAAGCGCGACGTTGAACGAAGTCCCGCAGGTCCGTCGCAGCATCTTCGCCACACCACAGGGAGTTTCACGATGGGGAAAGAGCTTCGAAGGATCCTCGCGGCCGCTTGCGCGCTCGCCGGGGTCGCCATGATGGGCTGCACTGCCAATGGTGGACCGCAACCGCTGGCTGCATTGCCCGACCGCGACGGCGACGGCATTCCCGATGCGACCGACAACTGTCCCGACACGCCCAACCCGGATCAGGCCGACGCCGACGGCGACGGCATCGGTGACGCTTGCGACAGCGACAGCGGCGGGGGTGGCGGGACCATCCCGCCGCCGGACACCGACATCTCGAACTGGACCTGCACGAATCGACCCGCAGGCGCTGCGACCGGAACGACCGACGGCGCGTTGTGCCAGCTCGTCGGGCTCGTCTCGGCTTGCGTCGTCACCGATCCGGAAAGCGTCGTCGACAGCAATCCCGACAGCTTCGCGGTCGTCGACTTCCCGGTCGCGGCGCTCGGCCCGCTGGTCGTCGATGCGCTCGGCTTGAACGGCACCGCGAAGATCGACGTCGTGTTGACCGGCACCGTTCCGGCCGGGCGCGTCGCGGCATTCGACGTGACGCTGCCCGGCATGCTCGTCGAAGCGGCAATCCTGCAGGACATCAACGTGCGTACGTTCGTCGGCTCGACGGTGTCCGAAGAGCTGGCGAGCGGACAGACGCTGAACCTGCTCGGCCTGCTCGGCGACACCGATCATCATCTGATCGGCTTCGTGAACCAGAAGCCGTACGATCACCTCGAGATCGAGTTCAGCGCGACCGGCGCCAACGCCGACGTGCTCGACGACGTCGCGCACGTGTTCGACGCCTGCGTCGCGGCCGTCCCGCCTTCGCCGTAGCCCGCTGAAATAAAAAACCCGGCGTGAGATCGCTCTCACGCCGGGACTGGCGAAGAGATTTTCCGCGTCAGCTACCGGCAGCGCTCGGGATCTCGCACTGCGCGGGGCCGTTGGCGAGCTCGAGCTTGGCGACTTCAGCGTCGCCCTTCACTTCTCGCAGCGCGACGCGCTCGGCGGGCGCGTCGAGGTCGAGCAGCGCTTCACGCAGCGCCTTCGCGCGCGCGTTGGCGAGCTCGGGCGTGACGTTGCCTTCGGCGGCAAAACCGACCTTGATGCGAAGGTCGCTCTCGTCGTCGAGCAGCTTCGCGAGCTCCTCGAGCTGATCGCGCGAAGCCGGGGCGAGCTTCGCCGTGCCGCGCTCGAACACCACGGTGGGCGATGCATGGCCCTGGTGATCGATGGCGGCGCCGATGTCGGCCGCGTGGGTCACCGGCGGCTTCTCACAGTCGGCGGCCAGCGCCATGGCCAGGGGCGACAGCGACAGCAGCGCGGCTGTCGTCAAGCGGGTCAGCAGAGTCTTCATGTCATGTCTCCGGTTCGGGGGCGTGCGGAGAGTGTGAGGACCGCGTGCAACGCGCTCAAACGATTTGTTTGCATGGCTTTCATGCGCGCCGCGCATGACAGAAACGAGCGCGGCATATACTGCCGGTCCCCGGGGAGTGAGCCATCGCAAGGAAGCG
>DASRHK010000033.1:0-27251 GCA_035650495.1 Nevskiaceae bacterium | reverse complement strand
CAGGGTGTCGCGCTCGGGCGATGGCCGCTGCTGTCGAACCTGATCAAGCGCGGCCAGCTCGTGGCGCCGTTCGATCCCGGGACGCTGCATGGCGAGCCGCCGAAGAGCACGCGCGCCTTCTTCGTGTTCTGTGAGCCGCGCTCCGCGGCGCGGCCGGAAGTGAAGGCCTTCGTCGACTGGCTGATCGCCGAATCGGATCGCGATTGCGAGGTTCAGCCGCCGGCGGGTGCGCGATCGCCGAGGAAGACGTCGCGGTAGCTCGTGTAGATCGAGGCGATCAGGACCGGTCCGAGCACGATGAAGCCGAGCCCGAGCGGGATCGCCGCCAGCATCGCCAGGCAGAGACCGATCACGCCGTAGAGCAGGAATGGCACGACGTTGTGCATGCACGCCGCGAAGCTCTGCTTCATCGCTTCGACGGGCGGCTGGCGATCGAAGATCACCAGCGCCGGCGCGAACCACGTCGCCATCAGGAGCGGGACCATCAGCGCCATGACCAGAAGGATGGCGAGGAGCAGGCTCAATCCGAACTGCGCCAGGTTCGCCGACGAGCTGCCCCAGATCAGCGGCAGGAGCGAGCCGCCGGCGAGCACGCCCGCGATCAGGAACACCAGGAACATGCCGCCGAGATAGATCGCGCCGACGATCACCAGCTGCGACAGCTGATCGCTCTTGAACGCGGCGAACAGGTGCTCGACCTTGAGCTCGCCGCCGGTGTCGAGCGATCGGCAGCCGAGCATCCAGCCGGCGATCAGCACTTCACCGAAGAGCGTCGCGAGCAATCCACCGCCCGGAATCACCGAGACGACGGCATAGAGCACGAACCAGACGAGGAACGTCGCGATCCACGGCCCGGGCGCTTTCTTGAACAGCTCGAAGCCCTGTGCGATCCATGCACCGCCCCTCGAGGCGTCGAGCGCACGCGGCTGCGGCGCGGTTGCTGGCTCCATTTCGGCTTCTCCGTCGTTCTGTTGCTTAGAGCCTAACGGACGCCCGAGGGGTTCCGTCAACGCACCTCGCGTGCGATCGCGCGGAAGCCGATGTCGCGCCGATGATGCTCGCCGATCCAATGGATCCGCGCGACCGCCTCGTAAGCGCGCCGCTGCGCGGCCAGCACGTTGTCGCCGAGCGCGCACACGCACAGGACGCGTCCGCCGCTGGTGACGACCTTGCCGGTCGGAGGATCGACGCTGCTGCCCGCATGGAACACTTTCGTGTCGGCCGGGAACGTCGCGTCGTGACCGGTGATCACGTCACCCTTGCCGACCGTGCCCGGATAGCCGCGCGCCGCCATCACGACGCCGAGCGCAACGCGCGGATCCCAGCGCGTCGCCGCGCGCGTCGGATCGCCGTCGACGGCGCGCTGCAAGAGCTCGAGCAGATCGGATTGCAGTCGCAGCATCAGCGGCTGCGTCTCGGGATCGCCAAGCCGGCAATTGAACTCGAGCACTTTCGACGTGCCGTCCGGCGTGATCATCAATCCCGCGTAGAGGAAGCCGGTGTAATCGATGCCGTCCTTAGCGAGTCCAGCGAGGGTCGGCTCGATGATCTCGCGGATCACGCGAGCGCGAACGGCGTCGGTGACGACGGGCGCCGGCGAATACGCGCCCATGCCGCCGGTGTTGGGACCGGTGTCGCCGTCGCCGACGCGCTTGTGGTCCTGCGAGCTCTCCAGCGCGACGAATTTGCCGCCGCCGGCGACGATGATGAAGCTCGCTTCCTCACCCGCGAGGAATTCTTCGATCACCACGCGGCTGCCCGCGCCGCCGAGCGCGTTGCCGGAGAGCATGTCGCGCGCCGCGGCGAGCGCCTCTTCGAGCTTGGTCGCGACGACGACGCCTTTGCCGGCAGCCAGCCCGTCGGCCTTGATCACGACCGGCGCGCCAAAGCTGCGGATGCACTTTTCGGCGGCGGCGATCTCCGTGTGCGTTTCATATCGCGCGGTCGGGATCTGATGTCGCGCGAGGAAGTCCTTCGCGAATGCCTTCGAGGATTCGAGCTGCGCGGCCGCGCGCGTGGGCCCAAAGATGCGCAGGCCCGCGCCCGAGAATGCGTCGACGATGCCGAGCGACAGCGGCACCTCCGGACCGACGACGGTGAAGTCGATGCGTTCCTCGCGCGCGAAGCGCAGCAGGCTTGCGATCTCTTCCGCGGGAATCGCGACGTTCTTGAGTGTCGGCTCCAGCGCGGTCCCGGCATTGCCCGGAGCGACGAACACTTCATGCACGCCGGCCGACTGCGCGAGCTTCCAGGCCAGCGCGTGCTCGCGGCCGCCGCCGCCGACGACGAGGATTTTCACGTGTGAACCGCTCCGATGCGCCCGTGAGGGGCGCATAGCTTAAGCGATGGTCACGCCAGCGCGTTGCGGATCGAAGCGATGCGCGGGTTGGAGTTGAGCTCTTCGAGCTTCACCCAGCGCAGGACCTGGATGCGGCCGTTGAAGTCCTCGGCGAGCGCGGTGCAGCTTTCGACCCAGTCGCCGCAGTTGTGGTACGTGACGCCCTGGATCTTGCGGATCTCCGCGTGATGGATGTGCCCGCAGATCACGCCGTCGAGATCGCGCCGCCGGCATTCGCGCGCCAGCGAATCCTCGAACGAGGAGACGATGTTCACCGCGGTCTTGACGCGCTGCTTGGCGTACTGCGACAGCGACCAGTAGCGCATGCCGAGCAGGCGCCGCGCCCGGTTGAACCAGAAATTGAGGCTCATCGTGGCTTCGTAGATGCTGTCGCCGGCCAGCGCGAGCCACCTGTGATAGCGCGTGATCACGTCGAAGCGATCGCCGTGCGTGACCAGGATGCGGCGACGATCGGCGGTCTCGTGGACGCGCTCGTTGACCACTTCGATGTTGCCCATCGTCAGCTTGTACTCGACGAACTTGCGCAGGAATTCGTCGTGATTTCCCGTGACGTAGTACACCTTCGTCCCGCGCTTGGACTTCGTCAGGATCTTGCGGATGACGTTGGTGTGCTCCTGCGGCCAGTAGAACGCCTGGCGCAGCTTCCAGCCGTCGATGATGTCGCCGACGAGATAGAGCGTGTCGCAATCGTTGCGCTTCAGGAAGTCGACGAGGAACTCCGCCTTGCAGCCCGGCGTGCCGAGATGCAGGTCGGAGATCCAGATCGTGCGATAGCGGTTCGAATCTTTTTTCACGGGTGCAGGGTGAAGGGCCTGCATTGCCGTGCAGCGAAGAGCGCGTGAAGGATCGATGACGCCTAGGCTTCGGCGCCCCGCAGATCGCGCACGCGCGCTTCGAGCGACTCCGCGCTGGCCAGCGAGGCTGGCACCGCTGTGCCGGCGACCAGCGCGATCTTCGACCAGAATCGCCGCGGCAGCCGCATGCGCTTCAACGCGCCGTCGCGGCGCGAGAACACGCTGCCCCACAGTCCGCGCAGCGCGAGCGGAATCACCGGCACCGGCGAGCGCGCGAGGATGCGCTCGATGCCCGGACGGAAATGCTGGATCTCGCCGTCGTAGGTGATGCCGCCTTCCGGGAAGATGCCGACCACTTCGCCTTCGGCGAGCGTCTTCGCGACTTCGTCGAACGCGCGGTTCATCAGTTGCTCGTCTTCCTTCGCGCCGGCGATCGGGATCGCCTTGGCCGTGCGGAAGATGAAGTTCAGCACCGGGATGCGGAAGATCTTGTGATACATGACGAAGCGCACCGGCCTGCGGATGGTGCCGCCGAGGATCAAGGCGTCGACGAAGCTCACGTGATTGCAGACGACAACCGCCGGCCCTTCGTCGGGGATGTTGTCGAGGCCTTCGACGCGGATGCGATAGAGCGTGTTGATGAGGATCCATACCAGGAACCGCATCAGGAATTCCGGCACCAGCGAATAGATGAACACCGCGACCGCCGCGTTCATCAGCGCTGTCGTGAGCAGCAGCTCCGGAATCGTCAGCCCGGCCTTGAACAGGAGGATCGCGCCGATCGCGGACACGACCATGAACAGCGCGTTCAGGATGTTGTTGCCGGCGATGATGCGCGAGCGGTGCGAGGCTTCGGATCGCGTCTGTACGAGTGCATAGAGCGGAACGATGTAGAAGCCGGCGAAGAGACCGATCAGCCCGAGGTCCCACAGCACGCGATGATTCGAAGGGACGCCGAGGAACGCGCTCACGGACTGATCGACCGTGGTCGCCGCATCGGGATGCGCGAAGTACAGATCGACGCCGAACAGCGTGAGGCCGATCGATCCGAGCGGCACGAGACCGATCTCGACCTTGTGACCTGAGAGCCGCTCGCACAGCAGCGATCCGATCGCTGTGCCGACGCAGAACACGCCGAGCAGCAGCGTGAACACACGCTCGCCGCCGCCGAGGAAGACGCGCGTGTAGTTCGGCAGCTGCGTGAGGAGCATCGCCCCGTAGAACCAGAACCACGAGATGCCGAGCACCGACAGGAACACCGTGCGGTTGCCCTGCATGAACTTGAGGTTGCGCCAGGTCTCGGTGACCGGATTCCAGTTGATCTTGAGATCGGGCGCGCTCGCGGCGGCTGGAGGAATCGCACGCGCCGCGACGTAGCCGGCGATCGCGACGGCGAGCACGACGATGCTCACCCAGGTGGTTCCTCCGCCGAGACTCATGAGGATGCCGCCGACCATCAGACCGAGCAGGATCGCGAGCGACGTCGCGGTTTCCACGAGCGCATTGCCGCCGACGATCTCGTCGGGATGCAGCACCTGCGGCAGGATCGAGTACTTCACCGGTCCGAACAGCGTCGCTTGCAGGCCCAGCAGGAAGAGCACGGCGAACAGGAACGGCACGCTCTTCAGGTAGAGCCCGATCGCGGCGAGGATCGCGATCGCCACTTCGAGCAGCTTCACGCCGCGGATCAGGCGCGACTTCTCGTAGCGCTCCGCGATCTGTCCCGACGTCGCGGAGAACAGAAAGAACGGCAGGATGAAGAGAACAGCCGCGAGGTTCTGGTCGAAGTCGACCTGTGCGGGGGTCAGCGCGAGCGCGCCGAACGTGACCAGCACGCCGAGCGCGTTCTTGAACACATTGTCGTTGAAGGCGCCGAGCGTCTGCACGCAGAAGAACGCGCCGAAGCGACGCTCCTTGAGCAATCCGAACTGGCTCTTGCCGGACACGGATCTCCTTACAGCTTGAATACGCGAGCCGCGTTGCCGCCCAGGAACGCGGCCTTGCCTTCCTCGCTCAATTGCAGATCCGCGAGATCGCGCAGGCAGTCCGCGGGCGCGATCATCGGATAGTTGCTGCCGAAGAGAACCTTCTTCGCGCCGTGCGCTTTCATGTACGCGACGAGCTCCGGCGGATAGCGCTTCACGGTGTACGCGGACGTGTCGATGTAGACGTTGGGGTACTTCATGCACAGCGAGATGATCTCGCTGAGCCAGGGAAAGCCGACGTGTCCGCCGATGATGACGAGATCGGGGAAGTCGAGCGCAACCTCGTCGAGATACGGAATCGGCCGCCCCGGCTCCGACGGCATCAGCGGGCCGGTGTGTCCGACCTGCGTGCAGAACGGCACGCCGAGCTCGCAGCACGCGACATAGACGGGATAGAAGCGCCGATCGTTCGGTGGCAGGTTCCACAGCCACGGCAAGACGCGGATCGCCTTGAAGCCGAGCTCGCGCACGCATCGACGCACTTCGCGCACCGCGTGCATTGGTCGCGTGAGGTCGACGGAGCCGACGCCGACGAGACGATCGGGCGCCTGCTTCACGAAGCTCGCGACTTCGTCGTTGGTGACGAGCGCGCCCAGCGGGCCGTGCCATGCCGAGATCAGCGAGCGCGAGACGCCGGCGGCGTCCATCGCGGCGATCGTCGTCGCGACCGGGATTTCGCCTGTCGGAATCTTTCCGTGCGTCCACCGCTGCAGTGACTGCAGCCAGGGCTGCTGCATCAAGCGCAGCGTCGGATGCTGTGCCCAGGCGTCGATGATCATGCGGGCGGCAGCTTCGCGAGCCACGCTTTGATGCGTGGATAGGCCAGCACGCGATCGCGCAGATCGCTGGTGCGGCAGAGCTCGTCGAGCTGCGCGCCCACCGAGATGTCGGCGATGCCGATCTCCATGCCGGCGAGGGCTGGACGGCCTTCGAACAGCGCTTCGAGCGCAGCGAGCAGCGCGAAGAACTGTTGCTCGACTTCCGCGCGATCGAGCCGTGCGAGCCCCTGCTCGCGCAGCTTGCGCGGATAGCGTCGCTTGAACACGAACTTCATCACCGCGCGCTCCCACTTCGGGCGCCCGGCGCAAATGAGATCGAGTCCGCGCTCGAGCGAGGCCGGATCGAGCATGCGGAAATAGATCTCGTAGAAATACAGCGACTGGCCGGCCCAGTCTTCCCACAGCACCGTCGCGGCGAGCTCCTGCGGCTCTTTCGGGTAGAGCGGCTTCGCCGGAATCTTCTCGTCGAGGAAATGCGCGATGCGCGTCGAGTCCTGGATGCGGCTGCCGTCCCACTCGAGCACGGGCAGCTTGCCGACCTTCGACAAGGAGCTCGCGCGCGCGGCGAGCAGTCCGTTGTAGTTGACCACGGTGAACGGCACGCCCTTGTGATTCAGGCAGCGCCGCGTCTTGTTGCAGAACGGGGACATCTCCCATTGATGCAGCACGACGTTGGCCATGATCAGCCGCGTCTCCACGCGTGGAATTTCTCGAGGAACTTGAGCGCGCCTTCGGGCGCGTGCGCCTTCTTCCAGTTGCCGGCGGCGTACTTGTTCATCTCCGCGAGCGTCGGATAGATGTGGATGGTGCCGAGGATCTTGTTGAGCCCGATGCGGTGGCGCATCGCGAGCACGTACTCCGCGATGATGTCGCCGGCGTGCTCACCCGCGATGGTGACGCCGAGGATCTGGTCCTTGCCGGGAACCGTGAGCACCTTGACGACGCCGTGCGCTTCCTCGTCGGCGATCGCGCGATCGAGCTCTTCGAGATCGAAGGTCGTCAGCTCGTACGGGATCTTCTTTTCCTTCGCCTCGAGCTCGTTCAAGCCGACGCGCGCGACCTCGGGCTCGGTGAACGTCGCCCACGGGATCACGGAGTAATCGACCTTGAACTTGCCGCCGCGCAGCTTGAGCAGCGGCCCGAACAGTGCGTTGACCGCGCAGTACCAAGCCATGTGCGAAGCGGTGTGCGTGAACTGGTAAGGACCCGCGACGTCACCGCACGCGTAGATGTTCTCGAAATTCGTCTGCAGGAATTCGTTGACCTCGACCGTCTTGCCGGTCTTCACGCCGAGCTCCTGCAGGCCGTAGCCCTTGAGACGCGCGGCGCGGCCGACGGCGACGAGGATCTGATCGAACGGCAATCTCTCGTCGCGACCGTCCTTCTCGACGACGAGATATTTCTGATCGCCCTCGCGCACGACGCTCTTGGCTTTGGTGCCGACGCGCACATCGATGCCTTCGGCGCGAAAGCGCTTCATCACCATCTCGGCGATCTCCACGTCCTCGCGCGGCAGGATGCGCGGCAGCATCTCGATCTGCGTCACCTTCGAGCCGAGTCGCGCGAAGGCCTGCGTCAGCTCCGAGCCGATCGGTCCGCCGCCGAGCACGACGAGGCGCTTCGGCTGCTCGCGGATTTCCCAGACTGTGTCGCTCGTGAGATAGCCGTGCTCCTTCAAGCCGGGAATCGGCGGCACGAATGGCTCGGCGCCGGCGGCGATGACGATGTCGCGCGCAGTCAGCGTCTGCTTTTTTCCGTCGTGCAGCGTGACCTCGACGCTCCACGGCGTGACGAGTCGCGCTTCGCCTTGCAGCACCTCGACGCCGAGGCCCGTGTAGCGCTCGACCGAATCGTGCGGCTCGATCGCCTTGACGACGCGCTGCACACGCTCCATCACTTGTGCGAAGTCGACGTCGGCGCGCAACGACTTGATGCCGAACTCCTGTGCGCGACGCGCGTTGTCGAGCAGCTTCGCCGTGCGGATGATCGCCTTCGACGGCACACAGCCCGTGTTGAGGCAATCCCCGCCCATCGCGCCTCGCTCGATGAGCGTCACCTTGGCTTTCACCGCTGCGGCGATGTACGCGGTGACCAGCCCCGCGCTGCCGCCGCCGATGACGATCAGGTTGCGATCAAACTTCTTCGGTGCTTCGTGGCTCATGGTCGCCCCTGCGCCTTTTGACGGCTTCGATGATTTTTCTCGCGATCAATGGAAACACGCCGAGCAGCACGAACGCCCCGATGAGTCCCGGCGAAAGTATGCCGCGCAGGGAGGTGATCCGCGCGAGCTGCGTGCCGGCGTTCACGAACACCATCGTGCCGGCGAGCATGCCGAGCTGCGACACCCAATAGAAGGTACGCACCGGGATCGGCGTGAGCGCCATCACGAGATTGATGATGAAGAACGGGAACGCGGGGATGAGCCGCAGCGTGAACAGGTAGAAGGCGCCGTCTCGAGCGACGCCGTCGTTGATCACCTTGAGCTTGTCGCCGTATCGGTGCTGGATCGCGTCGCGCAGCACGAAGCGCGCGATGAGGAATGCGAGCGTGCCGCCGATCGCCGCGGCAAATGAGCAGAGGACCGTGCCCCAGAGCAGGCCGAAGATCGCGCCGCCGGCGAGCGTCATGATGCCGGCACCCGGCAACGAGACCGACGTCACCGCGACATAGATGCAGAAGAAGATCGCGGCGGCCCGGATCGGATGGGCCTCGCGATACGCCTCGATCGCCGCCTGCTGCGACTTGAAGAACTCGAGCGAAAGGTAGCGCTGCAGCCCGAGCGCGAAGAACGCCGCCACCAGGGCGGCGAGCACCAGCACGACGATCCAGCGACTGCGCGTCATCGATCGCCCCCGTTTTGCACCGCTACGGAATCAGTAGCACCTTGCCGATGTTGCCGCGTCCTTCGATCCAGGCGTGCGCCTCGCCGGCCTGACCGAACTTGTAGATGCGGTCCACGTGCGGCCGGAGCCAGCCCGCTTGTGCGCCCGCGAGGATCTCGCGCATCCACGCGGTGAACTTCTCGTGCTCGCCGTACATGCCGTGGATGTTGATCCCGAACACGCCGCGGTTCGCGGGGATCATCTTGAACGGATGGAAGATGGGCGTGGCGAGCGCGAGCTTCGCGAGGTTGAGCTTCGCCAGCGGCCCGCCGCCTTTGGCCGCGGTCGAGATGCCGAACATCCCCATGCGGCCCGTCGGCTGCAGCACGGAATACGTTTTCTTCCAGTTCACGCCGCCGAGCGGATCGATCGCGAGCGTCACGCCCTTGCCGCGCGTGAGGGCGCGCACTTCCTTCACCCAGTCGCCTTGGGTGTAGTCGATCGCGTGATCCAGCCCGCGCGACTTCAGGAAATCGTGCTTGCGCGCGCTCGCCGTGCCGATCGTGGTCGCGCCGAAGCGGCGTGCGATGTCGATCGCCGCGAGCCCGACGCCGCCGCCGGCGTTGTGGATCAGCACGAGATCTCCGTCGCCGACGCGCCCCGATGCCACGAGCAGTGCCCATGCAGTGATATAGGTGAGCGGGATCGCGGCTGCGGTCTCGAACGAGAGCCCCGCCGGCTTTTCCCAGACATAGTTCGCGTCGCAGCGCGCGAGCTCCGCGTAACCGCCGAAATTGGTGAGCGCGAGCACTTCCTTGCCGATCCACTTCTGCAGCGCGGCGCTGCCGACCGCGGTGACCACGCCGGCAACTTCGTAGCCGACCACGCAGGGATAGGGCGGCGCGTCCGGATAGATGCCTTGTCGCGCCAGCACGTCGGCGAAATTGATGCCGGCTGCCTGCACGCGGATGACCACTTCGTTGCCGCCCGGCGTCGGGTCAGCGACGTCACGGACTTCCAGCACCTCGGGACCGCCGGGACGGCGAATGTAGATCGCGCGCATGGGAGCCGCATGCTAACCCAGGCGAGCCAATAAAAAAGGCGGCCCGGAGGCCGCCTAAGAACATGATGAAGCACGGGAGGGATGTGCTTCGTGCGAGGAAGAGAGATGCGACTCTCTTCACGCCTTGTGACCGGAACCTCCGATCAAGGTTCCTCGTCGCCGTGAATTTCGACGCGCTTGCGCTTGCCCAGCCGCTTCAGCGGCGATTTGCCCTTCAGCGTCTCGTGCTTGCCGTGGCGGATCACCTCGATCCGGACCTCCTTGTCGCCGGCGTCGCGCAACCGATCCATCGCATCCACCGGCAGCTCGATGGTGCTGCCGTCGATGCTCTGGATCACATCGCCGCTCTTGAGCGCGACGGCGTCGTCCTTGTCCTTCGCCGCCTTGATCACCAGGACGCCGTCGTGCGTCTGGAAGTAGCTCGCGAGATCGTCGTCGAGCTTGGCCAGCTGCAGGCCGGCGTCGTCGCCGCTCCACATCCGCATCGGCGGGATCGAGGACATGAACGCGTCGAGATCCTCGTCCTCGAGGTCCATCATCGGGAAATTCATCGGCTCGGGTCGCTGCGCGATGACGGTGACGCGCGCGTTCTTGCCTTCGCGCTCGTACTCGAGATCGACCTTGTCTCCCGGCGAGAGCGTGCTCATCAGCTCGACCAGCTTGCGCTCCGGCTTCGGCTTCTCGCCCTTCTTGGTGACGAGGCTCTTGCCGTTGGCGGAGGTGAGGATGTCGCCGCTCTTCAAGCCCGCCTTGTCGGCGCCGCTGCCCGGTGTCACCGCAGTGATCAGCACGCCGTGCAGCTCGCCGTTGCGCTCGGGCCCGGTATCGACGCCGACGCCGAGCATCGCGCGGCGCGGATTGGTGACGAACTCGAACGCGCGCGCCTGCGGGCTGTTCGGCTCGAGCTTCGCCGTCGCGCGCGCGAGCTCCTTCGCGGCGCGCGCGAGCTCGTCGCGCGCATCGCGCAGCTCCTTGCGCGCTTGCTCGACCTCGCGCTGGCGAGCCGCGTCGCCCTTGTCCGTGCTCGCGGCCGAGGCCGCGCCGGCGAAGAGGAGCGCGCACAACGCCGCGCCCAGCGTGAATCGCAACTTCATAGGTGATCCTCGGTGCTCGGAGTGTAGGAAGCGTTGATCAAGCCGGCGTTCTGATGCGTGCGCACCAGCTTGTTGAGGAGCTCGACGCGATCGCGCCACAGCCGCTGCGCGCGGTTCGGCTCGGCGCCGGAGAGCTGCAGGTCGACGAGCGAGAGCTCGCCTTCGAGCCGCGCCGCGCGCGCGGCCGAGCGCTCGTCCCACACCGGAACGTCTTCGCGCATCTGGGCGAGATGGCTCTCCAGCGCGCGCGAGCGCGCCATCAGGGATGCCACGTCCTGCGCCTGCGCGACGCGCGGCGGCGCGCTCGTGATGATCGGATCGGGCTTCGGCAGCATCAGCACGGCGCTGAAGCTCACCAGCAGCGACGCGGCGAGCGCGAACGCGATGCGCACGCGCTGCTGCTTGCGCGCACGCAAGGCGGACTCGAGCGCGGGCCAGCCATCGGCCGGCGGCGGAACATTCGGCAAGGCGCGCAAGCGCTCTTGCAAGCGATCTTCGGGATTCATGGCAATCGACCTGTAACGGAAATGGCGACGAAGGGCTGTGCGATCGGCGCGGGCGACGTCACGCGCTGCCCGCCGAAGAGCTCGCGCAGCTTCTGGTGCGCGCGCGACAGCTGCGATTTCGAGAAGCTGATCGTCTTGCCGCTCGCCTGCGCGATCTCCGCGTGCGTGTAGCCCTCGACGTGATACAGCCAGAGCACTGCGCGCGGCAATGGCGCAAGTGCAGCGAGCGCGCGCTCGAGATCGGTGTTCGCAATGCTGCTGATATCGGGTGCGGTTTCGTCGATGTGCTCCTCGAACAATTCGACGAAGCGGCGCCCGCGCCGCAGATGCATGAGCGCTTCGTTGGCGACGATCGCGCGCAGCCAGAATCCGAACGGGGCTTCGCCGCGATAGCGCTTGAGCCCGGCGAACGCGCGCAGGAAGCTGTCGTGCGTGACGTCGCGCGCGGCGTCGTCGTCACCGCAGATCCGGCGCGCCAGCCCGTAGACCGCAGCTTGGAAGCGCCGATAGATGGTCTCGAGGGCGCGGTTGTCGCCGCGGCGCCCCCGTTCCAGCGTCAGGGCTTCGAGCGGCAGATCAAAAGGACTGGACATGCCCGTAGGATGCTTCAAGCCCCGCTAAAGGTCGCGATCCGGGCGATTTGCCTGCCCGCTTTTCAGCTATGGTGCGGTGCGGTGGGTCGGGCGTAGACAAATTACCTAGTTGCATTGCGCCGCAAAAATTTCCAGACTTGCGCCTCGCCCGTGGGAGCGGAATCGGCGGGATCAGTGATCGGGGCTACCTTAATTCTGTGCGCTAAGTCACTGTGCGTGAGGCTATCGCCTCTTGCGCCGCGTTTGAAATGTGCTATCTTCGCTGCCGTCAGGGGGGGAGGGGACTCAGTCTATTCCTTCTCGGGCAGCCCGCTTTTGTCGTGGGTCCAAGTCGGTTAACTCTGTAACTTCTTATGGGAGATGTCTCAATGACGCTTGACGTTAATAGGGTGAAAAGCCCTGGCCGGCGTCTTGTCGCTGCATTTGCTCTTGCGGCGGCGGGTCTCGGTCTAGCGGGCTGCGGTAGCGACTCAACGACTAGCGGACCAGTGGTTGGTGGTCCCGGTCAGCGTGATGCAGTTGGAACCGTTTCGGGCGTGGTCACTGACACCAGCGGCAATTTCCTCGCTGGCGTTCAGGTCACGGCCGCGGTCAACGGCAAAGCGCTTCGCGGCAAGGACGCGACGGCACTGACCGTCACGACCGGCGCGAACGGCCACTTCGTGATCCCCAATGTTCCGGTCGTCAATGTCGTGAACAACAACGGGACCGACACGGGTGGCGCGCTGACCCTCGCGGTCGTCGCTCCGACGGGTTACTTCGGCGCAACCGCGCAGGTGTTCCCGCAGGCGCAGGTCACTTCGTCGGAAGGCGTTGGTGGCCAGACGAATCCGGCGGTCCTGTGGTTCGACCACTTCAACGCTGACGCCGGCACGCTCAAGCTGCCGAAGACCGACGCGACGATCACCGGCACGCTGCGCAACAGCGGCACCGGCGCTCCTCTCGCTGCCAAGGCTCTTCGCCTGACCTTCGAGCAGGTGCAGCGCGATCAGTACGGCGAGACCACCTGCGTTTCGCAGGAAGGTAACAGCCCCTCCGACTGCAACAACGGCATCACGTCGGTCATCGTCACCTACGCCAGCGGCAGCACGCTCACCGCGACCTCGGATGCCAACGGCGTCTTCACGTTCGCCGGTGTTCCCGAAGACTCGTGCATGCGCCTCTACGCGCCGGGCTACAACCTCACGACCGACGGCGACTTCGCCGGCAACGGAGAGGATCAGGGCGGTGTGCTCTGCGATGACGCCGACGAAGCGTTCTCGGTCAACTATATTCCGATCAGCACCAACGACGACTTCGTTCAGCTGAACCAGGTCTTCGCGTCGGCTTCGCCGAACGCCGACACGATCTCGCCGATCGTCGTCGCGGTCGACAATGCGAGCTTCATCCAGGGTCCGTGCGGCACGCTCTCGAGCGTCGTCGGTGACACGGTCGTGATCCACTTCAGCGAGCCGGTCAACATCACCGGTGCTGTCGACGGCAACAATCCGATCACGGTCCTGATCGGCGCGTTCCCGAACTTCACGTTCGACACGGTCGAGTCCGCCACGCTGTCGGCCGACAAGACGACCCTCACGCTCGTCCTCGCCGATCCGCTTCCGGACACGGCCGACGTGACGATCGACATCCCCGTCGAAGACGTGACCGATCTCGCCGGCAACCCGCTGAACGCGGGCGACGCCGTCAATTTCGACTCGATCATCTCGACGACGAACGGCAACTGCGGAGAAGACGCGCCGGAAGGCAGCCAGTGCAGCGTCGAGAACGTGGTTGATCAGCTGTGCTTCAACACGTTCGCCCCGGGCACGCAGCCCACGGGCCCGCTGACGGTCACCCAGGTCAACCCGGCTGAGAACGCCGACGGTGGCCCGGACAACCAGGCTCTGAACCTGCTCTTCGACAGCACGTCCTCGCTCATCGACACGGTCGCCAACGGCGAGCCGCGCAGCGCGATCGACGAGACTGGCGATGAGATCTGCTTCGGCAACAAGACCGGAACCTGCGACGACAACCTCGGGCTGGATCCGGATGAGATCGACCAGTTCAACGCCTTCCAGGACGACCCGCGCGTCGGCACCCAGCTGGACAATTTGGCTGAAGCGCTCAATGGCGGTACGTTCGTCGACGTGCACACGCACGTGGCGCGCGTGCATCTGAACGTGCCGACGGGCACCGTGAACTTCGCGGTCGCCCTCATCGACCCGGTCAGCGGCCTGCCGAAGGACGCGCTGTTCTTCCCGGTTCGCACCACCACCGGCGGCGGCAACCCGACGGCGCTGGGCGAAGTGGCGGACGGCAAGGCGATCACCACCATCAACAATGGTGGCGTGATGTGGTATTCGATCGCCCCGAACGGCGCGACCGATCTCGACATCGTCATCGCCGGCAATGACGTCGGCAATCCGGACAAGCCGAATCCTGGCGACATCTTCGTCGCCATCGCGCGCGGCCAGACCTCAGGCGGCACGTTCGTGCTCGGTCCGGCGGCTCAGGTCACGCTGCAGGACAAGGTTGGTCCGACCGTCGCTCTCCAGCTGCTCGGCTGCAATCCGTCCGGTCCGGACGATTGCGCCACGCAGGGTGCGAGCGTGTTCGGCCAGGGTGGCGTGGTCGTGAACGAAGTGTCGTCCTCGACTGGCACCGTCGTCCTCAACGTTTCGCCGCAGACCGGCGACACGAGCGAGGCCCATACGCCTGACAACGGCACGCCGGGTGGCTACTACTTCGACGACTTCGTCGATGAGCTGTGGCGCACTTCGGGTGCCTTCGCGAACAGCGCGGCGCTCCCGGGTCGTCATGACTCGGCCGGCCAGCTGCGCGCCGACACGGACGCGACCGGCACGAATGCCTACCTCACGGGTAGCGGCGCGGCCAGCGCGGCCAATGCTCGCATCGCCATCGACGTCGTCGAGCGCGTCACCATCGGACCGGGGGCTCTGCCCACGTCGCCGACGGGCGGCAGCTCGACCCTGTCGAACTACATTGCGATCAACTCGGTCAACGCCGAGAACAGCAGCGGCTGCAATGTCTGCAACGACGAAGTGCAGGTGCTGGTCAGCCGTATCGTTGGTGCAGACGCTCTTGGCGGCGCCCGTGCGGCGACGTTCGAGAACGACGCCATCGACAACGACGTGATCGACCTGACGGGCGGCATCACCGACCTCAACGGCAACACTGCGACCGATGCGAACAATGCTCGCGTCGTGATGCAGGACAAGTTCCCGCCGTTGGTTGTGGAAGCGTTCAATGACGGCTTCAACACCTTCATCCGCTTCAACGAGCCGATCCTGCAGGAAGGCAGCATCACCTTCATCGGTTGCGGCAATGACGGCGATGGCAACTCGAGCACCATCACCCTGACCAACAACACGAATGTTGTGTTGTCGGCTGACGGCCTGGTGCTGCAGATCCCGTCGCAGGGCGCCAACGAAGTCTTCAACCCGATCACTTCGCCGGGCTGCTTCTCGCCGACGACGGGTCCGGGCAGCGAGTTCACCTACGCCGAGCCGATCTACACCTCGGCGCTGGTCACCGCGATTGCGGACGACACCGGTGCCACCGTGAGCAGCACCAGCTTCCCGGATGCGTTCCAGCACGCCGAAATCGGTTATCGCGACGTGCCGGATGCTCAGGGCAACATCTGGGATTGCTCGGTCGCGGGTGCGTTCAAGGCCGGCACGGGTCCTGGCAGCGTCAACGCCACGATCAGTGGCGATCCGGGCGACTACTGCTCGGGTCCTGGCGCACCGGATGATGCGACCTTCGTGTGGGCGGGCACCCAGCTCGGTATGGCTGGCCCGACCTTCGAAGTGGCGAACATCCTCGGTCCGTTCGAGCTGCGCTTCCAGGCGGTTGGTTTCGCCAACGGCAGCGCGGCGGCGACCTTCACGGTCACTGGCACGCATCCGATTGGTAACTGGTTCACGGATCAGTCTGGCGCGACCACGAACCCGGCGAACGAGTTGTTCACCGACCTCGATTCGGCCAGCGGCGCCTCGACGACGTTCTGCACGCCGGATGCCGGCCTCACGGTTGGCGTCGACGCTGGTGTGACCTGTAACGCCCAGTGGGTGAATGAGTGGATTCTGGCAAGCGGTGGTACGAGCCTCACCTGCCCGATCGACGCCACGGACAACGTTGCCAACAACGCCCGTCTGTCGCCGGATCAGAAGACGCTCACGATCCACATCGCCTGCGATACGGGCACGTTTGCCACCGGTGATACGGTGCAACTCCTGACGCAGACGACGTACGATCCGAACACGCTCGGCACGTTCGATACCGCGCGCAGCTTGCTCGATGCTGAGCTGCAGAGCCCGGTCTCGCATACGTTCACTGCGAACTAAGTCGTAACGATTTCACCCATCCCATAAGGATGTTTGAGGGGGCCGAAAGGCCCCCTTTCTTTTTGGGGCGGCTACAATTGCGCTCCACGGGGACGTCATTCGAGAGCCCGCTTCGAGCGGGTCTTTCTTTTGGTGCCCTCCAACCTGCGGATCACCAGACGTGAGCAATCCCAGCGACCTCTTGTCCCAGTTGAAGATCGATCGCTCGCTGCAGCCGCCGCCATCGCGCGGCGGGGCGAAGTGGATCGCCATCGGCGCGGGCGTGCTCGTTCTCGCGCTCATCGCGTTCTTCGTTTTCCGGCCCGGCTCGGCGATCGCCGTGCAAGCCGCTACCGCCACCCCGGTCGCCGCAGGCAGCGGCCCGATCCAGTCTTCCGTCCTCGACGCCACCGGCTACGTCGTCGCGCGCCGGCAGGCGACGGTCTCGTCCAAGGTGACCGGCAAGGTCACCGAGGTGCTGATCGAGGAGGGCAAGCAGGTCAAGGAAGGCGACGTGCTCGCGCGCATCGACGACACCAACGTGCGCGCGCAGCTCGAGCTCGCGAAAGCGCAGCTCGCCGAGATCAAGGTTCGACTCGCGAACGCGGAGCGTGAGCGAACCCGCGCGCGGGGGCTTGCGCAGCAGAAGCTGATCAGCCAGTCGCAGCTCGACGCTTCCGAAGCCAGCGCCGACGCGCTCAAGGCGCAGCTGGAAAGCGCCCAGAAGGCCGTCGACGTGCAAGAGCGTCTGGAGGACGACACCGTCGTGCGCGCGCCGTTCTCCGGCGTGATCACGATCAAGAACGCGCAGCAGGGCGAGATGATCTCGCCGCTCTCGGCCGGCGGCGCCGGCACGCGCACCGGCATCGGCACGCTGGTCGACATGGATTCCCTCGAGATCGAGGTCGACGTCAACGAGAATTTCATCAATCGCGTGCAGCCGAACCAGCCGGTCAGCGCGACGCTGAATGCCTATCCCGACTGGAAGATCCCTTGCCACGTGATCGCGGTCATCCCGACCGCCGATCGCAGCAAGGCGACGGTGAAGGTGCGCATCGGCTTCAACGAGCGCGATCCGAAAATCCTGCCGGACATGGGCGCGCGCGTGAATTTCCTGTCCGAGCCGACCCAGCAATCTTCGTCGGCGCCGAGCGCGCCTTCGGTGCGCGTGCCGGAAGCCGCGGTGCTCGACGACAACGGCACCTCGATCGTCTACGTGATCAAGGACGACAAGGTCGAGCGTCGCGCTGTGAAGGTCGGCGGCAAGGACAGCCAGGGCGTCCAGCTGATCGCGGGGTTGTCTGCGGGCGAGCAGGTCGCGATCGGCGATCTGTCGAAGCTCGCCGACGGCGCTAAGGTGAAAGTTCAGGGACAATAGGCAAAACGGAGCGTGAAATGAGCGAAGCGATCGTCAGCCTGCGCGGAGTCTCGAAGACCTACACGCGCGGCAAGCAAGCCGTGAAAGTCCTGGAAGCGCTCGATCTCGAGATCGCGAAGGGCGATTTCCTCGCGCTGATGGGCCCGTCGGGCTCCGGTAAGACCACGCTGCTCAATCTCATCGGCGGACTCGATCACGCCAGCACCGGCAGCGTCACCGTCGCCGGCGAGCGCCTCGATCAGCTTTCCGGCAGCCAGCTGGCGAAGTGGCGCGCGCACAACGTCGGCTTCGTGTTCCAGTTCTACAACCTGCTGCCCGTGCTGTCGGCGGAGCGCAACGTCGAGCTGCCGCTCCTGCTTACCAACCTCGGCTCCGAGCAGCGCAAGAAGCACGTCATGACCGCGCTGCAGATCGTCGGCATCGCCGATCGCGCGAAGCACAAGCCTTCCGAGCTCTCGGGCGGCCAGGCGCAGCGCGTCGCGATCGCGCGCGCGCTCGTCGCGGACCCGACGCTGCTCGTCTGCGACGAGCCGACCGGCGACCTCGATCGCAAGACGGCCGATGAAGTGCTGCACCTGCTGCAGGTGCTCAACAAGCAGCATGGCAAGACCATCGTGATGGTCACGCACGACGCCAAGGCCGCCGAGTACGCGACGCATACGCTGCATCTCGACAAGGGCCGGCTGGTCGAACAGGTTCGCGTCGGAGCTGCGGCCTAGAGCGTCGATCGGTCGGCGCGATGCGCTTCCTGCCGCTGTTGTGGGCGACGCTCTGGCGCCGCAAGTCGCGCACGATCCTCACCATGCTGTCGCTGGTCACGGCGTTCCTGCTGCTCGGCCTGTTGCAGGCGGCGAATTCCCTGCTCGGGCTCGGCACGGTGAATCTCAACGCTCCGATCCTGATCACGCAGGCGCGCGTGTCGTTCACCAGCCCGCTGCCGATGCGCCTCTTGCCGCAGATCGAGGCGGTGCCGGGCGTCGACGCCGTGTCGTTCTCGCAGTTCTTCGGCGGCATCTACAAGGACCCGAAGAATTTCTTCCCGCAGTTCGCGACGATGCCGGATCGCTGGTTCCGCGTGTTCACGGAGTGCAAGCTCGGCCCCGGCCAGCTCGAGGCGTGGAAGGCGTCGCGGACTGCCGCGGTCGCCGGCAAGAATCTCGTCGAGCGCTATGGCTGGAAGATCGGCGATCGCATCCCGCTGACGTCGCAGATCTGGCCGCAGAAGGACGGCTCGCGCGCGTGGGCCTTCGATCTCGTCGGCATCGTCGACGACGCCACGACGGACTCGTGCCCGCGCAAGAACAACATGTACATCCGCTATGACTATCTCGACGAAGCACGCCAGTTCGGGCAAGGCCTTGCGGGGATCTTCGTGGTGCGCTTGAAGGACCAAAGCCAGGCGGAGCGGATCTCGAGCCAGATCGACGCGATGTTCGAGAACTCGCCGGACGAGACCAAGACGCAGACCGAGCGCGACTTCACGCTGAACTTCGCGCGCCAGGTCGGCAACCTCAATCTGATCCTGAACCTGATCCTCTGCGCGGTCTTCTTCACGATCCTTCTGCTGACGGGTAACACGATGTCGCAAGCGGTGCGTGAGCGGATTCCCGAGCTCGCAGTGATGAAGACCATCGGCTTCACCGATACCGGGGTGCTGGTTCTCGTGCTCGCGGAAGCGCTGCTGATCTGCTTCATCGGCGGCATGGCCGGGATGCTGCTCTCGGTGGGCGTGATGAAGGTATTCGCCAAAGTCCTCACCCAGTTCCCGGCCGTCCGCGCCGATCTGCGGGTCTGGACGATCGCGCTCGTCACCATGCCGACGCTCGGCCTGATCGTCGGCGGCTTCCCGGCGTGGCGCGCGAAGCGGCTGTCGATCGTCGACGCGCTCGCCGGACGCTGATCGATGCGGACCATCCTCGCCGTGACGCTGATGAACCTGCGCTCGATCCCGAGCCGGCTTGGCACGTCGCTGGTCATCGTCGTCGGCATCGCCGGCGTCGTCGCCGTACTGATCGCGCTGCTGTCGATGAGCAAGGGCTTCGAGAAGACGCTGAAAGGCACCGGCGCCGACGGCCGCGCCATCGTCATCAACGCGGGATCGACGTCCGAGCTCGCGTCCTACCTGCAGCCTGACGTCGTCTCGCTGCTGCGCACGCTGCCGGCGGTCAAGCGCGACGTCGAAGGCAAGCCGCTCGCCTCCGCGGAGCTCCTGGTCATCACCGAATTGCGCAAGGGCGAGGGGCCGCGCGCCGCGAGCGTGAACGTCGCGCTGCGCGGCGTGGAGCCGATGGGCCTCAAGATGCGTCCCGAAGTGAAGCTCATGCAGGGCCGCGTGTTCGAGCCCGGATTGCACGAAGTCATCGCCGGCCGATCGGCGACCGAGCAGTTCGAAGGCATCAAGATCGGCAACAAGCTCAAGTTCCGCGGCTCCGAATGGACCGTCGTCGGCATCTTCGATTCCGATCGCGACGCGCACGAGTCGGAGCTGTGGACCGACGCCGACACGGCGCGCAATGCGTTCGGACGGCCCGGCGCGTCCTCGGTCCTGGCTCAATTGGAGTCGCCCGCCGCGTTCAAGGCGTTCAAGGACTCGATCACGACCGATCCTCGCTTCCAGGTCGACGTGTCGACCGAGCGCGATTACTTCACGTCGCAGTCTGAGAGCCTGACCAGCGCGATCAACATCCTGACCAATGTGATCTCGATCATCATGGCCTTCGGTGCGCTGTTCGGCGCGCTCAACACGATGTACTCGGCGGTGGCGACGCGCTCGGTGGAGATCGCGACGCTGCGGGCGATCGGCTTCTCCGGCGCCCCGGTGGTGGCGTCCGTGCTCGCCGAAGCCGTGCTGCTGGCGCTGGCCGGCGGCATGATCGGCGCGGCAATTTCCTACACGCTGTTCAACGGCATGAGCGTGTCGACGCTCGGCGGCAGCTTCACGCAGATCGCATTCAGCTTCATGGTGACGCCCGACCTGGTCGAGCGGGGATTGACCTGGGCCGTGCTGCTCGGATTGATCGGCGGGCTGCTGCCGGCGATCCGCGCGGCACGCCTGCCGGTGGTCGAGGCGCTGCGCGCCGCGTAAATCGGCATCGATCCCGCGGTACAATTCGCATCCATGAAATTCATCCCGCTGATCTGGGCGACGCTGTGGCGCCGCAAGCCGCGCACGATCCTGACCATGGCATCGGTGATCGTCGCGTTCCTGCTCTACGCGATGCTGACCGCAGTGCAGGCCGCATTCGGCGCCGGAGTCAAAGTCGCTGGCGCCGATCGCCTGGTCACCATGGGTCGTTACTCGCTCACGGAGATCCTTCCGTATAGCCATTGGACGCAGGTGAAGACGCTGCCCGGCGTCGCCAACGTCACGGTCGCGAACTGGTTCGGCGGCGTCTACAAGGACGAGCGCAATTTCTTCCCGCAGTTCGCCGTGGACGGCGAGACCTATCTCGATATCTATCCCGAGATCGTGATCAGCCCGGAGCAGCGCAAGGCGTTCCTCGACACGCGCACCGGCGTCATCGTCGCGAAGTCGCTCGCGGAGCGCTTCGGCTGGAAGCTCGGAGACAAGCTGCCGATCCAGTCGACGATCTGGCCGCTGAAGAACGGCACCAACCTGTGGACGTTCGACATCGTCGGCATCTTCGACACGCAGAAGCCCGAGGACCGCAGCCAGTTCGAGATGCTGCTCATGCGCCAGGAATACTTCGACGAGGCGCGCCAGTTCGCCAACGGCACCATCGGCTGGATGGTGGTGAAGGTGAAGGATCCGAGCCAGGCGCCGCAGATGGCGAAGAACATCGACGCGATGTTCAAGAACTCCGCGCACGAGACGCGCACCGAGACCGAGAAGGCGTTCAACCAGAGCTTCGTGAAGCAGATGGGCGACATCGGCATGATCATCACGTCGATCCTCGGCGCGGTGTTCTTCACGCTGCTGCTGCTCACCGGCAACACGATGATGCAGAGCGTGCGCGATCGCATCCCCGAGCTTGCGGTTCTGAAGACGATCGGCTTCTCCGATCGCAGCGTGCTGCTGCTCGTGCTCGCCGAGTCGGCGTTCCTGTGCATCGGCGCCGCGCTCGTGGGGATCGTGCTCGCGATGCTGATCCTGCCGGGGCTCGCTGCTCACATTCCGGGATTCACCGGGCTTGCCCTGACGGGGCCCGCGTTTGCGCTGGCGGTCGGCATCGCGTTCGCGCTCACGCTGGTGGTCGGCGCGATCCCGGCGACGCGCGCGATGCGCTTGAACATCGTCAACGCGCTCTCGGGACACTGATATGGCTTCGATGATCCAGCAGATCTCCGCCGTCACCGGAATGAACCTGCGCAACGTGCCGTCGCGCTGGGGCGCGTCGCTGGTCGTCGTCGTCGGCATCGGCGGCGTGGTCGGCGTGCTGGTCGCGCTGCTCGCGATGGCCGAAGGATTCCGCGCGACGCTCGCCTCGACCGGTCGCGACGATCGCGCGATCGTCCTGCGCGGCGGATCGAAGGATGAATTGGGATCGGTGATGCTGCGCGAGCAGGCACAGATCGTCGCCGACGCGCCGGGCGTGCGCCGCAACGCCGACGGCAAGCCGCTCGCGCTGTTCGAGCTGTACATGCTCACCGACCTCGCCAAGCCGGACGACCCGAGCCCGAACAACGTCGTCGTGCGCGGCACCAGCCCCGCCGTGCTCGACGTGCGCAACGAAGCGCACATCGTGCAAGGCCGCATGTTCCAGACCGGGCTGCGCGAAGTCGTCGTCGGCCGCGGCGCCTCGGGTCAATTCGTGAATCTCTCCGTGGGCTCGAAAGTCGAGATCCGCGACGGTCAGTGGGACGTCGTCGGCATCTTCGAATCCGGCGGCGATGTCCACGAATCCGAGTTGTGGGTCGACGCCGACGTGCTGATGGCGGCGTCGCGCCGCGGCGCGTTCAACAGCGTGAGCCTCGAGCTCGAGAACGCAGGCGCCTACCAGAAATTCCGTGACGCGCTCACCGCCGATCCGCGGCTCACCGTCAACGTGCAGCGAGAGCCGGAGTACTACGCGTCACGCTCGTCGGCCTTGTCGACGTTCATCACGGTGCTCGGCTACTCGGTGGCCATCATCATGGCGATCGGCGCGGTGTTCGGTGCGCTCAACACGATGTACGTCGCCGTGTCGGCGCGCTCGGTGGAGATCGCGACATTGCGCGCGATCGGCTTCTCGAACGGCCCGGTGATCATCTCGGTGCTCGCCGAGGCGTTGCTGCTCGCGCTTGCAGGCGGCGTCATCGGCGCCGTGATCTCGTACATCATCTTCAACGGTTACTCGGTGTCGACGCTGAACATGCAGACGTTCAGCCAGGTCGCGTTCGCGTTCCGTGTCACGCCGGCGCTGGTGCAGGAAGGATTGATCCTCGCGCTGGTGCTCGGGTTCATCGGGGGCTTGTTCCCGGCGGTGCGCGCGGCACGCTTGCCGGTGGTGGAGGCGTTGAGGGCAGCATGAGTCAGAAGCTTCTCGATGCGGGCGCCCTGCGTGCTCGCTTCGTCGAGGAGGCGACGCGCAAGTTCGCCTCCCACGTTCCGGATTTCGTCGCGCTGCATCAGCTCGTTGACGACAACGGCGGACGGTTCCTGAACGATCACGGTGCGATCCGCACCGCCGATCCGAAGGTGCGTGATCTGTTCGTGCGCGCAGCCGCCGTGCTCGGGCTTCGGCGCGAGCTCGGCTACAACTTCCCGGCGAAGAAGCTGATCTCCTTCGACCTGCAGGTGCCCGGCGAGGATCACGAGCAGTTCAAGATCTTCGTGTCGCAGGTCGATCTGAAGGCATTCCCGGAGAACGTCGCTCGCTTGATCCGGGAAGACGAGGCCGAGCAGCAGGAGGCGGTCGATCACCGCCAGTTCCTCGCGCTGATCGCGCGCGCGGAGCGCGACGGCGGCTTGAACGAAGCCGACGCCGCGAACTTCGTCCTGCACTTCGTGCATCAGATGATGGCGCGACCGGGTCCACCGATGAAGCGCTCGACGCTCGAGGCCGTCGCCGCGGTTTCAGGCGAAGCCGCGAGCGCGCTCGCGCTCGGGCCGGACTTCAATCACGTCACCATCGACGTGCGCGCCGCCGGCTTCCACGACATCGAGGCGATGGCCGCGAAGATGCAGGAGAAGGGATTCCGCATGCTGCCGGAGATCCAGGGCAAGCCGGGGACCAAGCTGCGTCAGACCAGCACGATCGCCGCGACCATGGACACGCCGGTGCGCGAAGCCGATGGAACGATTGGCATCGCGCAGACCGAGAAGCAGTTCGTGGAGATCATCGAGCGCAACCAGGCGATCGACAACAAGGGCCGCCCGATGCTGCGCAAGGACGGCCGCCCGCTGATCTACCGCAACTTCCTCGCGGCTAACGCCGAGAAGATTTTCGACGCGGCTTCGACGAAGATCCAGCCGAGGATGTGACGTCATTCCCGCGCAGGCGGGAATCCAGTTTTAGCGTTTCTTGCCTTTCGCTGCTTTCTTTTTCGTAGCAGCCGCCGATCCGCCCGTGCGTCCGTAGATGTCCTCGAAGCGCACGATGTCGTCCTCGCCGAGATAAGGCCCCGACTGCACCTCGATCAGCTCGAGCGGCACCTTGCCCGGATTCTCCAGGCGATGCGTCGATCCGAGCGGGATATAAGTCGATTGATCCTCGTGCAGCAGGAACACTTTCTCGCCGCAGGTCACGCGCGCGGTGCCTTGCACGACGACCCAGTGCTCGGCGCGATGGTGATGCATCTGCAGCGAGAGCTTCTGGCCCGGCTTCACCATGATCCGCTTGACCTGGAAGCGCTCGCCGAGCGCGGCAGTCTCGTACCAGCCCCACGGGCGATACACGCGCGGATGCGCTTCGGCTTCGACGCGCTTGGCGGCCTGCAGCTTGGCGACGATCTTCTTCACGTCCTGCGCGCGCTCGCGCGTGGTGACGAGAACGGCATCGGAAGTCTCGACGACGATTTGATCGTCGACGCCTGCGAGCGCGACCAGGCGCGAGCCCGCGTGCACGAGATTGCCGCGCGCATCCTCGAGCAGCACGTCGCCGCGCGTGACGTTGCCGGCGGCGTCCTTCTGTTGCGTGTCGAGGAAGCTCCAGGAGCCGACGTCATCCCAACCGGCGTCGAGCGGCACCAGCGCCGCCGACTTCGTCTTCTCCATCACCGCGTAGTCGATCGAGTCGGCGCGCGTCTTGGCGAACGATTCCGGATCCAGCCGGATGAAATCGAGATCGCGGGCGCCCTTGGCGAGCGCATCGCGGGCGCCCTTGCTCGTCGCGGATTCGAGGCGCTCGAGCTCCTTGAGCATCACGTCGGCGCGAAACAGGAACATGCCCGCGTTCCAGCAATAGTCGCCGCTGTCGACATAGCGCTGCGCGGTCTCGAGGTTCGGCTTCTCGACGAAGGCCGCGATGTCGAAGGCGCCGTCGGCTTTGCCCTTCATCGCGCTGCCGAGCTTGATGTAACCGAATCCGGTTTCAGGGCGCGTCGGCTTGATGCCGAAGGTGACGATCTTGCCTTGCTCCGCCGCGCGCGACGCGGCCTGCACAGCGGCGTCGAATGCAGCCTGATCCGGAATGACGTGATCGGCGGCCATCAGGAAGACCAGCGTCGACGGGCCGTGCTTCTCCTTCGCATGATGCGCAGCGACTGCCGCCACAGGCGCCGTGTTGCGGCCTTGCGGCTCCAGGATCACGGTGGCGCCCTTGATCCCTGCTTCGCGCAGCTGCTCGGCGACGATGAAGCGATGCTGGTCCCCGCAGATCGCCAGCGGCGGCAGCACGTCGGGCAGGGCGGCAGCGCGCAGCGCGGTGCCCTGGAGCAGCGTGTTGTCGTCGACGAGCTTCAGGAATTGCTTCGGGTACTGGCTGCGCGACAGCGGCCACAGGCGGGTGCCGGAGCCGCCGGCCATGATGACGGGCAAGAGCATCGGAGGAGTCCTTCTCGAAAAATTTGCGCTTTATTCGAAAACGGGCGCGGAAGAGCGAGTGATTGTAACCATTCGGTCGAAGCCGGCCGACCCCGGCGGCGGACTCTTCCACGGCTGGGCTGCACGCCCCGCAACGAATGGATGGCAAGGGTCAGGCTCGGCATCGGAGCGCGCGATTCCGGGCCGATGTCAAGCTTGTTTTGGGCCCGCCCGCCCCAAAATTTTCGATGCTGCAGCGCACACCGCGCAAGCCCTTTTATCCACAGGCGATCCACACCTTTTCCCCTGGCGAAGCACAGGTTAGACACAATATCTTGGGGTTGACGTCCAGCGGACCCACTATTAGTGTGGTTCGGGCCGATTCGCAGACCCGTTTTCCACAAAGCTTCACATAAGGGGGAGCGCCTTTCCATCATGCACACCGACACCCAAGTTGTCTCCAACGAATCCCGAGTCCCCGCCGTCACGCCTCCCGTGGAGCTTGCCGCTACCGCGCCGGGCGGCGTGCGCGTCATCCGTCGCAACGGCAAGGTCACCGCGTTCGACGCCTCCAAGATCCAGATCGCTTTGACCAAGGCGTTCCTGGCTGTTGAAGGCGGCACGCATGCCGAGAGCTCCGCGATGCGCGAGAAGGTCGACCAGCTCACCGCCGTCGCGGTCGCCGGCCTGACCCGCCATCTCTCCGGCGGCGGCACCGTCCACATCGAGGACATCCAGGATCAGGTCGAGCTCGCGCTGATGCGCGCGGGCGAGCACAAGGTCGCGCGCGATTACGTGCTCTATCGCGAGCGTCGCGCGCAGGAGCGCGCGAAGAAGTCCGCCGCCGAAGCCGCCAAGAAGCCGGCCGCCGAAGCCAAGCCGAAGATCCGCGTGAAGCGCGACGAAGGCAATGTCGTCCCGCTCGACCAGGCACGCATCGAGCGCGTGATCACGGAAGCCTGCAGCGGTCTTTCCGGCGTCGACGTCGACGAAGTCCTGCAGGCCGCGCTGCGCGATCTCTATGACGAGATCCCGGAGCACGAGCTGTCGCAGGCGCTCACGCTCGCGGCGCGCGCGCGCATCGAGAAGGAGCCGAACTACACCTACGTGTCGTCGCGCCTGCTGCTCGACACCATGCGCCACGAGGCGCTCAAGTTCCTCGGCATGTCGGAGTCGCGTCCGACCTTCGAGGAGATGAAGGCGATCTATCCGGACTACTTCCGCGAGTTCATCCATCGCGCGGTGCAGCTCGAGCTGCTCGATCCCAAGCTCGGCCTCTACGATCTCGAGAAGCTCGGCAAGGCGCTGCTCCCGGAGCGCGACAGCAAGTTCGACTACCTCGGGCTGCAGACGCTCTACGACCGCTACTTCATCCATTCCAACAAGACGCGCTTCGAGCTGCCGCAGGCGTTCTTCATGCGTGTCGCGATGGGTCTCGCGATCAACGAGGTCGATCGTGAAGCGCGCGCAATCGAGTTCTACACGCTGCTCAGCGCGTTCGACTTCCTGTCGTCGACGCCGACGCTGTTCAACTCCGGCACGCTGCGTCCGCAGCTGTCGTCGTGCTACCTCACGCAGGTGCCCGACGATCTGCACGGCATCTTCGGCGCGATCCACGACAACGCGATGCTGTCCAAGTTTGCCGGCGGT
>DASRHK010000032.1:0-4421 GCA_035650495.1 Nevskiaceae bacterium | reverse complement strand
ACGCCGCCTTACCTTGGGCCCTTCCTGTTGCTTTTCGCTGTGCGCGGCGTCATCGACAACATCTTGGTCGACACGAACATGCAGACCGCTGGTCATATCGGCGGGTACTTCGCCGGTGTTTTCCTGGGCAGCGCATTTGTTCAGCCAGACGCGCATCTGCCGATCAAGATTGGAAGGCAGGTTGAGATCGCCGGCGAGATTGCAGCAATGGTGCTGATAGCTACCTGCATCGGAGTCTCTTTCAATCTCTCTGGTGCTGCATGGGCTCAATGGTGACGCTCAGCCGAACGGCCTGACTCCCTGTCCACCCGGACAGGCGACAAAACCACTCGGATCCCCGACTCTGACCTCGTCGCAAATCGCGACCACGCGGAGGAAGTCATGCGCACGTTGACGGATCGGGAAACACGCCTCATCGCGGGCGCGGACGCCGTGGGGAACGCAATGATTCGCGTGGGCACGCAGCTCGTCGCGGAAGGGCGATCCGTCGATTCGCTGCCGGGAGGCTCGAGCGCGAGCTCTGCGCTCGATCGCGGCGGACATGAATTCATCGACGCCGGCAATCGTCACAACGACACGACTGGCGGTGGGCCGCCAGGCGGAGGGCCGGGAGGCGGTTGATCGCGCGATCGTCATGACCTTCGAAGCGACGAACTCGCTTTTCCGCCCCGAGGCGCTTCGCCACCGCGAAGAGCGTCTCGCCGGCGGACCGCTCGCGATCAGCAATGCCTGGCGCGCGACAGCCGTGGTGATCTGCATCGCGTGCCTGGTTGCGATCGCAGGGGGCATGACGCGCGCGACTTACGCGCCGCGACAGACTGTTGCCGGCTATCTCGCGCCGGAGCAGGGATTGGTGAAGGTCTACGCCGCGCGGCCCGGCATCGTGCAGGAGCTGCTGGTGCGCGACGGCGACGTTGTCACCGCTGGCCAGAGCATCGCGCGGATTTCGGTCGAGAGCGGGCTGGCCAACGCGAGCGGCGCCAGCGCGCCGACGCAGATCCTCGACGAGATCGCCGCGCGCGAGCGCACGCTGTCCGAGTCGATCAGACGCGACGAGGATCTCACGACCGCGCAGAGCGGGCGGCTCGACGCCAAGGCAGCCGAGCAGCGCAAGCAGCTCGCGGAAATGGATTCCGAGATCAAGGTGCTCGAGAAGCGCATCGCCGCCGCCGAGGACCTTCAGCGCGCGACCGAGCGATTGCGAGCGCAAGGATTCGCGACGCCGAACGAAGTCACCTTCCGCAAGGATCAGGTCCTGAGCCTGCAGAAGGAGTGGTATGCGCTGACGCGGGCAGAGACCGCGCTCGCGACCGATCTCGCCGACACCGAGCTGCAGCAGAAGCAGCTTCCCGATCAGCTCAAGCAGCGGCAGATCGTCGTGCGCAATCAGCTCTCGGAGCTTCGTCAGCAGAAGGCGGGGCTCGAAGTGGAGCGCACCTACGCGATCAGCGCTCCGCTCGCCGGCAAGGTGACCGCGCTGCAGGCGGAGCTCGGCACGCTGGTCGCGCCGACGCAGCCGATGATGGCGCTCGTGCCGGAGCGCGCGACGCTCGAGGCGCGCCTCCTCGTGCCGAGCCGCGCGATCGGCTTCGTGCACGCGGGCCAGACGGTGCGCATGCGCTACGCCGCATATCCGTACGAGCAGTACGGGATGCACGACGGCGTCGTGACGGAGGTCAGCCGCGTGAGCCTGCGCCCCGACGAGTTGCCTTCGGCGCTCGCGGCGACCGAATCGACTTATCGGGTGATCGTGAAGCTGCAAGAGCAGGCGGTGACGGTGCGTGGCAGGCCGCAGCCCCTGCAGACGGGGATGCTGCTCGAGGCCGATCTGCTCGAAGAGCCCCGCGCGCTGTGGGCCTGGATCTTCCGGCCGATCCTCGCGATCCGGGGCAAGCTGTGACGGCCGCGCTGCTCAACTGCACCGGTCGCGGCCGATTGCCGGTGATCCTGCAAAGCGAAGCAGCCGAGTGCGGACTCGCGTGCCTCGCGATGGTCGCGAGCTATCACGGCCGGCGCACCGACCTCGGCAAGCTTCGGCGCGAACATCCGGGATCGCTCAAGGGCGCGACGTTGCAGCACCTGATCAGCGTCGGCGATCGCATGCGCCTCAACGGGCGCGCGCTGCGGCTCGAATTGTCCGAGCTCGCGCAGCTGCGCAGGCCGGCGATCCTCCACTGGGACCTGAATCACTTCGTCGTGCTCCAGCGCGTCACCAAGGCCGGCGTTGTGATCCACGATCCCGCGGTCGGCGTGCGGCGCCTCACGTTCGACGCGCTGTCGAAGCATTTCACCGGCGTCGCGCTCGAGGTGATGCCGTCGTCAGACTTCGTCGCGAAGGACGCGCGCGAGCGGCTTGGCCTGTCCGCGTTCTGGGGCGACGTCAGCGCCTACAAGGGTCTGCTGCTGCAGCTGCTCCTGATGTCCCTCACGCTGCAGGTGCTCGCGCTGCTGAGCCCGATCTACGTGCAGCTCGTCGTCGACGAAGCGGTCGTCCGCGAGGATCAGAATCTCCTCGTCCTGCTCGCAGGCGCGTTCCTCACGATCCTCGTGCTGCGCACCGTGCTCGGATGGATCCGCTCCTGGATCTCGATCTCGCTCGGCAACCTGCTGTCGCTGCAGATGCAGGGCAACGTGCTGCGTCATCTCCTGCGCCTGCCGCTGTCGTTCTTCGTGAAGCGTCACATCGGCGACATCGTGTCGCGCTTCGGCGCGGTCGGCGCGATCCAGGACCTGCTCACGCACGGGCTGATCGAGGCGCTGATCGACGGTCTTCTGGTCGCCACGACGCTGGTCGTGATCTGGATCTATCAGCCGATGCTGACGCTGATCGTGGTCGGGCTGATGGCGGCCTATGCCGCGCTGCGTTTCCTGCGCTATCGGCCGCTGCGCGATCTGTCGAACGAGAACCTGATCGCCGCGTCGGAGGCGAGCTCGCAATTCATGGAGACGATCCGCGGCATCGCGACGGTGAAGCAATTCGGCCTCGAGCTCGAGCGCATGAGCCAGTGGCAGAACCGCTTCGTCGGCGTCACCAACACCGGCATCCGGATCAGCCGGCTGAATCTCGGCTTCGGCATCGCCAATCAGCTGCTGTTCGGGATCGGCAGCGTGGTCATCGTCTATCTCGGTGCGCGGATGGTGATGAGTCACACGTTCACCGTGGGCATGCTGATGGCGTTCAGCTCGTATCAACAGCAGTTCGTCGGCGCGGGCGCGTCGCTGATCGACAAGTGGATCGGCCTGAAGCTCGTGGACCTGCATCTGGATCGGCTCGGCGACATCGCGCTGACCAAGCCGGAGGAAGAGGCGCGGATTCCAGCACCGCCGATGGACGCGACCTACGGCGGCGAAGTCGCGCTGAAGAACCTGCGCTTCGCCTATTCGCCGACGGACCCCACGATCGTCGACGGAGTCGACCTGACCGTCGCGCCGGGCGAGTTCGTGGCGATCCTCGGTCCGTCGGGCTGCGGGAAGTCCACCTTGCTTCGGTTGATGCAGGGCCTCGAGCAGCCGACGGAAGGCGTCGTTTCATTCGGCGGCGTCGACATCCGGCGGCTCGGGCTCGGCAACTATCGCGCGCAGGTCGCGTCGGTCACGCAGCAGGATCGGCTGCTCTCCGGCTCGGTCGCGGAGAACATCACGCTGTTCGATCCGAAGATCGATCAGGGCTGGATGGTCGAGTGCGCGAAGCGCTGCATGATCCACGACACGATCATGGCGATGCCGATGAATTACCACAGCCTGATCGGCGACATGGGGGATGCGCTGTCCGCCGGCGAGCGCCAGCGCCTGATGCTCGCGCGCGCGCTCTACCGCCGGCCGAGCGTGCTGTTCCTCGACGAAGCGACGTGCCACATGGATCCGGCGCTCGACGTGCGCATCATGGAGATGATCGCGAAGCTCGGGATCACGCGGGTCGTGGTCACGCATCGGGCGACACCGGTCCGGCATGCGCGGCGCGTGCTTCAGCTGGTCGGTGGCAAACTAAGGACGGCGACGCGCATTGCCGCGGCGCCGGTGTCCAATTGATCAACGGGATCGGGGGGTCCATATGATTTCAAGACTGGGCGTTGTTGCTGCTTTGTTGATGGCCGGCTTCGTGGGACAGGCGAGCGCAGGCGCTGGCGAAGACTGTCCTACCAGCATCCTCACCGGATCGATCGATCCGCTCGCTGCCCCGGACGACAACTTCGAATGCCGGTTCATCGGTCGCATCTATTGTTTCGTCGCGCAGTACCGCAACGCTGGTCTCGCGGCACCCGACGCCGTCGCGCATACAGCACAAGCGCTCAGCGACTTGGGCAAGACCGGCTCGCACATGAAGAGCGACTTCACGCCGCTCGCGAAGGTCGCCGCCGATTCGCTGTATCGCCGCGATAAGGTGCCGCAGTGGACCGCGTACTACGAAGCCGCGTACACCT
>DASRHK010000031.1:0-14890 GCA_035650495.1 Nevskiaceae bacterium | reverse complement strand
GTCCCCGGAACCAGATTCCTGCGGCCCCACTCTACTGCCAAGATAGTCGAAGCGTCCCGCCACGGCCGGGGCCCACCCAAAAGGAACCTCGCGTGAAGACTCGCGGCGGAATCGCTCTGTGCTCGGTGCTGCTCACATTCGCGCTGGGCGCGCATGCGCAGGACCCGCTCGAAGCGACCCGGCAGGCGCTGCGACAGCTGCGCGGCACGTCGCCGATCGCGGCGACGGTCGAGCGCCATCTCGTGCGCGAGCAGAAAGACCGTCCGACGGTCAACGGCGCCGCCACCGCGCGCGTCGTCGCCGGTCCCGATGGATTGCAGGCCACGCTGCCGCCGGCGCAGCTCGCGAGCGCGGTCGCCGAGAAGCTCAGCACCGATCCGGACGGACCGCGACCCGTCTCCAGCGCGCTGATGACGCTCGATCTCGCCGACGTCGCGGTGCAGCTGAGCGCAGCGGGCGCCCTGCTGCGCGACCTCGAGGGCGCGGCGGTCACGAAGGTCGAGCCCGAGGACGCCAACGGCGCCGGCGGCAAGCGCATCGAGCTCGATCTCGCGGTGCGGCTGCCGAAGGCCGACATGGCCAACGTGAAGGAGGCCAAGTCGACCGCGACGCTCGTCGTCGGCGTGGACGGCGTTCCGCTGTCGATGCAGAAGCACACCATGCTGCATGGCCGGATCATGCTGATGAGCATCGACGTCACCCTGAACGACTCGGCAACCTATGCCGTGCAGGGCGATCGGCTGGTGGAGCTGACCGAGCAGCGGGTCAACGACACCAACGGGCTCGGCCAGAAGGCGCATGAAGATCGATCGACGACGATCCGCGTCGAGACCGCCAAATGACGGGCGACCTTTCGATTTGCCCGGTCTGCATCGTGCCGTCCGTGCGGTTTGCAACGGATTTTGCGTCCCGCGAACGGCTCCCAGAAGGAGAAACCCGGTTGGCATCCCCCTTGCAATAAAGAACCTGGGGGGATCACGCGCGAGCGCAGAACCCCGGAACCGCCGAAGGGACCCCCGGCCCAACGGCGGTTTCTCTTTTCTGCCGCACGGAATCCGGGATTGGGGGAAGGGTCATGCTCACGCGCTATCACCTGGTGCTCAATCGCACCACCTGGTTCCTGGTGGCCGAGGATCCGGAGAAGGTCGTCGGCAAGTTCGCCACGCGCCGGGAAGCGGTCGACTTCAGCGTCTCGCACCTCCAGCGGCACGGAGGGGATCTGGTGATCCACGGCGAGAAGGGCCGGCCGGCCGAGCACTTCACTTCGTACGGACGACGCCTCGACGCCTGAGGGCTAGAGCGGAAGCTGCAGCTGCGATTGCTCCGGCTTCTTGCGGGCCGGTGCGGTCGCAAACTCCCAGCTCCGCCACGCTTTCAGCAGCGGGAAATACAGCCCGAGCCTGATCGGCCGCTGCTCGAGGTTGCGCAGCAGGCGCGCGTAGTTCTCCAGCTGGCCGCGATAGCGCTCGACCTCGCTGTCGAGGAACGCGTCGAGCCCGCCGCCCTCGTGCGTGCTCGTCTTGTAGTCGACGATCCAGCGGGTTCCCGATTCGTCGACGAAGGTGCGATCGATGCGGTACTCGCGCACCACCCCGGCCTCGAGCGTCGCGATCGCGAGCTCGTTGCGCGCTTCGGCGTGATCGCGCAGGAGCCAGCGGCCGCGCTCGTCGGCGAGCGTGTTGCGCAGCGCGGAGACGACGCGCTCGCACGCGGTGTTGCAGGCCTGCGCGTCGAAGCCCTCGTGCGAGAGCTCGGTTGCGATCGTCGGCGCGAGCCCCGCGACGCGCGCTTCATCCCAGCGCTGCGGCGCCTCCATCACTTTCTGCAGCCAGCGATGCGTGACGATGCCGACCCGGCGCGCCACGTGACCGGCCCAGTCGAACAGGATCTGCTCGCGATCCTCGAGCGCCAGCGGCTGCATCGCGAACGCCGGCGTCGCCGGCGCGGCGGGCGCGATCCAGTCCGTGACGAGACGGCGCAGCTGCGGCGCCGTCGCTGAAGCCGGTTGCGTTGCCGGCGGCGGCGTCGGCGCGATCGCGGCGAACTGTTGTTCGACCGCTGGCCACAGCCGCTTGAGCAGGCTGTCGGACGGCGGCTTCGACGGCCCTTCCTTGCCGAGGTTGAGCGACGCGAACAGATGCAGCTGCCGCTTCGCGCGCGTCGCGGCGACGTAGAGCAGGCGGCCATCTTCCAGGCGCTCTTTCGCAGTCTCGATGTCGGCGACGAGCTCGTAGGCCGCGTCCTTGTCGCCGCCGGTCGGCCCGACCGCCGCCATCAGGAAGCCGATGTCGCCGCCTGCACGCGGCAGCGTGGTCCACAACAGCGGCGGACGATCGCCGCCGCGCGTCGGCCGCCCGAGTCCCGGCACGATCACGTGATCGAACTGCAGGCCCTTCGCCTTGTGGATCGTCATCAGCTGCAATTCCGCCGGCGCGTCGGGATTCGCCGCGGCGCGCAGCTCGGCGAGCGCTTCGTCGAGCTCGCGCAGGCTGGTGAGCTCCGGGCCGCGCGCGACGCGCTCGAGCACGCGGAAGAAATTGCGCGCGTCGAGCAGATCCGCCTCGTTCGCGACGCAAGCAGGTCCGCCGAGCGCGACCCACGCGTCCTCGATCCAGCGTCGAAGCGGCTTGCGCCCGCGCCCTCCCATCGCGGTCTCGATCACCGGCAGGACGCGGGTGAGCCGCGCGCGAGCGTCGTCGCTCAGCGCGAGCGCCGGATTGCGCAGCGTCGCGAGGATCGGCACGTGCTCGACCTGCGCGATCTGCCGGAGATCCGCGAGCTTCAATCCGCAGAACGGCGAGCGCAGCACCGCGAGCCACGCGATGCGATCCGACGGATGCACCAGCGCGCGCGTCAGCGCGCGCAGCTCGGTGACGACCGGGCGCTCCTGCAGCCGCTCGATCTCGATCGCCTGATACGGCACGCGCGCCTTGCGCAATTTCGCCGCGATGTCGGCGAGATGCGCCCGCGAGCGCGCGAGGATCGCGATGGTCGCGCGCGGATCGTCGACGCGCAGCTTCGCCACGAGCTCCAGGATCTCCGCGGCCTCCTGCGGCGCTTCGCGTCCGATCGCGGCGTGCACCTCGACCTGCGCATCTCCGGGCTTCGCGCGCGCGACCGACGCCGTGTACGGAACGGCGCCGAGCGCAGCCTCCGCTTCACGCGGCAGCACGCGCGGGAACGTCGCGTTGAACCAGTCGACGAGCTTCGGATGCGAGCGGAAGTTGGTCGCGAGCTGCAGGCGCGTCGGACGGATCGCGCCGATGCCGTGCTGCTGCGCGCGCAGGAACAGTCCGACCTCGGCTTCGCGGAAGCGATAGATGCTCTGCATCGGATCGCCGACCAGGAACAGCGTGCGACCGTCGCCCGGCTGCCAGCCTGCGGTGAGCCGCTCGAGGAGCAGCCACTGCAATTCGGACGTGTCCTGGAACTCGTCGACCAGCAGATGCCGGATGCGATAGTCGAGCCGCAGCGCGAGATCGCTCGGCGCGGTGTCCTCGCCGAGCGCAGCGACCGCCTGGCGCGCGACTTCGCAGAAGTCGACGCTGCCGCGTGCGGCGAACACGTAGCGCAGCTGCGTCGCGGCGAGGCTCATGCACGCGAGCAGGTCCTGCAGCGTCGCCCACTGCGCGTCGGTGAACTGCGCGGGCGGCAGCGAGCGGATGCGGTGGAGCTCTTCGTCGAGCCCCTCGATCCCGGCGAGCTCGACGCCCAGCGCTCCGAGCTTCTTGCGCCATTGCGGCTCGCGCTTGATCAGCACCAGATCGATCATCTGCTGCCACATCGGCAGATGCTCCGCATCCGCAGGCAGCAGGCGCGGCAGCGTCGGCATCGACTTGATCGCGAGCTCGCGCCATTGCCGCAGCAGCGGCGGCGGGATGCGCTTCAGCGGCTGCAGCGCTTCCGCGATCTCGTCGCGCAGCACGCCTTCCATCGCCTCGCGCTGCGCCTCTCCGCTCTGCCCTTCGAGCAGCTTCAGCCACTGATCGCGCTTGCCGAGCAGGCCGACCAGCTGCTCCTCGAGCGTGAACACCTGATTGTCGTAGTGCTGGAGCGCGCGTTGCACCGGACCCGAGAGCTTCGGCTCGTCGATCAGCGCGAGCGTCGCGCGCGCCGCGTCGCGATATAGAACTGCTGCGTCCTCGATCACGTTCGCCGCGCCGCCCGCACCCGAGAGCAGGGGGCTTTGCTGCACGATCGACGCGCAGAGCGCATCGATGGTCTGTACCCGCAAACGCTGCGGCGACGACTCGAGCGCCCACCCCTTCTCGCGCGACCGCGCGAGCGCGGCGCGGGCCAGATCGAGCGTTTCGGCCACGTGCTCGTCGCGCGCAGGCTCTCCGGATGCGGCGAGTCGGATCGCGTCGTGCACGCGCGCGCGCATCTCGGCCGCCGCTTTCTTGGTGAAGGTGATCGCGACGATCTCTTCGGGCTCGGTCGCAACCGCGAGCAGGCGCAGCACGCGCCGCGTCAGGAGCTCGGTCTTGCCGGAGCCCGCGGGCGCCTGGACGATGAAGCTGTCCGCGGGATCGATCGCGCGGGCGCGGACATCGGCGTCGGCGATCCTGCTCACGGTGCGATCTCCGCGTCGCGGATGTGGCAGAGCGCGTGCAGGTCGCAGAGATCGCAGGCCTTCAGCGTCTTGGGCGTCACGGTCGCGACGCCGCTGCGGATCTCTTCGGCGAGCAGCGCGAGCTCGCGGTCCCATCTCTTCCGCAAGTGCTCCCACGACGACGCCGACTCGTCGCGGAATCCGGCGGCGATGCCGACCGGCCCGGACACGCCGCGGAACACGACCTTCCCCGCGCGCAGGATCGCGAACGCAACGCCGCCGAGCGCGGGCTGCTGCAATCCGTAGATGAGGAGCTGCGGCTCGTCGGGACGCTCGTCGTACCACGGCGATGCGAGCGCTTTGCCGGTCTTGTAATCGAGCACGACTTGCTCGCCGGTCTCGAGCACGTCGACGCGATCGGGCCGCAGCGTGACTTCGATGCCGGCGACTTTCGCGCTGCGTGGCGGCGTGTTCTCCTCGCCGAGCACGCGACCTTCGATCTCGATCACGCGGAACGGCTCGCGCGTGCGCTCCATCGCGAGCCACGCCTGCACGAGCGCAGCGAGGCGCCCACGCTCGAGCGCGATCATCGCGTCGCCGAAGCGATGCGGCGCCTGCACCGCGACGTGCTGCACGCCGTGATCGACCGCTTCCGCGATCAGCGATTGGAGATCGGCAGCGCCGATCGCGAGCAACTGTTCCTGGCTCCCGAGCCGGCGCCACAGCCGCTCCATCGTCTTGTGGACCATGTTGCCGCGATCGAGCGCGGACGGGCCGAAGCCCGGCTCTTCGAGGCGCCGCGCGCGCAGTCGATGCGTCGCGTAGCCGCGGAACGCACAGATCGCCTGATGCCGGAACAAGCTCGTGCCGCCGCGAAGGCCCGCGGCGCCGGTCGCGAGCGGATCGCGCGCATCGTCGATGCGCTCGGTACGCGCGGATGCGAGCAACGTTTGCCAGCGCGATGGCCATGGCGAGGAGAGTCCCTCATCCGGCCCGTCGGGCCACCTTCTCCCCGAGGGAGAAGGAACGGCGAGCAATGGGCTCGGCGCGAGCGGCAGATCGTCCTCTCGCTGCGGATGGCTCAGGACGACTTCATCCGCAGCGTTGCGCAAGCGTGCGAGCACGCGCTCGGCGAGCGCGGTCTGCTGCGCGCCGCTCGATCGCGGCATCTGCGCGGCGCGCTGCAGCGCGAACGGAATGAATGGATGCGGGCGCGCCGGCGGCGGCCAGCGCTCGTCGTCGAGCCCGAGCATCCACAATCGATCGAACTGCAATCCGTCGGCGTCGAGCGCGGACAGGATCTGCACCGGCACCGCCGGCGTGCGCGGCTGGAACAGCCGGCGCGATGCAGCCTCGCGCAGCGGTGCGAGCGCGGCGCTCGCTGCAAGCGACGGCAGCACCGCCGACAGCGCACCGTATTCCGCGAGCAGCTCGTTCCAAGCCGCGAGCGCCTGGAATTCGTCGCTGTCGGGCGCGCGTGGACCGGGCCATCCCGCCGTGACGAGCCACTGCGAGAAGTGCTCCGTCCATCCCGACGACGACAGCTTCGACGGCGTTTTCGCGCGCGAGCGCTCGATGAGCGCGTTCACGCGACCGGCGACCAGCGTCAAGCCGCGGCGTTGCGCGACCCGCAGCCAATCCTGCAATCCGGATTCGAGATAGCCGTCGTCGCGCAGCCAGCGATCGAGCTCCGCGCGCTGGAGCTGCTCTTC
Organism: Nevskiaceae bacterium; assembly: GCA_035650495.1. Taxonomy (GTDB): domain Bacteria; phylum Pseudomonadota; class Gammaproteobacteria; order Nevskiales; family Nevskiaceae; genus DASRHK01. The sequence continues at coordinate 8,626 of DASRHK010000031.1, read as the reverse complement.
CTCCGACGCGCCCCAGTACGGCGACAGCAGCAGCGCGGTCGCGTCGTCGATCGCGACCCTGTCCTGGCGCGCGGCGAGCAGGCGCAGCGCGCAGCGAACGAGACCGACGTCGGCCAGCGGCTCGCCGGTGGCGATGTTGAATCCACCCGTCAGGACCTCGCCGAAGATGCGCTCGAGATCGGCGCGCTGCGCTCGCAGGTCCGGCACGACGATCCCGATTCGCGCATTCGCATCGCGCTCGAGATGCGCGCGCGACCAGCTCGCAGCTGCGCGGATCTCGCGCTCGCGATCGGTCGCAGCGACGACGCGCGTGTCGCCGCGGCGGGCCCGCGGCGTCAGCGTCGCGATCTCGCAGCCCGCACGCTGCATCGCGGAGAACAGCGACGATTGCGAGGGTGTCGGCTCGTCGAAGCCCGCGAGCACGATCCGCGACGGCAATGCAATCGAGCGCGCATCGATCAGCGCTTCGAGCCGCGCGGGGATGCTCGCCGCATCGACCGCCTGCATGCGCTGCACGCGATTGCGGAACTGCTGCGCCCAGCGATTGAACTGCGCGACGTCGCCGTTGCAGTCGGAGAACGGCAGCGCAAGCCGCCATTCCTGCGCGAGCCGCCAGGCTTCCATGGCGAGGCGCGCGCTTTCCTCGATGCGCAGCAGCGGCCGCTCGCCGGGCTCCGCGTCGACGATCGCGCGCCAGAGAACCGCTTCCTGGGCCGCCGACAGGATCGTCGACGTCCCCGCCTGCTCGTGCACGGCGCGCACGAAGGCGTCGAAGCTCGCGATCGGCGCGCGTAGCCAGCTCGAGTGACCGCCGGCCACCTGCCGCTGGGCATCGTCGGCGAGCCACGCCGGCGCCAGCCGCCGTCCCGCGCAGACGAGCACCGTCGGCGGCGCCGCCTGCCGGCGGGCGGCGTCCAGCAGCGGCCAGAGTTCGGACGGGGTCATGGAATCACCGGGAAATCAGTGCAAACGTTCCAGCGCGGCGGTGGTCAGATTTTACGTGGACCGAACCCCGAAAAGCGGTGCATCACCGTGCCCACGCTCAAGCTGCTCACATTGAACGTCCATAAGGGCTTCACCTTCTGGAACCGGCGCTTCGTCCTGCCGGAGCTGCGCGATGCCGTGCGGAGCATCTCCGCGGACGTCGTGTGCCTGCAGGAAGTGATCGGCACGCACAGCGCGCACGCGGCCCGGCACAAGAACTGGCCGTCGACGCCGCAGTACGAGTTCCTCGCCGATTCGATCTGGGGACAGTTCGCCTATGGCCGCAACGCCGTCTACACCGAAGGCGACCACGGCAACGGCGTGCTCTCGAAATTCCCGATCGCGAAGTGGATCAATCACGACATCTCGGTCGGCAAGCACGAGCGCCGCGGCCTGCTCCACGTGATCCTGAAGACGCCGGATGCCGCGCGCGACATCCACCTGATCTGCACGCACCTCGGCCTGTTCGAGCGCCAGCGGCGCGAGCAGTACGAGCGGATCTGCGAGCTGGTGCGCACCGCGATCCCCGCGTCGGCGCCGCTCTTCCTCGCCGGCGACTTCAACGACTGGCGGCTGCGCGCGCATCGCGTGCTCGATCGCTGCGCCGGCTTGAAGGAAGCGTTCGTGCAGCTGCGCGGACGCGCGGCGCGCACGTTCCCTTCGCGATGGCCGCTGCTGCGGCTCGATCGCGTCTATTACCGCAACGCCAAGCTGGTCAACGCGAGCGTGCTGTCGACGCGACCGTGGTCGCATCTGTCCGATCACGCTGCGCTGTCCGCGGAGTTCGCGCTGTGAGCCACACGCCGCAGTGGCGCGACGGCAATCGGGTCGAGCTGCTCGAGAACGGCGAGGAGTTCTATCCGCGCCTGTATCAGCGCATCGCCGACGCGCGCGAGGAAGTCCTGCTCGAGACGTTCATCCTGTTCGAGGACAAGGTCGGTCATGCGCTGCGCGACGCGGTGATCGGCGCCGCCAAGCGCGGCGTGCGGGTCGTCCTGACCGTCGACGGCTACGGCTCCGCGAACCTGACGCCCGAGTTCGTCGGGCCGATGGCCGACGTCGGCATCATCATCCGCGTGTTCGATCCGCGGCCGAAATTCCTCGGCATGCGCACCAACCTGTTCCGCCGCCTGCATCGCAAGATCGTGGTGATCGATCGCAGGCTCGCGTTCGTCGGCGGCATCAACTTCGCGGACGACCACCTGCGCGATCACGGCCCGGAGCCCAAGCAGGACTACGCAGTGGAAGTCGAAGGCCCGGTCGTCGCCGACATCTACGAGCTCGTCTCCGATGAAGGCGGGCCGGAATCGAACAAGCGCCTGAAGCGCGGACCGAGCACGAAGAGCGTCGGCAGCGTCCGCGCGATCCTCGCCACCCGCGACAACCACAAGCATCGCGAAGATATCGAATGGCACTATCGCGAGGCGATCCGCACCGCGCGCGAAGAGATCATCATCGCGAACGCGTATTTCTTCCCGGGCTATCGCTTCGTGCGCGCGATCCGCAGCGCGGCCAAGCGCGGCGTCACCGTGAAGCTGGTCCTGCAAGGCCGTCCGGACTGGCCGCTGGTGCAATGGGCGGCGACCACGCTCTACGACTACCTGCTTCGCGCGGGCGTGCGCATCTACGAGTATTGCGAGCGGCCGATGCACAGCAAGGTCGCGGTCATCGACTCCGATTGGTCGACGGTCGGCTCGAGCAACCTCGATCCGCTGTCGCTGTTCGTGAATCTGGAAGCCAATCTGATCATGCGCGACCGGCCGTTCGCGACCGAGCTGCGCAACAAGCTCGAGGCCTTGCTCGAGCGGCACTGTCAGGAGATGAGCCGCGAGCACGCGCGTCCGCGCACGCTCACGCGTCAGCTGATATCGTGGCTCGTGTTCCACCTGACGCGGCGCTTCCCGGCGTGGTTCGGCTGGCTGCCGGCGCATACGCCGCAGCACGCGCTGCTGGTGAAGCCGGAGACGCTGGTCGCCGGCAAGGCGGTGCCGGCGGAGAAAGAGGAAGAGACGGCTTAAGTCTCTTCGGCTTGCTGCTGCTGTGGCAGCTCGAATGCGAACACGCTGCCGCCGCCGGGTCGAGATTCGTACCAGAGGTGCCCGCCCATCTGCACGACGTCGTGCTTGGCGATCGCGAGCCCGAGCCCGGAGGAATAGCTGCCCGCATCCTTCGCAGTCGCCAGGCGCACGAATCTCTTGAACAGCTTCTGCTGATCTTCCTCGGAGATGCCGGGGCCGCGATCCATCACCAGGACTTTCGAGAAGCCCGGGCGCGAGGCGCCGACCTCGACGCGCACTTCCTGGCCTTCCGGCGAGTAGCGGATCGCGTTGGAGATCAGGTTCTGCAGCACGTTGCGCGTGGCGATCGCGTCGGCGCTGACGGTGGCTTCCCTGCCGTCGAGCGTGAGCGTGATGCCGCGCGCCACCGCGGACGCCGTCTGCAGCTGGATCGTCTCGCCGGCGAGCTTGTGCAGATCGATGCGCGTCGCCGAGAACGTGCGCAGGAGCTGGCCTTCGGCGCGACGCGAGAGGAAGCGCTGGATGAACTGCAGTGCTTCCTCGGCGCAAGTTGCGATGTCGCGGACGAGCTCGGCGTCCTTGGCCGGGTCGCCGCCGCCGCGCTGCAGGAGCTGCGACGCGAACAGGATGTTCGAGAGCGGGTTCTTCAGGTCGTGCGCGACGATGTTGGTGACGTCCTCGCGCTCGCGCAGCATCGCGGACAGCCGGTCGCGCGCGCGCTTGAGCTCGATGTGCGTCTTCACGCGCGCGAGCAGCTCCTCGTGCACGAACGGCTTCACCACGTAATCGACCGCGCCTTCGGCGAAGGCCTGGGCGAGGAATTCGCGCTCGCTCGCGGCGGTCAGGAAGATCACCGGCACTTCGGCGAGCCCGGGCAGCTCGCGCATCCGGCGGCACACTTCCGATCCGGACATCTTCGGCATCAGCATGTCGAGCAGGACGAGGTCGGGCTTGCGCTCCTGCGCCTTGGCGAGCGCCTGCGCGCCCGACAGCGCGGGCACGACCTGATAGCCCGCCGCCTCCAGCAGCTGGCCGACCACCTGCACGTTCGCGCTCTGATCGTCCACGACCATCACGGTGGCCGCGGAGTGGCTCGGCTTCATCCCTAAAGTCCTCCTGGGTGCCGATGTTTGCGGCCCAGTTTAGCGCGAGAGGACCGCGGTTCCGCGCGTTGGCGTACCTAAAACATGCAAATGCCATGCTGGGATGGCGCGGAACCGTACTCAGCGCCGGCAATCCAATCCTTCACGTTTCACCGCAACGCGAGGATGCAAAGCATGGATAGCACCAAGACGGTTTCCACCCTCAACGATCTCATCGAGACGTCGCGCAACGGCGAGAAAGGCTTTCGCCTCGCCGCCGAGCACGCGCAGGACACGCAGCTGAAATCGCTGCTGCAGCGCTTCGCCGACGATTGCAGCCGCGCGGCGCGCGAACTGCAGCAGTGCGTGGTCCAGTCCGGCGGCAAGCCGGAGGAAGGCGGCACGGCCGCCGGCGCCGCGCATCGCGCCTGGATGAACCTCAAGACCGCGGTCACCAGCAACGACGACGCCGCGATCCTGGAGGAATGCGAGCGCGGCGAGGACCACGCGAAGGCGATCTACAAGAAAGCGCTGTCGGATGGCCTGCCGAGCGACGTCCGCTCGCTGGTCGAGCGCCAGTACCAGGGCACGCTCCAGCATCACGATCGCATCAAGGAGCTGCGCAACCAGTACGCTCACACGACGCACTAGCGGCAACGCGAGCAGGAACGAGAACCCCGGCCGAGCGCCGGGGTTTTTCTATGCGGCCGCCTGCAGGCGGGTCGTGCGCAGCCGGTCGACGAACTGCTCGCGCCACCGCGCGGCGTCGTATTCGACCAGGCCGCGCATGAGCTCCGCGTAGCGGTTGCGGCGCTCCTCGATCGGCATCATGCGCGCGCACTGCAGCGCTTCGGCGGTTTCGAAGCCGTCGTAGGGATTCACCAGCAGCGCCGCCTTCATCTGCTGTGCAGCACCGGCGAAGCGCGAGAGCACGAGCACGCCCGGGTCGGCAGGGTTCTGCGCGGCGACGTATTCCTTGGCGACGAGATTCATGCCGTCGCGCACCGGCGTGACCACGCCGATCTTGCTCGCGCGATAGAGCCACGCGAGCGTGCGTCGCGGCAGCGCCTGGTTGAGATAGCGCACCGGCGTCCAGTTGAGCCGCCCGAAGCGCCCGTTGATCTGCGCGGCGGACTGCTCGAGCTCGAGCCGGAAATCGCGATAGGCGTCGAGCTCGCCGCGGCTGATCGGCGCGATCTGCAGGAGCTCGACGCAACCGTGCGCGTCTTCGTGCGTCTCCAGCAGCGTCTCGTACGCCGCCATGCGACGCAGCAGCCCTTTGCTGTAATCGAGGCGGTCGACGCCGACGATCTGCGTGCGGCCGTCGAGGCGCTCGGCCATCTTGCGGTACTCCGGCTCGCGCTCGCCGCTCTCGGCCATCTGCGCGAATTGCTCCGCGTCGATGCCGACCGGAAATGCGCCGGCCTGGATCTCGCGTCCGTACGCCAGCACGCGATCGCCCTGCACGCGCCCGCCAGCTTCGCGCACCACGTAGTCGCGGAAGCGCTCGAAGTCGGGCTCCGTCTGGAATCCGACCAGGTCGTAATCGAACAGGCAGCGGATCAGCCACTGATGATTCGGCAGCGTCATCAACAGGTCGCGCGGCGGGAACGGCGTGTGCAGGAAGAAGCCGATGCGCTGTCGCGTGCCGAGCGCGCGCAGCTCGGAGGCGAGCGCGAACAGGTGATAGTCGTGCGCCCAGATGAGGTCGCTCGGGCGCAGCAGTGGGTGCAGCACTTTCGCGAACTGCGCATTCACCCGCCGATAAGCGTCGATGTAGCGCTGCTCGTAATGCGACAGATCGAGCCGGAAGTGGAACATCGGCCACAGGCAGCCGTTGGCGAAGCCGTTGTAGTAGGCCTCGAAGTCGTCGCGATCGAGATCGAGCAGCGCCTGGGTGATGCCGCCGACTTCTCGCAGCTTCGGCGCGGCAGCGCCGCCGGACACCGTGTTGCCGCTCCAGCCGAGCCAGAGCCCGTGACTCTCCGACAGCGCGTCGACCAGCGCGACGGCGAGACCGCCGGCGAGGTTGGCGCCACGGACGGGCCCGACTCGATTGGAAACCGCGACGAGGCGGTTCATTGGCAATGCGTCGTCGCTAACGGCGGCGTGCCTTGCGCGCGCCGCTCGAGCGCGTGCGGCGACGGCGTCCGCGCGCCGGAACGCGCGCGCCTTTCTTGCGTGCCTCCGACAAGCCGATCGCGATCGCCTGCTTGCGGCTGGTGACGCGACCGCCGTGGCCGCTCTTGCCGCGCCGCAGCGTGCCGCGCTTGCGGCGGTGCATTGCGCTCTTCACGGTCCTGCCCGCCTTCGGGCTGTACTTCCGACGGCTTTTCCTTGCGGCCATGGCCGCCTCCTTCCGATGGAACGGATGCCCATGCAACTTGCCGGGCTTTTCAAGGTTCTGACAGCAGGATTCACCCGAGGATTCACTGTCATGCCCACGACCCAACACGCCTTCGACCGCTTGCGCGAGCTCATCCAGGGCATCGGCAGCGCCGTGCTGGTCACGCACGCGCCGCGCGAAGGCTTCCACGGCCGGCCGATGCAGACGCTGGAAGGGCCCGAAGACGGCCGGCTGCTGTTCTTCACCTCTGCGTCGTCGCCGAAGGTGCTCGACCTCAAGCGCGACGCGCGCGTGTCGCTGGTCTACGCGGACAGCTCCACGCATCGCTATGTATTCGTGACGGGCCGCGCACGCCTCACGGTGGACCGCGAGCGGTTCGCAAAATATTTCCGCGCGACCGACAAGCTCTGGTATCCGGGCGGCGTCGACGATCCGGATCTGCGCATGCTCGAAGTCACCGTCGAGCGCGCGCTCTACTGGACCAAGCCCGGGCTGATCGGCACCGCAGTCGCGCTCGCCAACGCGATCACCGGCAACGGACCGCGCGAGATCGGCGAGAGCGGGACGCTCGAGTTCGGGCCGCCGAGCGCTGCGGATCCCGAGACGAAAGCCGCACCGCGGCGCGCGAGCAAGCGCGCGCACAACGCGCCGCGCGAGCGCTCAGTCCACTAGGCCATCGCGTACTGACGGCGCTTGCGATACAGCGTCGACGCATCGATGCCCAGGATGCGCGACGCGGCTTCCAGCGTCGGCGCGCTCGCGAGCACCGCCTGGATGTGCGCGCGCTCGAGCTCTTCGAGGCTGACCGGATCGCCCGCGCGCACGCCGGCGCCGGCGGGCTTGGAGTCGCGATTGAACGGCAGATGCTCGGGGCGGATCGAATCCGAGCCGCAGAGGATCACCGCGCGCTCGATGATGTTCGACAGCTCACGCAGATTGCCGGGCCAATCGTAGGAAGCCAGCAGTGCCGCGGCTTCGTCCGTGAAGCGGCGCGCCGGACGGTCGTAACGCTTCACGAACGCCGTCAGCATCTGCTCCGCGAGCGGCACGATGTCCTCGCGACGATCGCGCAGCGGCGGCAGCTTCAGCGTGACGACGTTGAGGCGGTAGTAGAGGTCCTCGCGGAACTTGTTCTGCGACACCATCTGCGCGAGATCGTGATTGGTCGCGACGACGAGGCGTACGTTTGCCGTGCGCGTCTGCGGATCGCCGACGCGCTCGTACTCGCGATCCTGGATGAAGCGCAGCAGGCGCGGCTGCAGCGACAGCGGCAGATCGCCGATCTCGTCGAGGAACAGCGTGCCGCCGTCGGCGACCTGCACGCGCCCCTGGCGATTCTCGGTCGCGCCGGTGAACGCGCCGCGCACGTGACCGAACAATTCGCTCGCCAGCAATTCCGCCGAGAGCGTCGGACAGCTCACCAGCGCGAACGCGTTCTTGGCGCGCTTGCTCCACAGATGGATCGCGCGCGCCAGCACGTTCTTGCCGACGCCGCTTTCGCCGAGCAGCATCACGGTCGCGTCGGTGCCCGCGACCTGTCGCGCCATCTCGTAGGTTGCGGACAGAGCCGGATTGCGCGTCGTCAGCTCGAGCTCCGGCTTGTCGCCGGTCTCGCTCTCGAGCGCTTCGATGCGACGCTCGAGGCGGCGCGCTTCGAGCTGCTGGCGCACCGCGAGCGTGATCTGCTCCGGCGAGCACGGCTTGACCAGATAGTCGGAGGCGCCGGCGCGGATCGCGGAGAGCGCGGTGGGCACGTCGTCCATCGCGGTCGCCATGATCACGCGCATCCACGGCGCCCATTCGCGCAGCTTCGGCAGCAGCTCGAGGCCCGAGGCCTCGCCGAGATCGAGGTCGAGCACGCAGGCGTCGAACAGGCCGCGGCCCAGCGCCGCTTCGGCTTCCACCGGCGATTGCACGCTGGTCACTTCCATGCCCTCCTCCTCGAGGCAGCGGCGGAACAGCCGCAGCACCGACGAATCGTCGTCGATCAGCAGCACGCGCGCGGCGCTCGTGGATTCCGGCATCGGTCGGTTCGGGGTCATCGGGGCACGTTCCTATGACTTTGCATTATGCATGGCCGTTCCCCGACGCCCCCCGCACATCGCGAGCGGGGCCGCGGAAACGCACTGAGCAACTATTTGTTTTTTCGCGCTGTCGCAATGATGTGTCCGTGGCATGGAAGTTGGCGATTTCGG
>DASRHK010000030.1:0-9971 GCA_035650495.1 Nevskiaceae bacterium | reverse complement strand
CGACCGTCACCGCCGAAGGTGGCTACACGCGCGAGCGTGCGAGCGCCGCACAAGCGCCGGGCGTCCCGCGCGACCAGCGCGACGTCAATCTCGATCACGCCGCCACCGACGTTTCGTGGGAGCTCGATCTCTTCGGACGCGTTCGCCGCAACGTCGAGGCCAGTCGCGCCGATGCCTCCGCCATCGCCGCCGATCTGCAGGCGCTTCAGGTGAGCGTCGCGGCCGAGGTCGCGCGCAACTACTTCGAGCTGCGCGGTGCTCAGGAGCAGCTCCGCGTCGCTCAGCGCAACGCCGACAACCAGCGCAAGACGCTCGAGCTCACGCAGGATCGTCTCGACGCGGGTCGCGGCACCGAGTTCGACACGTCGCGCAGCCGCGCGGAGCTCGAGTCGACGCTCGCGCGCATCCCGGCACTGGAAGCGACGATCGCCACGGCGATGCATCGGCTCGCAGTGCTCGACGGCCGCCAGCCGGGCGAGCTCAACGCGAGATTGCAGGCGCCGGTGGCGCTGCCCGCTCTGCCGCAGACGGTCGCCGTCGGCACGCCGAATGAGCTGCTTCGGCGCCGTCCCGACATCCAGGCCGCCGAGCGACGCCTCGCGTCGGCGACCGCGCGCGTCGGCGTGGCGACCGCAGATCTGTTCCCGCGGGTGACGTTCGGCGGCAGTGTCGGCGTGTCGGCGACCAACCTCGGCGATCTGTTCACGCGCGACGGCGAGAATTACGCGTTCGGCCCGGCGATCTCCTGGGTATTCCTCGATCTCGGCCGCGTGCGGGCGCGCATCAGCGCGGCCGACGCCAGCAGCCAGGCCAATCTGGCCTCCTACGAAGGTACAGTGTTGCGCGCGCTCGAAGAGGCGGAGAATGCGCTGGTCGCCTACTCCCGCGCGCAGCGTGAGGGCGAGCATCTGAAGGAGAGCGCCGTCGCCAGCCAGTCTGCGGCGAAGCTCGCCGACATCCGCTTCGAAGGCGGAGCCTCGGATTTCCTGCAGGTGCTCGATGCGCAGCGCTCGGAGCTGCAGGCCGAGGATCAGCTTGCGCAGAGTCAGACGAGGACCGCAGTCGCGTTGGTTGCGGTGTACAAGTCGGTGTCGGGCGGCTGGCCGCAGCGGACACTGGCTTCAAAGGAGTGATGCCATGTTGACCGTCAGAGCCGTTGCACTCGCCACTGTCGCTTTCTTCTCCGCTGCCGACGCCCGCGCCGATGCCGCGCCGGGCCAGGTCGTGCGCGACGCGACCGAGAAGATCCAGGCCGCGATCAAGCAGCATCACGATCAGTACGTGAAGGACAAGAGCGCGTTTTACACGACCGTCGACCAGCTGGTGACGCCGGCGTTCGACGTTCCCTACATCGCGCAGATCACCCTCGGCCGCGCGTGGCGCACCGCGACGCCCGATCAGCGCACGCGCTTCCAGGCCGCGTTCAAGACCACGCTGATCCGCGCCTATTCCGACGCGCTGCTCGAGAATGCCGACTCCTCGAGCGTCGACTGGCTGCGCGACGCGGTCAACGGCGAGACCGCGAGCCTGCGCGCCAACGTGATCCGCGCGTCGGGCCCGCCGGTGACGTTCGCCTTCGAGCTGCACAAGACCGGTGCCGGCGACTGGCGCGCCTACGACATCGCCGTCGAAGGCGTGAGCCTCATCACCAATTTCCGCAGCCAGTTCGCGGCACAGATCAAGCAGGGCGGTCTCGATGCCCTGATCGCGCGGCTCGAGAAAGGCGAGTCGATCTGACATGAAGCTCGCGCACGTCGCCGCCCTCCTGCTGTTCGCCGTCGCGCCCATCGCGATGGCCGACGACGCGACGCAGGTCCCGCAGCAGGTCACCGAAGCGCTGCAGTCCGACATCCGCGCCCATCGCGCGCAGTACGAGTCGGATCACGAAGCGCTCTACGCGCGTGCGACCGAGATCGTGCGGCCGTCGCTGAATGCACGGCTCGCGAGCGAGCTCGCGCTGGGCAAGCAGTGGCGGCGCGCAAGCCATGCCGAGCGTGATCAGCTCGAGGCCGCGATGGCACAGGCGCTCGTGCGCATCTACGCGCTCGCACTGCTCGAGCAGGACACCGATCGGCGCCTCGACTGGAACCGCTCGCGCATGAAGGCGCTCGACGGCACCACCGCCGTCTACGCTTCCGCACCGGGCGAGTGGCCCACGCCCGCGCTGCTCTTGTTCGCGATGCGTCGCGACGGCGAGGATCATTGGCAGATCTATGACGTGTCCTACAAAGGCACGAGCGTGATCGACGGCCTGCGCCGGCGCGGCGAGCGATTGCCCCAGCTGCTGGAGGCGGCGCACCGATCCGGATGACGCCGGTCACTGCGGGATGGCTGGGTGATCGACTCGCCCGGCACGCCGAGCGCTGCGGCGTTCCCGGTGCCGCGGCGGCGATCATCCATCGCGGACGTTGCGTCGAAGCCGCGACCGGCAAGCTGAATCTCGCGACCGGTCTCGACGCGACGGCGGATTCCCTGTTCCAGATCGGCTCGATCACCAAGGCGTTCACCGCGACGCTGGTGCTGCAGCTCGTCGAGCGCGGCCGCGTCGGGCTCGACGATCCGCTGCGCCGGCATCTGCCGTGGTTTCGGGTCGCATCGCGTGAGGCGACCGAGTCGGTGACGATCGCGCAGTTGCTCTCGCACACCAGCGGCATCGACGGCGATTGGTTTCCCGACACCGGCACTGGTCCGGATTGCATCGAGAAATACGCGCGGGGCTGCGCGGACCTCGGCCAGATCCATGCACCGGGAGATGGCATTTCGTACACCAACGCCGCGCCGATCCTGCTCGCCGCGATGCTGCAGGAGATCACCGGCAAGGGCTGGGATGCGTTGCTCCGCGAGCGGATCCTCGATCCTCTGCGCGCCGAGCACATGACCACCGATTTCGCGCAGCTGCCGTCGCATCGCGTCGCCGCAGGCCACCTGCCCGATCCGCAGACGAAGCAGCTCGCGGTCTCGACGCACCAGTTCCTGCCGCGCGGCATGGGCCCGACGGGCGCGACGCTGCATGCGGGCGCGCTCGATCTCGCACGCTTCGGCGAAGCGTTCCTCCACGGCGGCGTCGCGCACACCGGCGCGCGCTTGCTGAGCGAGTCCACCATCGAGCAAGCGCGCAAGCGCGTCGCGTCGTGGCGCACGGCACCATGGCTGGGCGTGCGCATGGGGCTCGGCTGGATGCTGCACGATTGGAGCGGCCGCGCGGTGTTCGGGCACGACGGCACCACGATCGGGCAGAGCGCGTTCCTGCGCATCGCGCCGCACGCCGACCTCGTCGTCACCCTGCTCTGCAACGGCGGGCTCGCGAAGAACCTCTACTACGGATTGTTCCGCGAGGTCTTCGCCGACCTCGCCGACACTGCGCTGCCGCGCGCGCCGCAGCCGATCGACGCGAAGCGCTTCGATCGCACGCGCGCGATCGGCGCGTATCAGAACAAGTTCGGGAAGGCGGAAGTGTTCGTCGAAGGCGATGCGCTGAAGCTGCGCACCACGCCACGCGAGCTCGCGCACGTCCTCGCGGCGGAAGAGTGGCCGCTGGTCCCGATCGCGGAGGAGGCGTGCCGGCTGGAGAATCCCGCGCTCGAGATGCCGGAGATCATCGTCTTCCACCGCTTCGACGAGCGCGGCGCGCGCTACGCGAGCCTGAACTATCGAGACCTCGCGCGGCTCGGCGACGGCCGCTGAATATACAGCGCCGTATAATCGGCGCCATGAACCGCAAGCTGACCAGCGCGCACCGCCAGAAGCGCGAGCTGCACGTGCCGCGCCCGCATCGCAAGGGCAACATCAAGATCCCTTACGAAGGCTGGCTCGAGGCGGCGAAGGTCGTGCTGATCGAGGAAGGCATCGGCAACGTCAAGGTCGATCGCCTCGCCCGCCGACTCAAGGTCACGCGCGGCGGCTTCTACTACCACTTCAAGAGCCATCACGCGCTGCTCGAGGACCTGCTCAAGCGCTGGCGCACGCAGAACGGCTTCGTCACCGAAGGCATCGACACCTCGACGCCGCGTGCTTCCCTCGAGGCGCTGAACCGGCTCACCGACATCCTGATCCACGAGCGCGGCTTCGATCCGCAGTTCGATCTCGCCGTGCGCGAGTGGGCGCGCATCTCGATCCCGGTCGCCGAAGTGGTGAGCGCCGTCGACGAGGAGCGCATCCAGGCGCTGACGAGAATCCTGCTGGGGCTCGGCTGCAAGCCGAAGGAAGCCGACATCCGCGCGAAGGTCTTCTACTACCACCAGATCGGCTACTACGCGCTCGGCGTGCACGAGTCGACGAGCACGCGCGAGGCCAATCTGCCGACCTACCTCGCGGTGCTGTGCGGGGAGAATTACGTCGAGGCGGCGGCCAAGGCCGATGGTGGCATCCGAACTGGCGAGAAACCCGCACGTTGGACGAGTCGCTAGGAATTCGTTCCCGGCTTCCCGCCAGTTCGGCGCCTGGAGCCTTCATAGTCCTTCGCGCCGCGCGTTGCAATCCTTGAAATCGATCTGCGTTTGTGCATTCACTTGCGGGACCTGAACGAAGGGAATTTCACGCGATGATCGAGCTCGTCATCGACCAGCAGCGCCGCGATCTCGGCGGCTTCGAAGTCGCGCGCGTGCTGCCCAATGCGCGCCGCCGCATGGTCGGACCGTTCATCTTCTTCGATCACATGGGCCCGAAGGATCTGCCGCGCGGCTTGCCGCGCTCGACCGACGTGCGCCCGCATCCGCACATCGGCCTGTCGACGGTCACTTATCTCTTCGACGGCGAGATCATGCATCGCGACTCGATCGGCTCCGAGCAGCCGATCCGCGCCGGCGAGGTGAACTGGATGACGGCCGGGCGCGGCATCTCGCATTCGGAGCGCTTCGAGCGCGCACGTGCGCAAGGCGGCTCGGTGCACGGCATCCAGTCCTGGGTCGCGCTGCCGACCGAGTTCGAAGAAACCGATCCGGCGTTCATGCACTACGATGCGAGCGTCCTGCCCTCCTCGCACGACGACGGTGTGCTGATGCGCCTGATCGCCGGCGATGCGCTCGGCGTGCGCTCGCCGGTGAAAACGCATTCGCCGCTGTTCTATCTGCACTGGCAGCTCGAGCGCGGAGCCAGCGCGAAGCTACCGGACCATCATCCCGAGCGCGCGCTCTTCATCGTCAGCGGCGACGTCGAGATCGCCGGACGCAGCTACGGCGCCGGGCAGCTGCTGATCTTCTCGACGCGCGTCGACGTCGTGCTGCGCGCGCTTTCGCCGGCGGTGGTGATGGCGCTCGGCGGCGAGCCGCTCGGTCATCGCTACATCGAGTGGAACTTCGTGTCGTCGTCGCACGAGCGGATCAAGCAGGCCAAGGACGATTGGCAGGCCGGCCGCTTCAAGCTGCCGGTCCACGACGATCAGGAATTCATTCCGCTGCCCGCCGATCCGCTGAAACCCGCACCACCGATGTAGAATCGCGCGGCAAAAACCCAGGAAGCCCGATGCCTGCTCAGTTGATCGACGGCAAAGCCGTCGCCGCACGCGTTCACGAATCCGTCGCCGCGGCCGTTCGCGAGCGGGTCAGCCAGGGCTTGCGCGCGCCCGGGCTCGCAACCGTGCTCGTCGGCGAGGATCCGGCGTCGCAGGTCTACGTGCGCAACAAGCGCGCGACTTGCGAGAAGCTCGGCATCCGCTCGCTGCCGATCCATTTCGAAGCGACGCTGACCGAAGAGCGCCTGCTCACCGAGATCGATCGCCTCAACGCCGATCCCACCGTCGACGGCATTCTCGTGCAGCTGCCGTTGCCGAAGCAGATCGATCCGAATCGCGTGATCGAGCGTATCGCGCCCGAGAAGGACGTCGACGGCTTCCATCCGTACAACTTCGGGCGGCTCGCGCAGAAGAATCCGCTGCTGCGACCATGCACGCCGTTCGGCTGCATGAAGCTGCTCGAGTCGACCGGTGTGGCGCTCCGCGGCGCGCGCGCGGTGATCCTCGGCACGTCGAACATCGTCGGCCGGCCGATGGCGCTCGAGCTGCTGATGGCCGACGCCACCATCACCGTCTGCAACAGCAAGACGCGCGACCTTCCCGACGTGGTGCGTCAGGCCGACATCGTCGTCGCCGGGATCGGCAAGGCCGACTTCGTGCAGGGCGACTGGATCAAGCCCGGCGCCGTGGTGATCGACGTCGGCATGAACCGCAAGGCCGACGGCAAGCTCACCGGCGACGTCGACTTCGCCGCGGCGAAGGAGCGCGCGTCGCACATCACGCCGGTTCCGGGCGGCGTCGGGCCGATGACGATCGCGATGCTGATGGAGAACACGCTGCGCGCCGCGCGCCTGCGCGAGTCGGCGAAGCGCTAGGAATTCTCTACTGGCTCGCTGCCGCGGCAGTTCCTAGATAACAGTTACCGCGCCACGAATGCGCGGCAATGCGCTCTCGAACAATGGATCAGTTCCGGGAGAGCGCAATGAGCAAAGTCCTCGTGATCGACGATGATCCCGTCATCGTCGCGATGTACAAGAAGCAGTTCGAGGCCGGCGGATTCGAGGTTGCCTCCGCCACCGACGGCGACGAAGGCTACCGCGCGATCGACACGTTCAAGCCCGACGTCGTGCTGCTCGACCTCAACATGCCCAACGTCAGCGGACCGGAGTGGCTGCGCCGCGTGCGCTCCCAGCCGGGCCTGAAGACGCTTCCCGTCGTCGTCCTGACGGCGGGCACCTTCGCCTCGCAGGTGCGCGCGGCCAAGGAGGCCGGCGCGACGCAGGTCCTCAACAAGGGGCGGCTCGACGCCAAGCGCGTCGCCGAAGTGGTCAGCAGCGCGCTCGCGACGCGTCACTAGAAAGGACGCGCCCATGAGAGTCCTCGTCACCGGCGGCGCGGGCTTCATCGGCTCGCACATCGTCGAGCATCATCTGTCGCGCGGCGATCAGGTGCTCGCGCTCGACAACCTGTCGACCGGCTCCGAAGCGAACATCGCGCCCTTCCTGCGCGACGACAACTTCCGCTTCCAGCGCGGCGATCTGCTCTCGTGGACCGATCTGCGGTCGGCGGTCGCGTGGTCCGAGCGGATCTATCACATGGCGGCGGTCGTCGGCATGTTCCATGTGCTCGAGCGCCCGGCGGAAACGCTGCGCACCAACATCGACGGCTGCGAGCGCGTGCTCTACGAAGCGCGGCGCACCGGCGGCACGGCCGAGCTCGTCGTCGCGTCGAGCTCGTCGGTCTACGGCAAGCAGTCGACCGATCGCATGCGCGAAGAGTGCGACATCACCATCTCGCCCGGCGAGGCGCTGGCGAACTACGCCCTGTCGAAGCTCACCAACGAGCTGCAATCCGCGGCTTACGCGCAGAAGAACGGCATCAAGGTCGTCTGCGTGCGGCTGTTCAACACCATCGGCCCGCGCCAGTCGGGCATGTACGGATTCGTGGTGCCGCGGTTCGTGCAGCAGGCGCTCGCGCACGAGCCGATCACCGTGTTCGGCGATGGCACGCAGACGCGCTCGTTCTGCGACGTGCGCGACATCGTGGCGATGCTCGATCAGCTCGCCTGCACGCCGGCCGCGTACGGCAAGGTCGTCAACGTCGGCCAGAGCCGCGAGGTCACCATCCAGGCGCTCGCCGAGCTCGTGCGCAGCCGATGCAACAGCCGCTCCGAGCTCAAGTACATCCCGTACGCGCAGGCCTACAACAAGGACTTCGCGCAGATTCCGCAGCGGCGGCCGGTGCTCGATCGCCTGCATGGGCTAATCCACTTCCGGCACGCATGGTCGCTCGAGCGCACGATCGACGATCTGGTCGAGCGTCGCAGGGTCGCGAGCGTGCAGCGTAGAGTGAGCGAACCCGCCACTCTGCGAGCCTGAACAATGACAAGAACGCCCCTGTGGATCGCCCTCGCTCTCCTCGCGGCAGCCGTGCCGGCGCACGCTGAAGACACCGTGCCGCCACCGACGTGGACGCTGTCGACGCTGTACGACTACAGCTCGCTGAGCGGCGATCGCGGCGACTGGCACGAAGGCGCGCTCGAGCTGCTCGGGCGTGCGACGCAGGATCTCACGCTCGGCGTGCACGTTGACATCCGCGATCGCAGCAACGGCACCGATGAGCTGTACGGCGTGCTCGGTTCGTACACGGTCCTGCCCAAGCTCGAAGTCCACGGCCTCGTGCGCTTCTCGCCCTCGCCGAATTTCTCCGCGAAGCAGACCTATTCGGGCGGCGCGGAGTGGCACGCATTCACCTCAGTGTCCTTCCTTGCCGATTACGAATGGATGAAATTCCCGGCAGGCACGCTGCACCAGATCAAGCCGGCCGTGACGCTGTGGCTCAACGAGGTCACGTTCCTCACGGCCCGTTACACCTACGGGCGCGCCTACGACGATCACTCGTTCACCGCTTACTCGGTGCGCCTCACCGTCGGGCTCCCGAACGACACGAGCCTCGGGCTGGCGTGGTCGCACGGCACCGATCCGGAGAAGGACTCCGGCATCGCCGACGTGCTGCTCACGACGGCGAACATCTATGACCTGACGCTGCGTCTGCCGGTCACGCAGCGGATGAACCTGATCCTCGGCGGCGAGTACGAGGATCGACTCCACCATTACACGCGCCGGATGGCCACGGCCGGCCTGTCCGTGAAGTTCTAGACGAGGTGCGAGCATGGAAATGATCACCGTCATCGCGTATGCGGCGCTCGCGTTGACCATCGCCGCGGTCTGGCTCTCCATCGCGGCCATCGGCATGCGGGTGATCAACTCACGCCACGAAGCGCGCGTCGACCACGTCCGCTCGCACATGCTGCAGGTCTTGAAGAAATTCCTCGACGGCAAGGTCGGCCAGGAAGACGCTGCGCGCGAGATGCGCAAGAACCGCAAGATCGCGATCGACATGCTCATCGGCGTCGCCACCGAGCTGCCGACCGCCGAGCGCGAGCGGCTGCACGTGTTCTTCCGCACGCTGGAGTTCGACGAGCGCGAGCATGCGGTGCTCAACAGCCGGAACTGGCTGCGGCGCGCGCGAGCGGCGAGCGAGCTCGGACTCGCCGGGCATCGCGATTCGGTTCCGGAGCTCTTGCTGGCGCTCGACGATCCGACGCTCGATGTGAGGCTCGCCGCCGCCCATTCACTCGCGCAGATCAAGGCGCCCGAAGCGGTCGTGCCGATCCTGCATGCGCTCACGCTGCATCCGCATTGGCCCGTGCAACGCGCCGCCGAGATCCTATACGAGATGGGACCCTGCGCGATCGCGCCGCTGATCGCATTCCTCGACGACCACAAGTACGCGGAGCCGCCGGTGCTCGTCGCGGTGCGCGCGCTCGGCATGCTCGAGGCCGCCGACGGCGCCGCGCTCGCCGTGGAGCTGCTGCGCCATCCCGACGACGAGCTTCGCCGCACCGCAGCCTGCGCCCTCGGACAAATGGGTGATGCCGCGATCGCGCGGACACCGCTGATCGAGGCCCTGTCCGATCCCGTGTGGGAGGTCCGCTGCATGGCGGCGCAGGCGCTCGGGCGTCTCGGCGATCGCGCGGCGGTGCATCCGCTGGCCCACGCGCTCGGCGATGCCGCCTGGTGGGTGCGCTTCAATGCTGCGGAGGCGCTCTACCAGCTCGGCGAGACGGGCATCCAGGCGATGCGTCAGGCGCGCGCGCAACAGCCGGAAGGCCTGGTGCGCGACATCTGCAGCGAAGTCCTCGAAGAGCACGGGCTGCCGCTGGCGATGGAGAGTGCGCGATGAATCTCCACACGCTGCTGTTGGTGGTGTTCGGCTATTACCTGTGCCTGCACGGCACCTACCTCGTCCTGATCATCACCGGCGCGCTGCAGCTGCGCAAATATCACCTGGAGATCAACTTCGGCGAGTTCCAGCGCATCTACGACTCGCCGCTGACCACGCCGTTCTCGGTGGTGATCCCCGCATACAACGAGGAAGCGCTGATCCTCTCGACGGTGGAGTCGGCCCTGAATTCGTACTACCCGTTGCACGAAGTGATCGTCGTCAACGACGGCTCGTC
>DASRHK010000029.1:0-25522 GCA_035650495.1 Nevskiaceae bacterium | reverse complement strand
AGGTCCGATTCACCGATCGCCTCCGTGAGTGCGCTGCGCAATCGCGCGGGCTCGTCGCGGACGTGGCGCACGCTCGCGAGCGGATAGCCGCGCTCGCGCAGCCACGAGGAAATCAGCGGGCCGTTGGCATCGAAGATCTCGCCAGCGCGCGGCGAATCGCCTGCGACTTCGTTGCCGGTGACGATGAGCGCGATGCGCGGCTTCGGTCGCACGGCGACGTGGGGGACGCCGGCCATCGCCAGCGAGGCGATCATCCCGGAGTGCAGTCGCTGTCCTGCGCGTGCGAGCGTCGCGCCTTCACGCACCTCTTCACCTCGGAAACGCGTGTCGGCGCCGACCGCGAGCGATTTCTGGAGCCGGATTTCATCGCCGATTCGCTCGACGATCTCCTGGCGCGCGCAGGTGTCGGCTCCGGCGGGCAGGGCGCCGCCGGTGAAGATGCGCGCTGCGCAGCCGCGCGGCAGCTCCAGCGTCGGCGCCGTGCCCGCGGCGATCTCGCCGATCACGCGCAGCGTCGCGGCCGCATCGGCGCTGTGCAACGCGTAACCATCGACTGCGCTCTGCGTGAACATCGGCAGGTCGACGCGCGAAGCAACGTCCTCGGCGAGCACGTGACCCAGCGCGTCGCCGAGCGCGCGCTCCTGTGGCGCGAGTGGACGCAACGCAGCAGCGTAAGCCGCCAACGCGCCTTGCAAGGAGATCACGCGAGCTCTCGCTGATAGCCGCCGACGTGCACTTCCTTCGCCTGCTGCACGTCGAACAGGTGCACGAGCCCGGGCAACAGCGCGACGAGCGATTCGCGCGCGCCGCGGCGGCTGCCCGGGAAAGTGACGATGAGCGAATCCTGCGCGAAGCCCGCGACGCCGCGCGAGAGCATCGCGAATGGGGTGCGCCGCTGCCCGAACGCGCGCGCCGCTTCCATGAGCCCGGGCATCTCGCGCGTGATCAGCGGCCGCACCGTCTCCACGGTGAGATCGCGCGGTCCCGCGCCGGTGCCGCCGACGGTTGCGATCAAGCCGACCTTGCGTGCGAGCTTCGCCCGCAGGCTCGCGGTCAGTCGCGCCGGCTCGTCGGGCAGCACTTCGAACGTGATCGGATCGAAGCCGGCGTCGCGCAACGCGTCGCGCACGACTTCGCCGGCAGTGTCGGGCTTGCGGCCCGCGGCGACGGTGTCGGAAAGCACGATCACCGCCGCGCTGATCGGCGTCGCGAGCTCGCGCCGGAACTGCGACTTGCCGCCTTTCTTCTGCAGCAGGCGCGTCTGCACGATCGCGAGCTCGGCCGGCTCGCAGTGGGGCTTCAGCATGTCGTAGAGCGTGAGCGCAGCCATGCTCGCAGCGGTGAGCGCTTCCATCTCGACGCCGGTCGGGGCGATCGTCTCGACTTCGGCGACGACGTCGACCGCATCGCTCTTGAGCTCGTAGCTCACGTCGGCGCGATGGATCGGGAGCGGATGGCAGAGTGGAATCAGCTCGTCGGTGCGCTTCGCCGCGAGGATGCCCGCGATGCGCGCGGTCTTGAGCGCGTCGCCCTTGTCGGTCGTGCCGGTGCGCAGCAAGTCGATGCAATGCGGCGGAGCCCGCAGCGTGGCAATCGCGCGTGCGGTGCGCAGGCTGTCGGGCTTGAGGCTCACGTCTTTCATGCGTGCGAATGCTCCAGGTCGTTGCGGATGCAGCAGCCCTGCACGAAGGCGCTCGTGCCGTCGGCGTAGAACTCTTCCTTCCAGATCGGCACCGTGTGCTTCACTTCGTCGACGATCCATCGGCATGCGGCGAAGGCCTCGGCGCGATGCGGCGCGCGCGTCACGCAGTAGATCGCGACGTCGCCGATCTCGAGCAGGCCGACCCGATGGACGACGCGGCAGTACGGCGCGCCGAACTTGTCGCGCGCGATCGCTTCGATGTCGCGCATGCGGCGCTCTGCGAGCGGCGCGTAAGCGGTGTAGCGCAGCCGGGAGACCGCGCGGCCTTGGTGATGATCGCGCACGGCGCCGCCGAAGATCGCGAGCCCGCCGCAGTCCGGGTGCTCGCGCTCGGCGAGCAGCGCATCGAGCGAGAGGGGCGCTTCACTCAGATACACGTCAGCCTCCCGCGACCGGCGGCAGCAGCGCGAGCGTCGAGCCGTCGGCGATGCCATCCCGGCGCAGGACGATCGCGTCGCCGCTCGCGACCGCGCATCGGGTGAGCTCCAGCCGCAGCTCGGGTCGCAGCGCGGCGAGCTCGTCGAGCGCGTCGGCGATCGTCACGCTTCGCTTCAGCTCGACCTCCAGCGCGGCGCCACCCGCCAGCCGCTGCATCACGCCGAAGAACTCGAAACGGATGTTCATCGATCAACCTCCCATCGCGTGCATCAGTAGTGGACGCTCGATCGGCGCGCGCCGCTCGGCGTAGCCCGCGTCCTTGTTCCACACCGCGACGCGGATGCGATCGCGCAGCGCCTCGCGTGAAGCGCCTTCGCGCAACGGCGTGCCCAGCTCGGTGCCGCTGTCGGCGAACAGGCAGGTGAACAGCTCGCCCCGCGCGGTCAGGCGCAGCCGGTCGCAGCTCGAGCAGAACGGATTGGAGATCGTCGACACGATGCCGACGCGATGGCCGTCGACGAGGTAGGGCGTCGACGGCTCGTGGCCGCGCGGCAATCGCTCGACGCGATGCGCGCTCCGAAGCGTCCGCACGATCTCATCTTCGTGGACGACATCGCCCGCGGACCACGTGCCGGGCGCGTCGAGCGGCATGTATTCGATGAAGCGCAGCTCGACGCCGCGCTCGATCGCCCAGCGCGCGAGCGGCAGGATCTGATCGTCGTTGCCGCCGCGGATCAGCACGGTGTTGACCTTGAACGGCGCCGCGAGGCGCAGCGCCTCGGCGATGCTGTCGAGCACCGGCTCGATCGCGTGACCGCGCATGTCGCGGAAGCGCGCGGGGTCGATCGCGTCGAGGCTGATGTTGAGATCGTCGAGTCCCGCATCGCGAAGGGATTCGAGCTTGTCGGCGAGCTTCGACGCATTGGTCGTGAGCGACAGTCGCGTCAGTCCGATCGCGCGCAGCGCGTCGAGGTCCGCGACGCAGTCGACCGCGTCGGGGCGCAGCAGCGGCTCTCCTCCGGTGACGCGGATCGCCTCGACGCCGTCCTCGACGAACAGGCGTGCGAGGGCCACCAGCTCTGCGCGCGCGAGCAACTCTTTCTTGCGCATGAACTGCGGCCGCTCCGGCATGCAGTAGCGGCAGCGGAAGTTGCAGCGATCGGTGAGCGAGATGCGCAGCTTGCGCTTCACGCGCGCGTGGCGGTCGATCAGCATGCGGCGAGGTCCTCGGGCGTGTTCAGATTGGCCCGCGCGCCCAGCGGCAAGGGGAACGGCACGGCGCAAGCGTCCTGCGCGTCGAGCCAGCGCGAGACGCTGAGCTGGTCGCGCATCAGCGAGCGCGCGATGGAGAACGCCAGCTCGTGGTGGAGCAGCGCGCACACGTAGAGCGGCTCGTCGTCGAATGCTGCGAACGCAGCGGGTCGGCGCAGCGCGCGCGCGACGCGCACGAGCTCGGAAACGAGATCGCTCGGCACGCTGGGCAGATCGCACGGCACGGTGACGAGCCATTCCGTCTCGCAACGCGACAGGCCGGCGAGCATGCCCGCCAGCGGGCCGCGGAAGTCCGGCGTCGCGTCGCTGATCACCGGCGCGCCGAGCGCCGAATAGCGATCGTGATTGCGATTGGCGCCGATCAGCATGCGGCTCACCTGCGGGCGAAGTTGATCGACGACGTGCGCCGCGAGCGGGCGGCCGCGCAATTCGACGAGCCCTTTGTCGGCGCCGCCCATGCGCGTGCCGCGCCCGCCGGCGAGCACGAGCCCGGTGCAATTGCGCTTCATCCGCGCGCACCCGCGACGAGCCGACGGATCTCCGGCAGGCACGATCCGCAATTGCCACCGGCCTTGAGGCAAGCCGTGACCTCTTTCGCGGAAGAGAGCTTCTGCTCGCGGATCGCGCGTGCGATCACGTTGCGCCCGACGCCGAAGCACGAGCACACCGTCGGGCCGGGATCGGAGTCCGCAGTCGGCGGCGCGCCGATGAGCAGCCCGACGCGATCGATCTCCTCGATGCGCGTCTTCGCGAACAGGCTCGACAGCCACGAGCGCGACGGCAGGTCCTGCCGCGGCGACACGAACACGCAGCCGTGCATGCGATCGTCGACCAGATGCGCCGCGCGATAGGTGGCGGCGCCGTCGTCGCGATAGTCGAGCCAGTCGGCGTCGTCGTCGTCCACCGCGAGCAGTCGACGCGCCCATGCAGCCCAGTCGGGCTTGGGTCCGCGGCCGGCGAGCTCGTAGCGCGTGAAGCGCTCGCCCTGGATGCGCGTCCACCAGGTGACGCCATCGATCGCCAGCGCATGCCGCGCGAGCACGAAGCCGTGCCAATCGACGTCGAATGGCTCGAGGCGCGCCGGCGTGTGCTTGAACTCCGGCTCGCCGGAGATCGGATCGATCTCAGGATTCACCAGCGCGCCGACGCGCGCGTCGGAGCTCACGGTGTCGTTCCAGTGGATCGGCGCGAACACGCTGCCGCGCGGCTGATCGGCGCTCTCCCTCAGTCGCACGACCATCGCGCCCCAGCGTGTCGCGACCCGCGCGAGGCCGCCGTCGCGCACGCCATAGAGCAGGGCGTCTGCGGGATGCAGCTCCGCGAACGGCTCGGGCAGATGCGAAGTGAGGCGCGCCGATCGACCCGTGCGCGTCATCGTGTGCCACTGATCGCGGATGCGTCCGGTGTTGAGCACGAGCGGGAATTCCGCGCTCGGGCTGTTCACCGGCGACTTTGGCGACGTCGCGACGAAGCGCGCGCGTCGATCGGGATGCGAGAACTGGATGCCGCTGGCCGATCCCCAACGCACCGGCTCCAGCGCGTCGTACTGCTCGCGCGTCATTCCCGCAAGCGCGCCGAGGTCGAACGCGCGCGCTCCGTCGTTCTCGTGCGCGGAGAGTCGCGCGTGCTCGTCGAAGATCGCCGCGGCCGACGAGAACGCGAATGCGTCGCCGAAGCCGAGCCGCTTGGCGACTTCGCAGACGATCCACCAATCGGCTTTCGCTTCACCGGGCGCCGGAAGGAACGCTCGCTGTCGCGAGATGCGGCGCTCGGAGTTGGTGACGGTGCCGTCCTTCTCGCCCCAGCCGAGCGCGGGCAGGGCGACGTGCGCTGCCGCCAGCGTGTCGGTGCTCGCGACGCAATCGGAAACGATGACGAGCTCGCACTTCGACAATGCTTCGCGGACGCGATCCGCATCGGGCAGGCTCACCACCGGATTGGTGGCCATGATCCAGATCGCCTTGATCTCGCCGCGATGCACGCGCTCGAACATCTCGACGGCTTTCGGTCCCTGCTGCGTGGCGATGTGCGGCGATTTCCAGAACGACTGGACGATCTGCTGGCCGCGCGCATCGAGATCGAGATGCGCGGCGAGCGTGTTGGCGAAGCCGCCGACCTCGCGGCCGCCCATCGCGTTTGGCTGCCCGGTGATCGAGAACGGGCCCGCGCCCGGCTTGCCGATGCGGCCGGTCAGCAAGTGGCAATTGATGATGCTGTTGACCTTGTCGGTGCCGCTCGACGACTGATTCACGCCTTGCGAGAACAGCGTCACCACGCGCGGCGTCGCCGCGAACCACGAATAGAACCGCGTGAGATCGGCGACATCGACGCCGCAGCGCTCGGCGACCGCGTCGGGATCGCCGGCAGTCGCGTGCGCGACGGCGAGCGCTGCGTCGACTCCGTCCGTGTACGTGCGCACGAAGTCACGGTCCGCGTGTCCGTGCCGATCCAGGAACGCGAGGAGCCCGTTGAACAGCCAGACGTCGGTGCCGGCGCGGATCGACAGGTGCAGGTCGGCGTCCTCGCACGTCGCGGTGCGGCGCGGGTCGACGACGACGAGCTTGGGCTTCGGCGTTCTCTCGCGCGCGGCGACGATGCGCTGATGGACGATCGGATGGCACCACGCGGTGTTCGATCCGACCAGCACGACGAGATCGGCGCGATCGACGTCGTCGTAGCTCACGGGGACGACGTCCTCGCCGAACGCGCGCTTGTGCCCAGCGACTGCGGAAGCCATGCACAGCCGGGAGTTGGTGTCGATGTTCGCGGTGCCGAGATAACCCTTCACCAGCTTGTTGGCGACGTAGTAGTCCTCGGTGAGCAGCTGCCCAGAGACGTACAGCGCGACGGCGTTGGCGCCGTGCGTGTCGAGGATGCGGCGCAAGCCGCTGGCGACGAAGTCGAGCGCGTCGTTCCAGCTCGCGCGTCGTCCCTCGACCTGTGGATGCAGCAGCCGGCCGTCGAGCCCGAGCGTGTCGCCGAGCGCGGAGCCCTTCGAGCACAGCCGGCCGAAGTTCGCGGGATGCGCCGGATCGCCGGAGATCTCGTACGGTGCGCCGTGCGCGGCGGCCTTTGCGATGACGCCGCATCCCACGCCGCAATACGGACACGTCGTCCGGACCGCCGCGCTCATCCCGCGTCCGGCCCGAACAGCAGGCGATCGCGCTGCGCGCCGACGTCGGTGCGGTTGCGGATCAGGTTGAAATACCAGTTGGCGTCGCGCACGTCGCCATAGAGCACGGCGCCGATCACGCGGCTGTCCTTGACCACGAGCCGCTTGTAGATGCCGCGACGCGTGTCGCGATAGACGAGATCCTCCGCGCCGTCGCCGCCGACGATGTCGCCTGCCGAGCAGGCCTCGATGCCGCTGATGCTGAGCCTGCGCGTGCCCGTCACGCTTCGGTAGCGGCTGTGGCCGAGCTCGGCGAGATGGCTTGCGCACACGCGGATCTGCTGATCGAGCGGCGTTGCCAGCCCGAACGTCGCGTTGCGATGCTGCACGCACGCGCCGACCGCATAGATGCGCGGATCGAAGGTCTGCAGCGTGTCGCTGACGAGCACACCGTGCTCACAGCGCAAGCCGATCTTCGCCGCGAGCGCGATGTTGGGTCGGATGCCGGCGGCCATGACGACGAGTTCCCCTCTCCCACTCGTGGGAGAGGGGTTAGGGGAGAGGGCCTCGAATCTCACACCCCGCTTCTCCAGCGACGCCTTCAGCAACCCCGCCGCGTGCGCATCGAGCTCGCCCGGCATCAGCCGCTCGCCGGGGAGTGCGAGGCTCACGTCGAGCCCTTGGCGCAGCAGCGCATTCGCCGCTTCGATCGCGAGCAGGCCACCGCCGATGACGGTCGCGCGCGTGTGACCCTGCGCGGCTTCGAGCAGCGCGTCGATCTCCTGGACGTCGGTGAACGCGATTTCCGTCGCCGGCGACTCGCGAGCAGGCGCCGGCGCTCGCACGGGGATTGCGCCGGTGGCGAGCAGCAGCCGATCGTAGGGCAGCTCGCGACCGCTGCCGGTGCGCACGATGCGCTTGAAGCGCTGCACGCCGACGACCGGATCGGCACCACCGAGCACGGTGATGTCGTAGAGATCAGGTGCAATCTCGAGCAATTCATTGACGACGCCGCGCGCGGCAACGCCGCCGCCGATGACGACGAGCTTCTGCCGCGGCGCTTTCGCCGCGCGTCGCAGGTACGAAGACGACAAGCCGATCTGCACCCGGCCGTCGAGCACGCGCACCGGATAGCTGACGACGGAATGCTCCGGGTGCTCGATGCAATGGCCGCTGCGCAAGCTGTAGTGCTGCTTATAGATCGGCGAGGCGACGACGAGCTCGCCCTGCAGATCGCCGACGATGCCGCGCGACAGCACATTGGCGCCGCTCTTGAGGTCGCGATTGTCGATTGCGTAGACGGCGCCCGGATCGGCATCGCCGGCGACGACCCGGAACAGCGCGATCTGCCGCCCGCCCGCGAGCGCCGCGACGCCGACGTTGGGCACGAGATCGTCGAGCGCGCAGATGTCGACCCACGACCATGGCGTGAAACGAGTCCCCTCTCCCGCTTGCGGGAGAGGGCCAGGGAGAGGGCGATTCATGCCGCCTCCACCTTCACGGGAATGCTTTTCAGCGTGCGCCGCTCTTCCGTCGTCGCCGGACGGATCTGCGCTCGCTCCTTCACGAACACGACGTTGTCGTCTGCCGCGTCGCTGTTCACGAAGGTGCGGAAGCGCTTCAACGTGAGCGGATCCTCGATCGCCTTCTTCCACTCGCACTCGTAGGTGTCGACCAGCGACTGCATCTCCGCATCGAGCTCGGCGCCGATGCCGAGCTTGTCGTCGATCACGACCTGCTTGAGGTAGTCGAGGCCGCCTTCGAGGTTTTCCAGCCACACCGACGTGCGCTGC
Organism: Nevskiaceae bacterium; assembly: GCA_035650495.1. Taxonomy (GTDB): domain Bacteria; phylum Pseudomonadota; class Gammaproteobacteria; order Nevskiales; family Nevskiaceae; genus DASRHK01. The sequence continues at coordinate 17,265 of DASRHK010000029.1, read as the reverse complement.
AGCCGATCGGCCGTGCGGATGTAGAACATCAGGAAGCGGTCGATGAGCTTGATCAGCGTCGCGTCGTCGAGATCGGCGGCGAGCAGGTCGGCGTGCCGCGGCTTCATGCCGCCGTTGCCGCAGACGTAGAGGTTCCAGCCCTTCTGCGTCGCGATCACGCCGACGTCCTTGCTCTGCGCCTCGGCGCACTCGCGCGTGCAGCCCGACACCGCGAGCTTGAGCTTGTGCGGCGAGCGGATGCCGCGATAGCGCTCCTCGACGCGGATCGCCATCGACACGCTGTCCTGCACGCCGTAGCGGCACCAGGTCGAGCCGACGCACGACTTCACCGTGCGCACGGCCTTGCCGTACGCGTGACCCGACTCGAAGCCCGCGTCGACCAGCTCGCGCCAGATCTTCGGCAGCTCGTGCACCTGCGCGCCGAAGAGATCGATGCGCTGGCCGCCGGTGATCTTGGTGTAGAGGCCGTACTTCTTCGCGACGGTCCCGAGCACGATCAGCTTCTCGGGCGTGATCTCGCCGCCGGGCACGCGAGGCACGATCGAGTAAGTGCCGTCCTTCTGCATGTTCGCGAGGAAGCGATCGTTGGTGTCCTGCAGCGACGCCTTGTCGCGCTTGAGCACGAACTCGTTCCAGCACGACGCGAAGATCGACGCCGCCGCCGGCTTGCAGATGTCGCAGCCGAGCCCCTTGCCGTGCTTGCCGATCAGATCGTCGAACGACTTGATCTTGCCGACGCGCACCAGGTGATACAGCTCCTGGCGCGAATAGGGGAAGTGCTCGCAGATGTGGTTGGTCACTGCGACGCCGCGGCGCTTGAGCTCCGCTTTCAGGATCTGCGTCACCAGCGGCGTGCAGCCGCCGCACGACGTTCCCGCCTTGGTGCACGCCTTCAGCGCGCCGATGCTCGTGTTGCCGTCGCCGATCGCATCGCAGATCGCGCCTTTGCTCACGTTGTTGCACGAGCAGATCTGCGCGGCGGCAGGGAGGAGATCGACGCCGAGTCCGGGCTTGGCCTTGCCATCGCTCGCCGGCAGGATCAGGAACTCCGGCGCGTCGGGCAGCGCGATCCTGTTCAGCATCATCTGCAGCAGCGTGCCGTATTCGGTCGCGTCGCCGACCAGCACGCCGCCGAGCAGGAACTTGCCGCAGTCGGACGTGACCAGCTTCTTGTAGACCTGCTTGCGCTCGTCGGTGAACACATAAGCGCGCGAGCCCTTGGTCGCGCCGTGCGCATCGCCGATCGAAGCGACGTCGACGCCCATGAGCTTCAGCTTGGTCGACATGTCGGCGCCGGCGAAGTCGCCGCTGGCGCCCGTGAGCTGCGCAGCACAGACCCGCGCCATGTCATAACCCGGCGCGACCAATCCGAAGATCTTTCCGCTCCACAACGCGCATTCGCCGATCGCGTAGATGTCCGGATCGCTCGTGCGGCACTGATTGTCGATGACGATGCCGCCGCGCTCGCCGATCGCGATGCCGCTCGAGCGCGCGAGCTCGTCGCGCGGACGGATGCCGGCGGAGAACACGATCACGTCAGTCTCGAGCTCGCTGCCATCCGCGAACTTCATCTTGTGACGCGCGCTCGCGCCATCTTCGATCGCTTGCGTGTTCTTGCCCGTGTGCACGGTGACGCCGAGCTCTTCGATCTTGCGACGCAGGACGCGGCCGCCGCCTTCGTCGATCTGCACCGCCATCAGCCGCGGCGCGAACTCGACGACGTGCGTCTGCAGGCCGAGGTCCTTCAGCGCCTTGGCGGCTTCGAGGCCGAGCAGGCCGCCGCCGATGACGACACCCACTTTCGCGTCGCGACTTGCCGCGCTGATCGCTTCGAGGTCTTCGATCGTGCGATAGACGAAGCAGCCCGCACGATCCTTTCCCGGCAGCGGCGGCACGAACGGGAACGAGCCGGTCGCCAGCACCAGCTTGTCGTAAGCGATGCTCTGGCCGCTCGCGGTGCGAACCGTCTTGCGCTCGCGATCGATCGCCGCCGCCTTCTCGCTCAGCTGCAGCGCGACGCGATGCTTCTCGTAGTAGCCGTCGGCGACGAGCGAGAGGTCCTTCGCCGTCTTGCCCGAGAAGAAGCTCGTGAGGCCGACGCGATCGTACGCGGCGCGCGGCTCCTCGCCGAGCACGGTGATCTGAAGATCGGCGATCTTCGCGGCGACCAGCTCCTCGACGAAGCGATGGCCGACCATGCCGTTGCCGATGACCAACAGCTTCATTGCTGTTCTCCGGCCTACTCGGCGACGGCTTCGAGCGTCATCTCGTCGGAGGTCTTCGCGGGCTCGACCACCGCCCACGACAGCCACTGCGTGCGCAGCGCGACGACCAGCACGAACGCGGCGGCGGCGAGCACGCCGAAGGTGACGAAGCCCATCTGATAGCTGTTGGTCGATTCCTTGGCGATGCCCATGATCACCGGCAGGTAGAAGCCGCCGATGCCGCCGGCGGCGCCGATCACGCCGGTCATCACGCCGGTCTTGCCTTTCCAGCGCTGCGGCACCAGCTGGAACGTCGAGCCATTGCCGAGCCCGAAGCAGAGATACAGGCCGAGCAGGATGGCGATGCAGCCGGTCACCGGCGGCATCGTTGCTGCGAACAGCAGGTCGAGCGCCGAGATCATCGCGAGCAGCACGAGCAGCGCGCGCACGCCGGTGACACGATCTGCGAGCCAGCCGCCGACCGGCCGGATCACCGCGCCGGTCAGCGCGAACAGCGACATCAGCAGGCCGGCGTCGACCTTCGACATCGCGTACTGCGTCGTCAGCAGCGTGCTGACGTACGACGACATGCCGACGAAGCCGCCGAAGGTGATGCTGTAGACGAGCATCATCACCCAGGTGTCGCGCTCGGCGAACACGGTGCGATAGCGCTGCGGCAGCACCGCGACCGCGAGCAGCGAGCCGATCAGGGGCAGCAGGAACAATCCGGTCTTGCCCGCGCCGAACACGCCGGCGCTGACCATCAGCACGAGCGCGACGAGTCCTGCGAGCGTCGCGCCGTACGCGGCGATCGCGCGCTTCACGCTGCCGCTCTTGATCGACAGATCCTTCGCCCAGAACCAGACCGCGGTCGCGGTGATCGCGAGCAGCGGCAGTGCGGCGACGGTCGCGAGCTGCCAGCCGTACTTCTCGGCGAGTCCCGGGAAGAGGAAGCCGTCGAGCACCGCGCCGATGTTGCCGGCGGCCGCGAGGCCGAGCACGAGGCCTTGTACTTTCGGCGGATAGTTGCTGCCCGCCATCGGCAGCGCCACTGCGAAGCTCGCGCCACCCATGCCGAGGAAGACGCCGAGCACGAGCAGCGTCGTGTACGACGGCGGCGGCGCGACGAGCAGATAGAGCTCCGGGATCGCCGACAGCGCAATGCCCGCGAGCGCGAGCAGTCGGCCGTCATAGCTCTGGAACAGGTTGCCCCAGGTCACGCGCAGGATCGCCGCGGCGAGCACCGGCACGGCGACGAGGAAGCCTTGCTCCGCCGGCGTCATCGCGATGCTCTTCGCGACGAACGGCGCGAGCGGGCCGAGCATCACCCACACGGTGAAGCCGGTGTCGAAGTAGAGGAAGCACGCGAGCAACGCTTTCCAGTTGCCGCTCTTGAGCGAATCGAGGACCTGCTTCATGGACGGACTCCGAAGATGAGGGCGATGGCTCCGTTGCCGGAGAAACATCGACGCACTCGTGCCGTCGCTGGCCTGGTCCACGTCGTTTCTGTGAACAACTAAGCAACCGCTATGCCACGTTGTGGACACCGTGCTGCGCGGCTTTGCGACAGCGCGATGCACCAGTGCGGCTCATCCGTGCACCAGCGTTGCGAACGGCGCGCCGATGAGAGGCGGGCAAACCTGGCATATGGATTGCGTTGTTCCTCGTGAGCGGCAACGCGGCCGCTCGCTGCGCGGGCAATGGCGTCCGCTCCCGATGGAATGCATGTGGAGTGCGAAGCCATGAACACGAGCCACGAGGATCGCGCGAGCGTCGCCCGATCCTTCCTGTTCGGTCTCAACCTGCTGATCGCTTGCGCCGCGCAGATCGCAGCGGCGCTGGAGCTGGTGCAGTCGCTGGCGACGGCGGCGCCGAAATGAAAGCGTCAGGCCGCTTTGAGCAGGCGCTCCAGCTTGATCAGCGTCGGGCCCGGCGTGCGCACCACGTCGGCGATCGTCACCTTGTTGAGCTCGGCGACGAACATGCGCTCGGCGCGATCGAGCGCGCCCTTGAGCGCGCAGCCGCCATGCAGCGGGCAGGGCCCGCGCTTGCACTGCACGAGGCGACCGATGCCTTCGAGCTTCTCGACCACGTCGCCGACGCGCAGCTCCGCGGCCGGGATCGCGATGCGCAGTCCGCCGCGCCGTCCTTCGAGCGATTCGATGTAGCCGAGCCTGCTCAATCCTTGGGCGACTTTGCGCATGTGGTGCGCGGAGACGCGATATTTCTGTGCGATCGCAGTGGTGCTCACCGGCACCGCTGGGTCAGCAGCCGCGAGATACACGAGCAGGCGCAGCGAGAAATCGGTGTAGAGCGACAGGCGCATCGGGGTCTCCTCCCTGGTGTGAGCCCGATGCAAGCAAAGACCGTGACAGGCCTCGCGCCGAGGTGACCCGATGGGACGCGATGAGAACATGGCATTCATGTTGCGAAGTATCCCCGGTGATTCATCGGGGGGCGTGATGCACCGCAAGTCGAAAGGCTTCCGCGTGATGCTGGTCGACGACGAGGCCGAGCGCAGCCGCATGCTCGAGGAAGCGCTCACCGCGCAGGGACATCGGGTCGTCGCGCGCGTCGACAGCCGCGCCGATCTGGTGCCCGCGGTGGAGCAATCCCAGCCCGAGATCGTGCTGATCGACGTCGACGCGCCCGCGCGCGAGACGCTCGACTCGCTCGGGCAGATGCATCGCAGCCGCCCGCGGCCCGTCGTGCTGTTCGCTGCGCGCAGCGACGCAGAGACCACGCGCCGCGCGGTGCAGGCCGGTGTCTCGGCCTACATCGTCGACGGCCTGCAGGCCAAGCGCATCACTGCGGTGCTCGAAGTCGCGATCGCGCGCTTCGAGATGCACCAGGCGATGCGCAGCGAGCTCGATCGCGCGCGCTCACGGCTGTCCGACAGCCGCGACATCGAGAAGGCGAAGGGCCTGCTGATGAAGCGCCGCGGCATCGACGAGGAGACCGCGTTCGCACTGTTGCGGCGCATGGCGATGGATCGGCAGCAGAAGCTCGGCGAGCTTGCGCGCGCGCTGATCGCCGCCGCCGACGTCTTGTGAGCGTGGCATACCGATTGCTTAGTTGAATCCGTGACAGGACCGGTAACGAAGCCGGTCCGCAACAGGGACACCGACGTCCACGTACCCCGGCAGCGCCGCCGGCGACACGTGGACGTTTTTTTTCGGCTGCGAATTTTCGAAACCCTCAAGAACCGGGAGTTGGCGATGACGACGAAATTGGGAAGGCTGGTGGCGCTGGCGGCGCTCGGCATGTGCGGAACCGCGCACGCCGGTTGGTACAACGACGGCAAGGTGCTCGCGACGGGCGGCGTGATCACGGTGGACGGCGCCGGCGGCGGCGGCATCACGCCGTGGGCGACGATCTCGGGCTACGAGACGCGCGACGGCATCAACGGCGGCCTGCACTACACGTGGGTGTACTTGCCGAACTACAGCTTGAACTCGTACGGCGCGACGCTCGGCTTCTTCGATCGCGTCGAGCTGTCGTACACCAACAGCACGCTGCCGACCGGCAGCACGTTCGACACGGTGGGACTCGCGACGCGCCTGCTCAGCAGCGCGGTGACCGACACCGGCGTGAAGCCGTTCAACACGACGATCAAGATGGACGTGTACGGCGTCAAGGTGCGCTTGTTCGGCGAAGCGATCTACGACTCGGACAACCTGATCCCGCAGGTCGCGATCGGCGGCTTCTACAAGAACAACCACAACGACGTCCTGCTCGACACGCTGCAGGCGGCCAAGAACAAGGACTGGGAAGCCTACGTGTCGGTGACGAAGATCTTCTTCCCGCTGAACACGCTGGTGAACTTCACCGGCCGCTACACGTCCGCCAACGAGACCGGCCTCACCGGCTTCGGCGGACCGGACGGCAACCACAAGAAGTTCCGGCCCGAAGCGTCGATCGCCTATCTGCTCGCGAAGAACACCGCGATCGGCGGCGAGTACCAGAAGCACGGCAAGAACCTCGAGGGCAAGAGCGTGGTGCTCGACGGCGTCGATCTCACGCAGCTCACCCCGCTGCTCGGCGGCACCGGCGACGCGCTCAAGCAGCACGAGAGCGACTGGTACGACCTGTTCTTCGCCTATCTGCCGAACAAGAACCTCTCGTTCACTCTGGCCTACGCGATGCTCGGCAACATCACCATCACGCCGAACCAGAGCGGCTTCTATCTCTCCATGCACGCCACGTTCTGATCAGGAGCACTCCCATGACTTCCATCCGCAAAACCATCAGCACGCTCGGGGCCGCGCTCGGCGTCGCGCTCGCGATCGGTGCCGCAGGCGCCGCCAACGCAGACGACAAGGTCGCGACGCGCACCGAAGGCAAGACGCCGACCTGGCCGGGCATCTCGTCCTCCGCGCTGGAGAAATTCGGCGGCGAGGCCGGCGTGCACAACTGGGTCGAGGCGCTGTTCTACTACATCATGCTCGACAACCGCATCAACAAGATCTTCATCGAGCACGGCAACGTCGCGCGCCAGATCGCGCTCAACACCGAGCTCGAGCAGATGGTGCTCGGCGGCCCGGTGAAGTACGAGGGTGCGAGCATGAGCGCGGCGCACGGCGATCTCGGCATCACGCTGACGCAGTTCAACGCGGTCGTCGAGGCGGCGTACAACGCCTGCGAGCGCGTGAACACGCCGTACTCGGTCTGCAACCAGCTCATTGCGGCGCTCGCTCCCTTCGAGCGGGTCATCGTTACGCGCTGATCTCCACCTCCTCCAGGGCTTCAAGCGCGATGACCATGCCGCAACCTCGCCGCCGCTCGCTGTTGCGGGCGGCGGCTTCTTTTTTCGTGCTCGGACTCGGCGGGCGGCTTGCCCGCGCCGGCGAGAGCGTGTGGACCACGTATCAGACGCCGGAAGCGTTCATCCAGGAAGCGTTCGGCGGCGCGCCGCCGCCGGTGAAGGCGATGGACTACGAAGGCAAGAAGCTGCGCTACTGGAAAGCCAACGGCCGCAGCGCCTGGATCCTCGACGATCTCGGCAAGCCCGGCTATCAGCTGACGACCGCGGGCTTCGTCGTCAAGGGCGGGGCGATCGAGATCGCCAAGGTGCTCGTCTACCGCGAGTCGCGCGGCGAGCAGGTCGCCGACGCGTCGTTCCTGAAGCAGCTCCTCGGCGCGAAGCTCGCGGGCGCGACCATCGACAAGCACGTCGACAACATCTCGGGCGCGACGCTGTCGGTGCAGATGATGCAGCGCATGGCGGCGACGGCGCTCAAGCTCGATGCAATTGCAGCCTGAAGAGCGCGTCCCGGCCGTCGCGCCGATGCCGGCGCCGAGACCGCGGCTCGCGACGCGCCTGCGTCATTGGCGCGACGCGGTGCTGCCGCGGCGAGCGAGCGCGCCGGCGCCGAAGAAGAACTTCACGGCGACGCTGCGCGAATGGCACAAGCGCGCCGGCCTCGCCGCGTGCCTGTTCCTCGGCTGGCTCGCGTGCAGCGGCGTGCTGCTGACGCGCAGCCAATCGCTCGGCTTCGACGTCGAGCGCGTCGACTGGCCCTGGCTCATGTCGCTCTATGGCCTCAAGCCCGAGCCGCCGCGCAGCGGCTTCGCCGATCACGGGCATTGGCTCGCTGCGGCGAAGACCGCGACCTTGCTCGACGGCAAGCCGATCGCGCAGAAGATCGAATCACCGCTCGGATTCGTGTCGATCGGCGACGCGCGCTACGTCGCGACGCAGGAAAGCGTCGTCGTGCTCGACGCGAGCGGCAAGACCACCGACGAGCTGCGCTCGCCGTTCCTGCCGGTGTCGACGGTGCGGCGCATCGGCGTCGTCGCCGGAACCAACGCACTTGCCGTGCAGGATCTCGACGCCTATCGCAGCGACGACGGCGGCAACAATTGGTCGACGGTGGCTCCCAACGCCGTGCAGTGGTCCGCCGCATCGCCGCTGTCCGATCCGCAACGCGCCGCGCTCACGCCGTATTCGCGGCCTTCGGTCCTCGTCGAGCAGCTGCTGATCGATCTCCACAGCGGGCGCCTGTTCGGTCCGGTCGGCGCGTGGGTCATCACCATCGTCGGCTTCGGTGCGTTGTGGCTCGCCATCAGCGGCTCGTGGATGTGGTGGCGGATCCAGAAGGCCCGCCGCAAGCGATGATCCATCAGCATCGTTTCCTCTCCATGGGAACGATGATCACGGTGACGGTCTCCGCCGGCGCATGGACGCGCCGTCGCCGGATCGCCGATGCGCTCGCCGCCGTGCAGGAACGCATGGACGCCTTCGGCCATGACTTCTGGGGCTTTGGCGATGGCCGGCTCGCGCAGATGAATCGCGAGCTCGCGGCCGGCCGTGTCAGCGCAATTCCCGACGACATGCGGCCGCTCTTCGAGCGCGCGCTGAGCCTCCGCGATGCAACGAGTGGACTGTTCGATCCGCGCATCGGCGCGCTCGTTCGCGCCTGGGGCTTTGACGATCCCGCGCGACAGCGCAGCGCGCCGCCGGGCGCAGCCGAAGTCCGCGTTGCGCTGGCGTCGCCGGCCTGGGACTTCGGCGCGATCGGCAAGGGTTTCATCGTCGACGAATGTCTCGACCTGCTCGCCGCGCGCGGCTTCGCGCATGCCTGCATCGATGCCGGCGGCAACGTTGCGGTGCGCGGCTTGCGCGCCGGACGCCCGTGGCGCGTCGGCATCCGCGACCCACGGGATGCGGACGCGCTCGTCGCGCGGCTCGACGCGCGCGACGAGTCGGTGATCACGCACGCGGACGACCAGCGCTTCTTCGAGCACGACGGCGTGCGTTACTCGCACATCCTCGATCCGCGCACCGGCCGTCCCGCGCGCGGCTTGCGCAGCGTCACCGTCGTGCATCGCGACGGCACGCTCGCCGATGCAGGCGGCGCGGCGTTGTTCGTCGCGGGCCGTGACTGGCAGCGGCTCGCGGCGCGGCTGCAGCTCGATCAGGTGATGGCGATCGACGACGACGGCGAGATCGAGCTGACGCCGGCGCTCGCGCGCCGGCTCGTCGTCCTCACTGAACGATGACCTTGCCCGTCATCGACGGATGGATGCCGCACTGGAAGGGATACTCGCCGCGATCGCTGAACGCCGCCGAATAGCTCTCCCCCGGCTTCAGCTTCTGCTCGTGATCCTTGAACTTGATCGTGTGGATCACGTTGTCGCGATTGAGCCAGGTCACGACGCTCGCCGGCGCGACCACGATCTCCGACGGCGCGAACGCGAAGTTCGCGATGGACACCGAGCCGGCGGCAGCGGGCGCCACGGAAGAGGAGGTCGTGGTCGCCGCTGCCGCGGCCGGTGGTGGAACACTGGACGCTGCGGGTGGGGCAACCGGCGCAGCGGACGTCGGCGAGTACGCGGAACCGGGATAGCCCTTCATCGCGGGATGATTGCCGTTGTAGTTCGCGGGTAGCGCGCGCTTGCTCGTCACTTCGTCCGGGCCGGATTCCTTCGGCGTCGGCACGATGGTCAGCACGCCGATCGACGTCGGGATGCCGGTGCCGGGCTCCTGCAGGAAGGACGGGATCGGCTCGAGCACGACGATCGCGGTGTGATCGATCGCAGGTGCCGGCGCTGGCGCCGCGGCGGCGGGCGGCGGCGGTGCCGATTCCACGACGCGCAGCTCGACGCGGCGATTGAGATCGCGTCCCGCCTCGGTGCTGTTGTCCGCGATCGGCTGCGTCTTGCCGAATCCCTTCGCGGTCATGCGCGCATCAGCGATGCCGCCGTCGGCCAGATACTTCTTCACCGACGACGCGCGCGCTTCGGACAGCTTCTGGTTGTACGCGTCGGAGCCGATGCCGTCGGTGTGCCCGGCGATCTCGACCTTGATGTCCTCGCGGCTCTTGAGCGCGGTGATCACCTGATCGAGCAAGGTGCGCGCGTCGGGCGTGAGCGTCGCCTTGTTGAACTCGAAGGTCACGCCGTGCAGCACGAGCGTGTCGCCGGTCGCGCAGCCCGCGAGCGAGATCGTCTCGCCCGGACCGGCCTCGCAAGGCGTCGCCACCGGCGGCGGTGGTGGCGGCGGCGCGGGCAGCGCCGGAATCGGATACGAGCTGTAGTCGATCGCGTTCGAAGCGAGCATGCAGCCGCCGAGCGGCAGCGCCGCGACCAAGAGTGTGCTGATCAGGATCCGTGATGTCATTGCTAGCTCCCTGTTCGATGAAGGTTCTCTAATGGGTTTGCAGGCGCGCGCGGCGCACGGCGTCGCGCTGCGCTTCGAGCTCGATGGTGCGGCGCACGTCCGCTTGGTCCAGCGGTGCCAGCGGCTCGGCCTCGTGCACCGGCGGCCAATCGAGATCGCTCGCGGCTTCCTCGCGCCAAGCGTCGAGGAACAAGCCGACCGCGGCCTCGCGGTCGCCGACGATCGTGGTGCCGGGCGCGGCCGGCGTCGCGGCCATCGCGACGCCCGCAGTGAAGCCGAGCAGCAGGAGGAGGCAACGGATCATTGCGTGCCTCGCTGGGCGACGGCGGTGGGCGCGAGCGTGGCGTCGAGCTCGCGGATCCACGCGTCGACGATCACGCGATCGGGATCGAGCGCGCGGTAGGCGCGGTACTCGGCGAGCGCCTCCGCCGGCCGCTTGAGGCAGACGTCGTAGAGCACCGCCAGGTTGTAATGCGCGGGCGCGTAGTCGGGCCGCGCAGCGATCGCGTTGAGATAGCTTTCGCGCGCGTGCTCGAAGTCGCCGGCATTGCGTTGCAGCGCGCCGAGCCAGCTCCAGGCGATCGCGTTACGCGGATTGATGGCGACCGCTTTGCGCAACGAAGCGATCGCCGACGCGGTGTCCTTGCGCTTCGCGTAGAGGATGCCGAGGTTGGTCGGCGGTCCGCTGAACTGCGGATAGTCGCGCGCCAGTACGAGGAACGCTTTCAGCGCCGCGTCGCTCTGCTGGTTCTTCATCAGCGTCAGCGCTTCGGCGAAACGCGGGAGCGCGGCGCGCTCTGCGTCGCTGGCCGCCGGCGCTGAGCGCGTGGGCGACGGCGACGGCGCAGTCGTCGCACAACCGGCGGCCCACAGTGCGAAGAGCAGCAAGATCGATCTAGCGAAGGCTGTCATCGGACGCCTCGTTGATCTCGCGCTTGCCATAGCGGCCGGGCACCAGCGACGACAGCTGATCGGCGCTGCCCTGGATTGCCGCGTTCCACACGTTGTCCCGCAGGCGCGCCAGATTCGCTTCGTGCGCGGCGATCGCCTTCTGCTCGAACGGATCGCTCTGCTCCTCGAGCAGAAGCTGGTATTGCTCGAGCGCCTCGCCCTTGAGCGAGCGCGGACGCTCGGAATGGACCAGCGCGCTGGCGAAATCCGTGTACAGGCGCCCGACTTCGTAGCTCGCCGCCGGCGTCACGTCGGCGAGGCGATAGTCCGCGGCCTTGATCAGCGTCGCGATCGCGGCGTCGGTCGCGCTCTTGCGACGCGACAGCGTCTTCGCGAGCGGCTGGGAGAGCGCAACGCTGCGCGCCGATGCGGCCTGCATCCGGCCGATCTCCAGCGTGGCGCGCGCGGCGAGCGTGCGCGTTCGATCGGTGCCGCCGGCGGCGTCGATCGCGATGATCTGATCGAGGTAACCGCGGTAGGCAACCGCGTCGCCAGCCTCGTCGGCGATGTCGGCCAGGCGTTGCGTGAGCTCGGCCCGAAGCTCGGGCGCCACCGCGAAATCGGCGAGGTGGCTGCGATAAGCGCTGGCGGCCTGCGCCGTCGCGCCGGCCTCGTCGTAGAGACGCGCGGAGAGCAAGGACGCATTGGCGCGCGCGTCGAGCGGCTCGGACTTCGCTCGCGCGATGCGTGCGTACGCTTCCGCCGCTTTCGACGGCAGGTGATCGTTCTGGTCCGCGACGGCGAGCTTCTTGTCGACCTCGACGCTGAGCGCATGGTCGGGATAACGCGTGCGGAACGTCTCGAGCTGCGCGCGCGCTGCGCGCCAGTCCTGCAGCGCCATCAGGGCCGCCGCGGCATCGTAATCCGCAGTCGCGCAGATCGACGCGGTGGGCGTCGCGCGCGCGACGCGCCGGAAGCCATCGGCGGCGGCGCGCAGATCGCCGCTCGTGCGCGCAGCTTCGGCTTGCTTGTAGATCGACGCGGCGAGGCGCTCGGTGACGGGCTGGCGCTGCGGGTCGCTGGTGCTGGAGCCGGCGAGCAGCGCCGCATACGCGTGCTCGGCTTCGACGTAACGGCTTGCGGCGAAGTGCCCGTCGGCGACGATGCCGAGCATGCGGCTGCGCGTGGCCGGACTCGCCGCCGGCCTGGAGCCGAGCACGCGCTGCGCGAGCGTGATGGCGGCGTCCCAATCGCCGAGCGCAACTTCGTCGCTCGCCGACGCCGACATCACGTCGGCCCATTGCGCGTGCTGCGGGAAGGCGTCGGCAAGCCGGATCCCGGCGGTGATCGCGTCGTGCAATGGGGAGGGTCGTGTCGCCGCATCGGATCGATCAGCGATGGCTTGCAAGGTCTGCACGGCGGCGAACGCTGCTTCGCTACGTCGCGGATGCGACGGCAGCTCGTAAGCGGTGTGCAGGTACTGCTGCGCTGCTTGCGCCGGATCGCCGCTCTCGAGCAGCGCGTCCGCGTAGAGCAGGTTGATGTCGGGCGTCTTCGCATCGCTCGGGAATCCTTGCAGCCGGCGGCGATACGCGTCCGCCGCGCTCGCGAAGAGCCGCGTGCGCTCCTCGCCGGCCGGTGCCTGCTGCGCCTTGGCGTGCAGCGCTTGCGCGACGTCGTCGAGATAGCCGCGCAGCGTGTTGCCGAGCTCGGTGCTCGCCGCAGGCCACCGCGTGGATCCCGGCCCGAAGCGCGCGACGTAATCGGACTTCGCCTTCAGCACTTCGTCCGCGAAGCCGCCGTGCTCGTAGGCGCCCACTGCGCGCGACTCGAATTCCGGCGCGCGCGCCGCGTCGGGATGGTGCGAGACGTAGGCCGCGAACGTCGACGCAGCATCGCTGTAGCGCTGCATCTGCTCCTGCTGCGTGCCGGCTGCGAGATAGAGCGCGGCGGGGTCGCTCGGCTCCTGACCGTGCTTGGCGAAATACTTTGCGATGGCGTCGTCGCCCAACGCGGCGAAGGCCAGCCCCGTGACGCGCAGCGCATCCGTCGCCATTTCCGATCCGGCGGGCTCGGTCGCGATCAGCGTCAGGAACGGCGCCAATGCTTCGTCGAGCTTGCCCTGGTGGTAGAGCGACCAGCCGTACTTGTAGACGGCGAAGCGGTGGTACGGCGCGGTGTCGCTGCTCTCGACGATGGCGCGGTACTCGATCTCGGCAGCCGCGTACTGCCTGGTCAGATAGAGCAGCTCGCCGGCGCGGAAGTGCGCGTCGCCCGCCAGCGGCGAGTCCGGGAAGTCACGCGCCAGCGTCGTGAGCTGCGCGCTCGCTTCGGCCGTTTCGCCGAGCAATTCGTGCGCGCGCGCGAGCTGGTAGTGCGCGCGATCGTTCCCCGCGTCGTTCGGCGCCTCGGCGAGCACGGCGCGATAGAGCTCGATTGCGCGATGGAGCGCCGCTTGCGCGGTCTGGCTCGACGGATCGGCCTCCGCCGAGCGCACCCGCAGATACGCGCCGCGGCGCATCGCCTCGACGCGCGTGGCCGGCTCGGTGCTCAGCGCGATCACCTGATCGTAATGCGCGAGCGCTTCGTCGAGGTCGGGCGGCAGCTTGCTCTGCGGCGCCGGCGGCAGGATCGACGGCGTGCGCACGACGAGACGGGACAGCCAGCGGCTGTCGTGATGCTGCGTCATGCCGGCGACGGTGCCACCGTCGGCGAGCGCCGCTGCGCTCAGCGTCATCAGCAAGCCGCCGGCGAGGCGCGCGCTCATCGGCTCGTCACCTGCTGCGGCGAGCGATCGCGCAGCCGCGCGATCCACAGATGCGCCTCGGCGAGCGCATGCGCGGTGGCGCGCGAGCGCGCCGTCAGCGCTGCCGTTGCCAGCGCGCGCAATTGCGCCCGCAGCGATTCGAGCGAGCGGTCCACCTCGGCGCGCAAGCTCGCGTCGGCTGCGTCCCCGGTGCGATCGAGGAAGGCGCGCAGTTGATGCAGCGTGCGCAGGTCGGCGAGCGCTTCGACGAATCGAGGATCGGCGAGCAGCACGCCCAGGTAGTAGCTCGGCTCCGGCGCATCGCCCAGCCACCAGCGCTTCTGCGGCGCGAGAGCACCGAGCTGCTGGTGCCAGCCCTCGCGCGCATCGTCGAAGTGAGCGTCGAGCAGCGCAACGAGCGCGGGGTCGATCTGCGCCGCCGCTTGCTCGAGCATCGTGTGCGCGGCCTGGAGCTGCGAGACCGCGCGTTGCGCGTACTCGATCGACTGCTCCTGCGCGCCCAGATGCGCGAGCGCGTAGGGGACCGCGAGCATCCCTTCCTGCACCGCCGGATCGAACGGATCGCGGCCGATCAGCTCCATCCACGGCACCAGCGCGGCGCGAAGATCATCCGCGCGCGCGCCGCCGGCGACCGCGGTCAGATAGCGGAACGGCGTTTGCCGGCGCAGCTGCGCCACTTGGTCAGCAGACGAGGGCAGCGCGTACGACGCCGGGCGCAGGCTCGACGCCGCGTCGCCCGTCGGCAGGAGAAACGTCCAGCCGAGCTCGAGCAATGCGCGATTGGCGAACGGGCCGGGACTGCGCACGGCACGGAATGCTTGCGCGGCTTCGGCGTTGCGACGCGCCGCCAGCAGCTGCTCGCCGAGCGTCATGCCGGCGCGATCGCGCAGCCACGGATCGGCGTGATCGTCGCCCGCGAGCGATCGCAGCTGCTCGAAGCCCGATGCAGGAGTGGCGCCGCCGATCGTCGCGATGGCCGCGTTGTAGCGGCTCACGAAACCGTCGATCGATGTGCCGACGGGCGCCGGCGCCTGGGAAAACATTGCCGCGGCCTCGAAGGGACGATCGTCGGCGAGCAGGTAGCGTGCGGCGCGCGGCCTCAGCGCATCGGCGGAGCGCGGCGTCGCCGTCAGCCGAGCTTCATGCGCGAGCGTGCCTGCAGCGAACTGCAACTCCAGCGCGTCGGTGGACGGCTGCAGCCGCAGATCGAGCTTCGCCCGCGTGCGCGCCGCATAAGGAGGCGCGTGCGGATCGACCGCGATTGCGTCGGCACGGAGCCGGCGCGCGCCGAGGTCGCCGAGCTCGAGCAGATGCAAGCCGCCTGCAGCGAGCGCTTGGCCTTCGTCGACGTTGTATTCGTAGCGCAAGCACGGTGCGTCGTCGACGCAGAGCTCTACTTCGCGCAGGAGCAGATCGGGCGCGCCGCCGCCGATGGCGAGGAGAAGACCTTGTTGCAGAGCGAGCGGGTGCGCGCGCGCGAAGGCGATCCCGCGTGCTGCGAGTGCGTCGACGTCGCGATGCGCGATCGTTCCCGCGTGCGCGGCGAACGGCGCAACGATCGACAGCGGAATCAGCCAACGGCGGAAACGTTTCATGCAGCCCCAGATGCAAGCTGGCCGCCGTTGGCCGTCATGCCGCCACGCGTGGGCGACGGCAGGACTCAAGCAATCGCTATGCCACGCGCACGCTGATCGCTGCGTGACCCGGGATCGCTGGTGCGTGCACCGCAGTGTTGCGCGCGCGGCCAAATGTGGTGCAGCAAATGCGAGGAATCGAGCTGTGCCGGCTGGCATGCAAGCTGCGTTGGCGATGGCATGGAGACTCCATCGCGATGGATGTGGGCCGGCGCCTGCGCGCTGCTGCAAGG
Source organism: Nevskiaceae bacterium (assembly GCA_035650495.1). Taxonomy (GTDB): domain Bacteria; phylum Pseudomonadota; class Gammaproteobacteria; order Nevskiales; family Nevskiaceae; genus DASRHK01. The sequence goes on along the minus strand of DASRHK010000029.1, from coordinate 1,414 downwards.
CTGCGCGTCGATAAGCGCTTATCTCAACGGGACCTACAACGCGGAAGTGTTTCCGCCGCTCGATGCGCCGGCGGACGAAGTGGCGCTGGTGAGCCAGGCCAACGTCGAGGACGCCGCCTGCGTGCTGTCATCGGTGGACGACGCGCCGATCCTGATCACTCCGAACGGCAGCGGCGACGGCCTGTGGGCGAAGCGCGTGGCGCTCAAGCCGGGCGCGCACGTCGTGCTGACGGGCTGGCGGCTGCCGGGACGTTACTCGCCCGATGCGATGCTCTGTGCCGCCGACTTCGCGGCCGGTCACCACTACGCGATCGATTACGACGTCTCGATTCCCCGGCGCGCGCGTGCGTGGATCGCAGACGCTTCGACCGGGGAGCGCGTCGCCGACTGCACGGCGCGCCCCGAAGCCGCTTCGTCACTCTGGCCGTTCTCCCGATGAGCGAGCGATGCGCGTGAGCGAGCTGCGCTCGACGGGCGGCGGCGATCTCGTGCGGATGCTGTTCTCGCTGCAGCGCTTCCAGCTGCTGGCGCTGTTCTGCAACACCGCCGCGGAGCGGACCGTCAGCGCGTCCTACGCGTTTGCCTGGTCGTACGGCATCTATCCGCTGCTCAACGCTTCCGCGCCCTGGCACAAGCCGTTCGCGCACTGCTTCGACGTCGGGCACGAACGCATCAGCGACCTGCACGATTTCCTCGAGCAGCGCTTCACCGGCGGAGCGCCGTTGTCCTTCTACGAGCTGGAGGATCACTATCGCGTCCGGGGATCGCAGCGTCCGGGTCCGCAATGGACGCAGGCGAGCCTGATCAACGCGAGTCGCTACCTGTTCTTGCAGCAGGCGTTCGACGCGAAGCTGTGGGAGCACCTGCTGGGCGATCGGCAGTGTCCGCTCGACGCCGAGGTGATCGCCAAGCCGTTCGCTGCAGACGAGATCCGCTTCGAGTAATCCGGCCGTCACCCGTCGATGAGATGACGATCGTGCACGTCGGCGCGGAACGCGCGCGCGCAGATCCCGTCCACGTCGGCGTCGCTCTCGATCTGTCCCGCAGCGCGCATCTGCTCCAGATACCAGCCGCCGTGTGCGAGGTCGGGGCGATGGACCGCGCGATCGAAGCGCACGAACGGCACGCGCGCCGGCGCGACGAAGTCGCAACGGAAGCTCGCATCGAACGACGGACGCAGCTCCGCCAGCGAGCGCCCGACGTACGGCGCGAGCAGTTCGATGGCCGGCTCGACGTGGCTCGGGTCGCACAGCCATTCGCAAGCGCTCGCGAGCGCACGCAGGATCGCGGCGTGCTCGGCGGTGTCGAGGAACTCCTCGCGGACCGCGAGGACTTTCTCGGTGCCGGGCAGGGCGGAGGCCGCGCTGGTCGACACGGCTTCACCCCAGCCTTCGCGGATCGCGCGCGTGTTCCA
>DASRHK010000028.1:0-26475 GCA_035650495.1 Nevskiaceae bacterium | reverse complement strand
GGATCAGATCACCGAGACCGGCATCGATCGCAACGAGCTCTTGGCCGCGCTGAAGGACGACGCGACGCCGGAGGCGTGGGACGAAAAGCTCCTGTCGATGGGCCGGCGCATCGAGCGTCTGGGCGCCATCAACCTCGCGGCCATCCAGGAGCTGGAGGAGGCGCAGGCGCGAGAGACCGAGCTCGGCAAGCAGAACGACGACATCACCGGCGCGCTCGCCACGCTCGAAGAGGCGATGCGCAAGATCGACCGCGAGACGCAGGAGCGCTTCAAGGACACCTTCGATCGCGTCGACGCCATCTTCCGCGATCGTTTCCCCAAGCTGTTCGGCGGCGGCGAGGCGTATCTCGAGATGACCGGTGAGGACCTGCTCGACACCGGCGTGCGCGTGATGGCGCGTCCGCCCGGCAAGCGCAACAGCTCGATCCAGCTGCTCTCCGGCGGCGAGAAGGCGATGACCGCCGTGGCGCTGCTGCTCGCGCTGTTCCAGCTCAATCCCGCGCCGTTCTGCCTGATGGACGAAGTCGATGCGCCGCTCGACGACGCCAACGTCGCGCGCTTCTGCGAGATCGTGCGGGAGATGGCGCAGAGCGTGCAGTTCATTATCATCACGCACAACAAGATCACGATGGAGCTCGCCGACCAGCTGCACGGCGTGACCATGCAGGAGCCGGGCGTGTCCCGCATGGTCAGCGTCAACGTGCAGCAGGCGGTCCAGCTCACCGAGAACCAGGAGGCGAGGGCGGTCGCATGAATCAGCTGCCGTTGAACCTGACCCAACTGCAGCTCGCGCTGCTGATCTTCGGCGTCGTCATCGTGCTGCTGGTGATCCTGTTCAGCCGCCGCGACAAGGGCAACGTGAAGACCGATCCGCGCGGATCGCGCGTGATCGCGCAGCCGCGCGTGGAGGAGCCGGGCTCCTACGGCATCGGCGGCGAGTTCGACGAGTTCGGCGTCGGCCGGCCGCGCCGTCGCGGTGAAGCGCCACCCGCGCGCATGCCGCAGCTCAACATCGAGCCGGGACCGGTGCGCGCTGCGCCGCCACCGAAACCGAAAGAGCCGGCGTACATGAGTCAGCCCGCACCGACGGTCGCGCCGGTGCAGCGACGCGTTGCCCCGACCATCACGCCGCAGCCTGCTGCCGAGAAAACAGCGCCTACGCCGCCGCAGAAGAAACAGGACGAGAAAATCGTCACGCTGATCATCGCGCGCACCAACGGCGTCGCGATGCAGGGACCGCGCATCCACGATGCGCTCGCGTCCTGCGGCCTGCAGTTCGGCCCGATGCAGATCTATCACCGCAAGCACGACGGCAAGCGCGTGTTCAGCGTCGCCAGCCTGATGAAGCCCGGCTTCCTGATCCCCGATGAAGCGGACGGCTTCGGCACGATGGCGCTGTCGATGTTCATGGTGTTGCCCGGTCCGATGGAAGGCAACGCCGCGCTCGAGGACATGCTTTCGACCGCGCGCCAGCTCGCCGCGCGTCTCGAGGCGGAGGTCTATGACGAGCGCCGACAGGTCCTGAGCACGCAGAGCGAGCAGCGCCTGCGCGCCGACGTGCAAGCGTGGGCCGGCGTGGCGTGAGTGTTCCGGATTCCGCGCGCACTCGCGCGGAAAAGCTGCGCCGCGAGCTGCACGAGCACAATCACCGTTACTACGTGCTCGACGAGCCGTCGATCTCCGACGCCGAGTTCGACGCGCTATTCCGCGAGCTGCAGCAGCTCGAAGAGCAATATCCCGACCTGAGGACGCCCGACTCGCCGACGCAGCGCGTCGGCGCTCCGCCGCGCGCGGGCTTCGCGGAGGTCAAGCATCTGCAGCCGATGCTGTCGCTCAACAACTGCTTCAGCGACGAGGAGCTCGCCGATTTCAATCGCCGCGTGTGCGAAGGGCTCGGGCGCGACGAGGTCGAATATGTCGCCGAGCCGAAGATCGACGGGCTCGCGATCTCGCTGCTCTACGAGCACGGCGTGTTCGTGCGCGGCGCCACGCGCGGCGACGGCGAGACTGGCGAGGACATCACCGCGAACCTCCGCACCATCCGGCAGATCCCGCTGCGGCTGGAATGGCCGAAGAAAGGGCGCGAGCCCGCGGCGCTGGAAATCCGCGGCGAGGTCTACATGACCCGCGAAGGCTTCCGGAAGATGAACGAGGAAGCCATCGCGCGCGGCGAGAAGGCGTACGTGAATCCGCGCAACACGGCGGCGGGATCGCTGCGGCAGCTCGATCCCACGCTCACCGCGAAACGTCCACTGTCGTTCTTCGCCTATGCGGTCGAGTATCACAAAGGCTGGGAGCCGCCGAAGCTGCACTCGCAAGTGCTCGATCATCTGCGCGACTGGGGCTTCCCGGTCTCGCAGTACATCGAAGTCGTCGAAGGCGTCGAGGGCTGCCTGAAGTTCTACCGGAAGATGGGCGATCGCCGCGCGAAGCTGCCGTTCGAGATCGACGGCGTCGTCTACAAGCTGAACTCGCTCGCGGGACGCGAAGAGCTCGGCTACGTCTCGCGCGCGCCGCGCTGGGCGATCGCGCACAAGTTCGCCGCCGAAGAAGCCGAGACGCTGCTCGAGCGCATCGAAGTGCAGGTGAGCCGCACCGGCGCGCTCAATCCGGTCGCGCGATTGAAGCCGGTGTTCGTCGGCGGCGCGACGGTGTCGAACGCGACGCTGCACAACCTCGACGAAGTCGATCGCAAGGATGTCCGCGACGGCGACACCGTCGTCATCCGCCGCGCAGGCGACGTGATCCCCGAGCTCGTACGTCGCGTCGGCGATCACAAGCGCGGCTCGAAGGCGTTCGACTGGCGCGACGACTACTCGAAGTGCCCGGTCTGCGGCGGCAAGGTCGAGCGCGAGGAAGGCGAGGTCAACGCCTTTTGCACCAACAAGCTCGGCTGCCGCGCGCAGATCCAGGGCGCCTTGCAGCACTTCGTGTCGCGGCGCGCGATGGACATCGAAGGGCTCGGCGAGAAGCTGCTCGGCCAGCTGATCGACCAGGAGCTGGTGAAGTCGCCGGCGGACATCTTCAAGCTCACGATGGAGCAGCTCGCCGAGCTCGATCGCATGGGCGAGAAGTCGGCGCAGAACGTGATCGACGCGATCGGCAAGAGCAAGGCGACGACGCTCGATCGCTTCATCTACGCGCTCGGCGTTCCCGATGTCGGCGAGACCACCGCGAAGGATCTCGCGCGCCATTTCGCGACGCTCGAGGCGTTGATCGAAGCGGCAGAGGCCGATGCGCCGACGACGCACGCCGAGAAGGTCAAAGACCGTTGTCCGAAACTGCAGGAGGTGCCCGACGTCGGCCCGACCGTCGCTGCGCACATCGCGCATTTCTTCAGCGAGTCGCGCAATCGCAAGGTGATCGACGCGCTGATCAAGGCCGGCGTGCAGTGGCCGGCGATCAAGAAGGCCGCGGCGAAGGGCCCGCTGCTCGGCAAGACGCTGGTCATCACCGGCACGCTGCCCGGCATGTCGCGCGACGAGGCGACCGCGCTGATCGAGAGCAACGGCGGCAAGGTGAGCGGATCGGTGTCGAAGAAGACCGATTACGTGCTCGCCGGCGCCGAAGCGGGATCGAAGCTGCAGAAGGCGGAGTCGCTGGGCATCGCGGTCATCGACCTGAATGCGCTGAAGAAGCTGATCGACGCCTGAAGCGGCGTATCATCGAGCCATCGGGGGTGATCGATGGTCAGGGCAGGGATAGCGCTCATCACGTTCTTTTTCGCCGGCGCATGCATCGCGGCACCGCCGGTTCCGGCATTCACCACGCCGACGCGCGTGAGCATCATCAAGGTTTCCGATAAGGGCTATCCGCAGGAAGAGCCATTCCTCGCCGGCAGTCCGCAAGGGGCGCTCTACCTCTCGTTGCCGCATACGCGCGCGCTCTATCGCAGCGACGATCGCGCGGCCAGCTGGCTCACGTTGTTCGACACGCGCTTCGGCGCCGGGCAACCGAACGACGGCGGCACGGCAGATGGAGCGATCGCCGATGCCGGTCTCGGCGTGGTGCATTGGCTCGGTCTGCTCGGTGCGCATCCCGTGTCGTATCAACGCTCGGTCGACAGCGGACTGCACTGGAGCGCGCCGATGGCCCTGGACACGATCGCCAGCCCCGATCGCCAGTGGATCGCCGGCGACGCCGCAGGCAACGTCATCGCCGTCTGGGAGGACAAGGCGACGCAGCAGGCAGTGTCGCGGCATTCCAGCGACAACGGCCGGACCTGGAGCGATGCGCAGCTGATCACGTCTGCGTGGGCATACGCCGGCGCGCCGGCCCGCGGTGCGCTCGCCGGCGAATTCTTCGTGCCGATGTCGATCAACAACGGTCCCGACTCGTTCTGCCTCGAGGTTGCGCGCACGCGCGACAGCGGTCGCACCTGGAAGCTGTCGAAGTGCATCCGCTACATCGGCGGCCTGATGGGAAGCAACACCGCGCCGGGTCCGCTCGTGGTGAATTTCACCTTCCTCGCCGCAGACGAAGCGGACAACGTCTATGTGGTCTACGCGATCCCTTCGTTGACCGGCGACGTCGGCAGCCCGCTCGCGCCCGTCGCGGTGTACCTGTCGCGCTCGCTCGACGGCGGCGACACCTGGCAGCCTCCGATCCGCATCTCCGGCGGCTTTCACAACGCGGTGTATGGCTGGCCGGTCGCCGGCGCGCGGGGTCGAGTGGCGATCGCGTACTACGAGGACAAGGGCGGCGTTTCGCGCGAGGTGCCGAGCGTGTGGAGCACCCGTCTCGCTTACTCCGAGGATGCCGACGCCGCGCAGCCGCACTTCACGGTCGGCGTCGCCGACGCGCAAGCGCACGTCGGCACCATCTGCAACGAGTGCGGTGATTTCTCGCGCCTGGATCACCTCGGCATCGCGGCGCTGCCGGACGGCCAGGTGGTGGTCGCCTGGGTGCGCGACGGTCCGGTGAATCCGCGCAACCTCGACATCGTCACCGCGCGGACGACGAACCTGCATCTGCGATGAGCATCGACCGCAAGCAGCGCGAGGAGATCGTCCGCCGCCACATGGAGTGCGAGAACACGCACGACTACGAGACGGTGATGAAGACCTTCTCGCATCCGCGCTACGAGATCATCCCGACCGGCAAGGTCTACGACGGCGATGTAGAGGTGCGCGAGTACTTCCGCGAGTCGCGCGGTGCGTTCCCTGATCAGCGCAACGAGCTGATCTCGCTGCGCCACACCGACGACGCAGTGATCGTCGAGTTCTGGCTGCTCGGCACGCACAAGGGCCCGCTGATGGGCATCAAGCCGACCGGCAAGGCCTTCCGCTGCCGGATGACCGCGTTCTTCGTATTCGACGACCAAGGCATCGTCTGCGAGCGCGTCTACTTCGATTCAGCCACGATTCTGCGCCAGCTGACGGCGTGAACGAATCGCGCGGGGACGGGTCAGTCTCCGTATGCATCTCAGCCCGAGCGTCTATCCCGGACGACATCCGATCGCGCACGTCGACGCCATGCCGACGCGCGAGCATTCGATCGATCTCTTCGTCAGCGCGCTGCGCGTGGCGGGGGTTGTGGTGCTCGCCTATCTCTGTGCGAGCGATTGGCCGGTCCTGGATCGGCTGCCGATCTGGTCTGCGGTCCGTCAGCACGCCGATCAGATGATGGGCATCGCCGGCGGCTGGATCGCGTTCGAGTTCCTGGTGTTCGTCGATCGCGCGCGCCGCGCGGCGCAGCCGCCGCCGGTCTAACGGGCGCGCGCCTCCTCCGGCGTCAGCGCCTGGATCGACAGCGCATGGATGTCGGTCTCCATCAGCGCGCCGAGCGCGGCGTAGACCAGTCGATGCCGCTGGATCGGCGCGACCCCGGCAAACGCCTTGCTGACGATGCGCACCGTGAAATGTCCGCGGCCGCTCGCCGCGCCTGCATGTCCGACGTGGTGTTGGCTCTCATCTTCGATCGCCAGCGACTCGGGCGTCAGCGCCTTTTCCAGCGCGGCGCGAATCCGCTCGATGCGGTTCACTTCGGCTCGGCGACGACGTAGCGCGACAGGAACGGCGCCTGCGCGAGCGCGAACACGAACGGCAGCACGGTGAAGCCGATCACCTTGAACTTCACCCAGGCCGCCTCGCTGTAGTGGTGCGCGACATAGAGATTCAGCGCCGCGCAGCCCGCGAAGAACAGCGCCCACGCGAAGTTGAGCTTGCGCCACAGCGCGTCGGGTGCGACGACGACCTGCTGCGGCATCCGCGCGAGCAGCACCTTGTCGCCGATGAAATGGCTTCCCAGCAGCGCGACGGCAAAGACACCGTAGATGATCGTCGGCTTGAGCTTGATGAAGCCCGGATCGCGCAGATAGACCGTGAGCCCGCCCAGCACCGTCGCGACGATGGCGACCCACAGCGAGATGCGGCTCCAGCTGCCGAACAGCGCGCGATGCAGGAAGAACGCGATCCACAGCGAGACCATCAACGCGCCGGTCGCGACATAGATGCCGCCGAGCCAGTAGGACAGCAGGAAGACGGCGAGCGGCGAGAAATCGAGCAACGGTTTCATCGCGCGAATTATAGGACGCGAGCCGCGTGGCGGGCCGCGCCGCGGGTACAATGTCCGATGCCCGCCCAATGGCTCGACATCCATCCGGTCAATCCGCAGAAGCGCTCGCTCAGCCTCGCGGCTGCGCGGCTGCGCGAGGGCGCTGTCGTCGCGTATCCGACCGACTCCTGCTACGCGCTCGGCTGCCATCTCGATGACAAGGCCGCCGCCGACCGGCTGCGGCGCATCCGCGACTTCGATCGCCACCACCAGTTCACGCTGGTCTGCCGCGACCTGTCGGAGATCGCGCACTACGCGCGCGTCGACAACTGGCAATTCCGGCTCTTGAAGCAGATCACGCCGGGTCCGTACACGTTCATCCTGCCGGCGAGCCGCGACCTGCCGCGACGCGTCGCGCACGAGCGGCGCAAGACGATCGGCATCCGCATCCCGGATCACGTCATCGCCTGTGCGCTGCTCGACGCCCTCGACGAGCCGCTGATCAGCTGCACGCTGCAGTTCCCCGGCGAAGCGCGACCCGTCGCCGATCCGAAGGACGTCCGCGGGCGGCTCGAGCGCGAGGTCGACGTCGTGCTCGACGGCGGCGATTGCGGCCTGGAGCCGACGACGGTCGTCGATCTGAGCGGCGACGCGTCCGTGGTCGTGCGCGAAGGCAAGGGCGATGTCGCGCGGCTCGGCGCGATGGAAGTCGGCTAGCCCGTATAATTTCGCAATGTCCTCCGACTTGAGCCTCGTCCAGACCATCGCGGTCTGGTCGCTCCCCGTGCTGTTCGCGATCACGCTGCACGAAGTCGCGCACGGCTGGGTCGCGCGCGCGTTCGGCGATCGCACGGCGGAGCTGATGGGGCGGCTGTCGATCAACCCGCTGAAGCACATCGATCCGATCGGCACGCTGATCGTGCCCGTCGTCCTGCTCGCGCTCGGCGGCTTCCTGTTCGGCTGGGCCAAGCCGGTGCCGGTGAACTACGCGAGCCTCAAGCATCCGAAGCGCGACATGGCCGTGGTCGCAGCGGCCGGACCGGCGTCGAATCTCGTGATGGCGCTGCTGTGGGCCGCGCTGCTCAAGGTTGCGATGAGCTCGGGCTCGCCGTCCGGCACCATGATCGGCTTGCAGCTGATGGCGCAGGCGGGCGTGACGATCAACGTGGCGCTGATGGTTCTCAACCTGCTTCCATTGCCGCCGCTCGACGGTGGTCGTGTGCTCACTGGATTGCTGCCGATGCGCGCCGCGGTTGCGTTCTCGCGCATCGAGCCGTACGGGATGCTGATCCTGGTCATGCTGATGGCGAGCGGACTGCTCGCCCGCATCCTGTATCCGCCACTGGTCTTCGCCGAAGGCTTCATCCTCTCGCTGGTGAACGTGCATGAGTGACGCGCGGCCGATCGTGCTGTCCGGCATCCAGCCCTCGGGGCATCTCACCATCGGCAATTACCTCGGCGCGCTCAAGAACTGGGTACGCCTGTCGGATCAGTACGAGTGCTACTACATGCTCGTCGACCTGCACGCGATCACCGTGCGCCAGGATCCGAAGGAGCTGCGCGAGCGATGCTACGAATTCCTCGCGCTCTACATCGCCTGCGGGCTCGATCCGAAGAAGAACGTGCTGTTCGTGCAATCGCACGTGAGCGCGCACGCGCGTCTGTCGTGGGTGCTGAACTGCTACACGATGATGGGCGAGCTGAACCGCATGACGCAGTTCAAGGACAAGAGCGCGAAGAACACGGAGAACATCAACGCCGGCCTCTACGACTATCCGGTGCTGATGGCCGCCGACATCCTGCTGTATCAGGCGAACAAGGTGCCCGTCGGCGACGACCAGAAGCAACACCTCGAGCTCACGCGCGACGTGGCGATCCGCTTCAACAACCTCTACGGCCCGACCTTCCGCGTGCCCGAGCCGATGATCCCGCCGGTCGGCGCCCGCATCATGGGCTTGCAGACGCCCGACGCGAAGATGAGCAAGTCCGACGACGCGCAGACCAACGCGGTTTACCTCCTGGACGCGCCGGACGTGATCGCGCGCAAGATCAAGCGCGCGGTCACCGATCTCGGCAACGAAGTGCGCTACGCGCCGGAAGAGAAGGCGGGCGTGTCCAATCTTATGTCGATCCTCGCTGCCACGACCGATCAGAGCTTCGAGCAGATCGTCACGCAGTACAACGGCAAGGGTTACGGTACGTTCAAGCAAGCCGTCGCCGACGCCGTCGTGGAATGCCTGAAGCCCGTGCAGGCGCGCTACAAGGAAATTCGCGAGGACGAAGCGGGACTGCGCAAAGTCCTGCGCGACGCCGCCGAAAAAGCTTCCGCACGCGCCGACGCCACTCTGAAACGCGTCCACGACGTGCTAGGGTTCATCCCGGAATGAACGATCCGAATCCGACTGTCGAAGCCGCACCCGAGGCGCCCAAGCAGCCGAAGGTCCACGGTCAGCCGATCGACAAGCTCCCGGACGATCTCTACATCCCGCCGGACGCGCTCGAAGTCTTCCTCGATGCCTTCGAAGGCCCGCTCGACCTGCTGCTGTACCTGATCCGCCGCCAGAACCTGAACATCCTCGACATCCCGGTTCTCAAGATCACCCAGCAGTACATGGAATACATCGCGATCATGCGCGACATGAAGCTCGAGCTCGCCGCCGAGTATCTGGTCATGGCCGCGTATCTCGCCGAGATCAAGTCGCGCATCCTGCTGCCCAAGCCCGCGCTGGAAGAGGACGTCGGCGATCCGCGCATGGACCTCGTGCGCCGCCTGCAGGAATACGAGCGCTTCAAGACTGCCGCGGAGAATCTCGACGCGATGCCGCGCGTCGGCCGCGAGATCCACATCGCGCAGGCGCGGCCCGATCTGGTGGTGAAGCCGCAACCGCTGCCGCCGCCGACGCTGCGCGAACTGCTGATGGCGATGCGCGACGCGATGACGCGCGCGGAGATGTTCAGCCATCACCAGGTCGCACGCGAGCCGCTGTCGGTGCGCGAGCGCATGTCGAAGATCCTGACGCGCTTGCGCGCCGGGCCGGCGAGCTTCTTCGATCTGTTCGATCCCGAGGAAGGTCGCGCCGGCATCGTGGTCTGCCTGCTCGCGATCCTGGAGCTCGCGCGCGGCGCGATGCTCGAGGTGGTGCAGGAGCAGGCGTTCGGTCCGCTGCGCGTGCAGGTCGCGCGCGCCCGCGCCGTGGTGACGGAAGATGAATTGACGAGCGATTTCGACAAGGAACCGGAATAGTGGAACAGGACACGCATCGGCTCGAAAAAATCCTCGAAGCGCTGCTGCTCGCATCGGATCAGCCGCTGTCGATCGATCAGCTGGTGCGCCTGCTCGCGCCCGACGCGCCGATCGGCAAGAAGGAGATTCGCGATGCGCTCGAGCGGCTCGGTGCCCGCTTCGAAGGCACCGCCGCCGAGCTGAAGGAAGTCGCGAGCGGCTTCCGCCTGCAGGTGCGCGCGGAGTTCTCGGAGTGGGTGCATCGGCTGTGGCAGGAGCGTCCGCCGAAGCTGTCGCGCGCGCTGATGGAGACGCTCGCGCTGATCTGCTATCGCCAGCCGATCACGCGCGGCGAGATCGAGGAGATCCGCGGCGTGTCGCTGTCGCCGAACATCGTCAAGACGCTGATCGAGCGCGGCTGGATCCGCGAGGTCGGCGTGAAGGAAGTGCCGGGACGTCCGGCGCTGCTCGGCACGACCCAGCAGCTCCTCGACGATCTCGCGCTGAAATCGCTCGACCAGCTGCCGACGCTGCCGGAGATCAAGGACCTCGCGCAGCTCGAAGCGGCGCTCGCGAAGCTCGGCGTGGAAGCCATGGCGGCGACGCCGGACGCTGCCGTCATCGGCGAAGTGCCGGTCGCCGAAGCGGCTCCCGTCGAAAAGCCCGCCGACGAAGCCACGCTTCACTGAGCGATGTCTGAGCGCATCCAGAAGGCGCTCGCATCCGCCGGCATCGCGTCGCGGCGCGCGATCGAGAAGATGATCGAGGAAGGCCGCATCGTGGTGAACGGCCGGCCCGCGCAGATCGGGCAGAAGATCACGCCGAAGGATCACGTCCGCGTCGACGGCAAATCCGTCGAGCTGTCGAGCAAGCCCGAGGCGACGAAGGTTCTGCTCTACCGCAAGCGCGTCGGCGAGATGGTCACGCGCGACGATCCTGAAGGCCGCCGCACCGTGTTCCGCAAATTGCCGGAGCTCGAAGGCGCGCGCTGGATCGCGGTCGGCCGGCTCGACATCAACACCTCCGGCTTGCTGCTGCTCACCACCGACGGTGAGCTCGCCCGCCGGCTGATGCACCCGAGCTTCGAGATTTCGCGCGAGTACGCGGTGCGCGTGCTCGGCGAGATCGACGACGCGCTGATCGAGACGCTGCGGCGCGGCGTGACGCTCGAAGACGGCCCCGCGAAGTTCCAGTCGATCGACCCGATCTCGCATGGTCCCGAAGGCGAGGAGGATCCGGGCGTGGCCGCTGCGAATCGCTGGTTCCACGTTGTCGTGCGCGAAGGCCGCAACCGGCTCGTGCGCCGGATGTTCGAGTCACAGGGCTTGCAGGTGTCGCGCCTGATCCGCGTCGGCTACGGGCCGATCAAGCTCGGGCGCGGCATCAAGACCGGCGGTTATCGCGACGCGACCTCGGCGGAAGTGAAGGCGCTGCTGCAGGCGGTGCGGATGACGATGCCGCATAATCCGGGGAAACCGAAACGTTCCAACCGGGGGAGTCCATGAGCAGGCTGGGTCTCGCGGCGCTCGCCGCGCAGTTGTGCGTGCTTGCCGGCTGCGCAGAGCAGCCCTATCAGACGCCAATCGCGCCGCAGAATCCGTGGGCCGACGCACCGCAGACGCCGGTCGCCGCTGCAGCGCCCGTTGCTCCCGAAGCGGTCGCGCAACCGGTCGCTGCCGCTGCTCCCGTCTATTCCGCTTCGAATCCGAACGTCGGCGGCACTCGGCACGGTGCGCCGGTTGCACCGCCTGCGCCTGCGGCTCCGACTCCGCCGCCGGCGCCGGTCGCCGCAGCAGCGCCCGCCGCACCGCCAGCGCCGGCCCCCGTCGCGAAACCCGCGAAGCCGCACCACGCGAAGAAAGCTGCGCCGCCGGCGAAACCGTCAGAGCCTGCCGCGCCGGTCATCACCGATGCGAAAGCCGGCGCGCAAGCGCCGCTGCGCACCCGGCCCGCGCTCGAGAGCGCCGGCAAGCAAATCCTCGGCGTCGGTGCGCCGCTGCGGCTCGTCACGCAGCTCGAGAACGACGCGGGGACCTGGTGGTACGTCGAAACCGAGAGCGGCGCGCAGGGTTGGCTGCGTGCGTCGGAGATCCAGCGCTAAAGCTGCTGGCCGCTGACGCCGGCGCTCTCGCGCGACAACAGCCACAGCAGCGACGGCACGACGGATTCCGGCAGCGGCGCGGCGTCGCGCGCCTCGCCCGGGAATCCGCGGGCGCGCAGCGCGGTGCGCAGCGGACCCGGATTGAAGCTGTTCATCCGCACGCCCGACGTCGACGGCAGCTCCGACGCCCAGTTCTTCGTCAGCGCTTCCAGCGCCTGCTTCGCGATCCCGTAGGCGCCCTGATAGCGCTTCGCCGCGCGGCCGCTTTCGTCGGAGACGAACACGACCGAGGCATCGCCGCTCTTCTCGAGCAACGGCAGGCACGCTCGCGTCAATGCGAACGGCGCGGTGAGATTCACCTGCAGGCTTTCCATCCATTCGCGCGGCTCGACGCCCGCGAGCGGCGCGAATTCCTTGAAGTGCGCGGCGCAATGCACGATGCCGTGGAGTGCGCCGAGCTCGCGCTCCAGCGTCGCGCCGAGCTCGACGTGGTCGTTCCAGTTAGCGCCGGCGAGGTTCATCGGATAGATCGCCGGATCGGCGCCGCCGGCGGCGCGGATCGCATCGTAGGTTTCCTCGAGCTTCTTCACCGTGCGCCCGAGCAGCACGACCATCGCGCCGTGCTTCGCGCAGCCGATCGCGGTCGCGCGGCCGAGACCGTCGCCAGCGCCGGTGACGAGGACGACGCGCTCGTGCAGTGCATCCGGCGCGGGCCGGTAGTCGGTCGGGATCTTCACAGCAGCGCCAGCAGGTCGGCGGGCTTGCCGATGGTCGCGTCGGCGTTCCAGCTCGCGATCGGGTGCTCGCCCTCGTAGCCCCAGCGCACGGCGATGAAGCGCATGCCGGTCGCGCGTGCGGCATCGGCGTCGCGCTTGTCGTCGCCGACGTAGAGCGCCTGCGAAGGCAGGATCGCGAGACGCTCGCATGCGCGCAAGAGCGGATCGGGCGCGGGCTTTGCTTTGGCGACGTCGTCGGCGCAGACGACGACCGCGGCGCGGCGCTCGAGATCGAGGTCCTTGAGCAGCAGCTCGGTGTAGAGCCGCGGCTTGTTGGTGACGATGCCCCAGCTCACGCCCACGCGTGCGAGCGCGAGCAGGAGCTCGTCGATGCCCGCGAACAACGTCGAATGACGCGACAGGTTCTCGCGGTAGTGATCGAGGAAGCGCGCGCGCTGGCTCGCGTAATCGCTGTGATCTGGCGTGATGCCGAGCGCGGTCTGCAGCATCCCGCGCGCGCCGGCCGACGCGAACTGGCGATACGCGGGGATCGGCAGCGGCGTGAGTCCCATCGACTCGCGGATGAAGTTCGCCGCGCCACCGAGATCCGGCGCGGTGTCGACGAGCGTGCCGTCGAGGTCGAAGAGAACAGCGCGGATGCTCACCGCGGACGCCGGCAGTGCATCAGGTAGTTCACGTCGACGTCGTCGGCGAGCGAGCCGCTCTTCAGCAGCGGGTTGTAGCGGATGCCGCGCACGCCGCGCACTTCGAGGCCGGCCGCGCGCGCCCAGCGCTCGAGCTCGGAGGGTCGGATCAGCTTCGCGTAATCGTGCGTGCCGCGCGGGATGAGATTCAGCAGATATTCGGCGCCGACGATCGCGAGCGCGAACGCCTTCGCGTTGCGGTTGATCGTGGAGAAGATCACGTCGCCGCCGGGTTTCACGAGCGTGGCGCAGGCGGCAACGACCTGATCCGGATGCGGCACGTGCTCCAGCATCTCCATGCAGCACACGACGTCGAAGGCGCCGGCGTGCTCGCGCGCGAGATCTTCGGCAGCGACAAGTCGGTAGTCGATCGCGAGCTTCGATTGCGTCGAATGCTTGCGCGCCGCTTCGAGCACGTCGGCAGCGAGATCGATGCCGGTCACCTTCGCGCCCTTGGCGGCGAGCGCCTCGGCAAGGATTCCACCGCCGCAGCCGACGTCGAGCGCGCGCTTGCCCTTGAGCGCGCCCGCGCATTGCTCGACGTAAGCGACGCGCGGTCGGTTGATCGCGTGCAGCGGACCCATCTCGCCGTTCGGATCCCACCATTGCGCGGCGAGGCGATCGAAGAGCGCGATCTCGCCGGCGTCGACGTTTTTCGTCTCGGCGCTCATGGGCGGATCTTTGCGCGCCACACGTTGGCCTCGGCGATCGCGGCCTTCTCGTCGATCGTCGTGAGCTCGCGCTTGCGCATGAGCGCGCGGCCGGCGACGAAGACGTCGGTGACGCAATTGCGATTCGCTGCGTAGACCAGATGCGAGAGCACGTTGTAGACCGGCTGGGTCGAGATGCCGGAGAGATCGAGCGCGATGAAGTCCGCGGACTTGCCCTTGGCCAGCGAGCCGATCTCGTCGGCGAGACCGAGCGCTTTGGCGCCGCCGAGCGTGGCCATGTGCAGCGCAGCCGCGGAAGGCACGGCGCGCGCATCGTCGGCAACGGCTTTGGCGATGAGTGCCGCGGTACGCATTTCGCCGAGCAGATCGAGATCGTTGTTGCTCGCCGCGCCGTCGGTGCCGAGCGCGACGTTGACGCCGGCCTGCTGGAGCTTGTGCACGGGGCAGAATCCGCTCGCGAGCTTCAAGTTCGATTCCGGGCAATGCGCGATCTGCACGCCGAACTGCGCGGCCTCGGCGATCTCGGCGTCGGTGAGCTGCGTCATGTGCACGGCGAGCAGATCGGGGCCGAGCAGATCGAGCTCCTTCAGGCGCTGCCACGGCCGCTTGCCGGTCTGCTCGACCGCCATCGCAACTTCACCTGCTGTCTCGTGCAGATGGATGTGGATGCCGATGCCGAGTTCGGTCGCGTAGCGGCGCACCTTGCGCAGCGGCTCGTCGGACACCGTGTACGGCGCGTGCGGCGCGAAGATCGTCGACAGGAGCGGCTCGTTCTTGACCGCGTCGTGCACCTGCAATCCGCGATGCAGGTAGGCGTCGGCGTTCGCGGCCCATGCAGTCGGGAAGTCGAGCACGATGAGACCGAGCATCGCGCGCAGGCCCGCGGCAGGCGCGACCGCGGCAGTCGCCTCGGGGAACATGTACATGTCGTTGAAGCAGGTGATGCCGCCGCGGACGAACTCCGCGCACGCGAGGCGCGCGCCGGCTTCGCAGAATTCACGGCTGACGTGCGCGCCTTCCGCCGGCCAGATGTGGTTCTGCAGCCAGTCCATCAGGGCGAGATCGTCCGCGAGCCCGCGTAGCAGCGTCATCGCCGCATGCGTGTGCGCGTTGATCAGCCCGGGCATCACAGCATGATCGGCGAGCGTGATCGTCTCGCGGGGCTGATATGCGCTCTTCGCCTGTGCGATCGGAAGCACGTCGACGATGCGGCCCTTGTCGACGGCGAGCGCGTGCTCCGCGAGAACGGCGCCGGTGGGCTCGATGGGTACGAGCCAGCGCGGAGCGACGAGCAAATCGATCTGCTGCATGGGCGACACGGGTAGAATTCGGGCGCCAAGTTTACCTGCGACACGCCGCCGACGCCCCAAGAAGTGAACGCCAAAGTCGAACCGATCCGCTGGGAATCCGATCATCTGCGCTTGCTCGACCAGCGCGTGCTGCCGTTGCACGAGCGCTACGTCGAATGCCGCACGCCCGAGGAGGTCGCGACGGCGATCCGTCAGATGGTCGTGCGCGGCGCGCCGGCAATCGGCATCGCGGCGGCGTACGGCCTCGTGCTCGGTGCGAAGCGTGGCGAGGCGTACGACGGATCGGAGTCGGTGCTCGCGAAGTCGCGCCCGACCGCCGTGAACCTGCGCTGGTCGCTGCAGCGCATGCGCGGGGTCTGGCAGAGAACACCGAGCGCGGAGGCGCTGCTCGCGGAGGCCAAGAAAATCCACGAGGAGGATCTCGCGCAGAACCTGAAGATGGGCGAGCTCGGCGCGGCACTGCTGCCGAAGCACGCGAAGGTGATGACCCACTGCAACACGGGCGCGCTCGCGACCGGCGGACATGGCACCGCGCTCGGCGTGATCCGCAGCGCGCATGCGTCGGGCCATCTCGACATGGTCTACAACACCGAGACGCGGCCGTGGCTGCAAGGCGCGCGATTGACCGCGTGGGAGCTGCGGCAGGAAAAGATTCCGTCGAAGCTCATTGCCGACAGCGCCGCCGCGCATCTGATGGATCGCGAGAAGATCGACTGGGTGATCGTCGGCGCCGATCGCATCGCGGCGAACGGCGACACCGCGAACAAGATCGGCACCTATCAGCTCGCGGTCGCTGCGCGTCACCATGGCATCAAGTTCATGGTCGTCGCGCCGACGGGAACCTTCGACCTGTCGTGCCCGGACGGCAAGTCGATCCCCATCGAGGATCGCGGCGCGAAGGAGCTCGTCGAGCTGCAAGGGCAGGCGATCGCGCCGGCCGACATGGAGGCCATCAACCCGGTTTTCGACGTGACGCCGGCCTCGCTGATCGACGTCATCGTGTGCGAAAAAGGCGTCATCCGGCCGGTCACGCAAGCGGTCATCCGCAAGGTCGTCGCGGCCTAGCCGATCCAGTCCGCAAGGTCAAGAAAAACAAGCCCAAAAAAGGCACAAAAAGGGGGCCGGAAAACCGGTTCCCGGCACCGGGGTTTTGATAAAATTTCGTCGACGGGGCGCCCACACATCTTCGATGCGGGCGCCCTCGATTTTTTAGGAAACCATGAGCGAGTTCGCCAAAGAGCTGATCTCCGTCAATCTCGAGGACGAGATGCGGCGGAGCTACGTCGATTACGCGATGAGCGTGATCATCGGCCGCGCCCTTCCGGACGCGCGCGACGGTCTCAAGCCGGTGCACCGCCGCGTGCTGCACGCGATGCGCGAGCTCGGCAACGACTACAACAAGGCCTACAAGAAATCGGCGCGCGTCGTCGGCGACGTCATCGGCAAATACCATCCGCACGGCGACACGGCGGTCTACGACACCATCGTGCGCATGGCGCAGCCGTTCTCGCTGCGCTATCTGCTGGTCGACGGCCAGGGCAACTTCGGATCGGTCGACGGCGACTCGCCGGCGGCGATGCGCTACACCGAAGTGCGCATGTCCAAGCTTGCGCACGAGCTGCTCGCCGACATCGACAAGGAAACCGTCGATTTCGTCCCGAACTACGACGGCTCCGAAACCGAGCCGGCGATCCTGCCGACGCGCCTGCCCAACCTGCTGATCAACGGCAGCTCCGGCATCGCGGTCGGCATGGCGACCAACATCCCGCCACACAACCTCGGCGAAGTGATCGATGGCTGCGTCGCGCTGATCGACAATCCCGAGATCGATCTGCGCGGCTTGATGCAGCTGATCCCGGCGCCGGATTTCCCGACCGCGGGACTGATCCTCGATGCGCACGGCATCGTCGATGCGTACGCGACGGGTCGCGGCCGTCTGGTCATCCGCGCGCGCACGAGCTTCGAGGACATCGGCAACGATCGCCAGGCGATCATCGTCACCGAGCTGCCGTATCAGGTGAACAAGGCGCGCGTGCTCGAGAAGATCGCCGAGCTGGTGAAGGAGAAGCGCCTCGAAGGCATCTCCGAGCTGCGCGACGAGTCCGACAAGGACGGCATGCGCATGGTGATCGAGCTCAAGCGCAACGAGAACGCCGAAGTCGTCCTGAACAACCTGTTCCAGATGACGCAGCTGCAGACCGTGTTCGGCATCAACATGGTCGCGCTCGACGGCGGCCAGCCGAAGACGCTGTCGCTGAAGCAGCTGCTCGAGATCTTCATCCGCCATCGCCGCGAAGTGGTGACGCGCCGCACGCGTTACCTGCTGCGCAAGGCGCGCGAGCGCGCGCACGTGCTGGAAGGCCTCGCGGTCGCGCTCGCCAACATCGACGAGATGATCGACCTGATCCGCAAGTCCGCGGGTCCGAACGAAGCGCGCGCTGGACTGATGAGTCGCTCGTGGACGCCGGGGCCGGTGAGCCAGATGCTCGAGCGCGCCGGCGCCACGGCGTCGCGGCCGGCGGACCTGTCGCCGGATCTCGGACTCGTCCGCGATGCGAAGACCGGCAAGGACATGTATCGGCTGTCGGAAGCGCAGGCGCAAGCGATCCTCGATCTGCGCCTGCATCGGCTGACCGGACTCGAGCAGGAGAAGATCCACGAGGAGTACAAGCAGCTCCTCGAGTCGATCGCCGACTATCTCGACATCCTGGGATCCACCGCGCGGCTGATGTCGGTGATCCGCGGCGAGCTCCTCGAGATGAAGGAGCAGTACGGCGACGAGCGCCGCACCGAGATCACGCAGGCAGCGCTCGACATCCAGCACGAAGACCTGATCACGCCGCAGGACATGGTCGTCACGCTCTCGCACGAGGGTTACGTGAAGACCGTGCCGCTCGACGAGTACCGCGCGCAGAAGCGCGGCGGTCGCGGCAAGCAGGCTGCGTCCAACAAGGACGAGGATTTCGTCGACCGGCTCTGGATTGCGCATACGCACGACACGCTGCTGTGCTTCTCGAGCGCGGGCAAGTGCTATCGCCTGCGCGTGTTCGAGCTGCCGTCGGGCTCGCGCGGATCGCGCGGCAAGCCGTTCAACAACATGCTGCCGCTCGAGGCCGGCGAGAAGATCAACGCGGTGCAGCCGATCAAGTCGTTCGAGCAGGACGGGAAGTTCATTTTCATGGCGACGCGGCGCGGCACGGTGAAGAAGACCGAGCTTGCGGCGTTCGCCAACGTGCGCGCGAGTGGAATCATCGCGGTCGATCTGCGTGTCGACGACGCATTGGTCGACGTCGCGCTGACCTCGGGCGGAGACGACGTGATCCTGATCTCCGATGCCGGCCGCGCGATCCGCTTCAACGAGGCTGATGTCCGCGCGATGGGGCGCGGGGCGACCGGCGTGCGCGGCATCAAGCTCATCAAGACATTCGCGGGCAGTGAGGACGAGTCCGAGGACACTGCCGCCGACGCGGCCGAGACCGACGACAGCGCCGACACCGGCGCCGCCGACAGTGCGCGCGTCATCGCGCTGATCGTGCCGAGCGCAGCGGGCGGCGACGTGCTGACCGTGTCGGAGCTCGGCTTCGGCAAGCGCACGCCGCTCGACCAGTTCCCGCGCAAGGGTCGCGGCGGCCAGGGCGTGATCGGTCAGCAGCTCAACGACAAGACGGGCCGCCTGATCGGCGCGATCGTCGTCGACGACAGTCACGAGATCATGCTCATCTCCGAGAAGGGCGTGCTGATCCGCACGCGCGCCGCGGAAGTCCGCATCGCCGGCCGCAACACGCAGGGCGTGCGCCTGATGCGCCCCGACGAAGGCGATCGCCTGGTCGGCGTTGATCGCATCGAGACCGAAGGCGAGGAAGGCAACGGCACCAATGGTGACGGCGCGAACGGCAACGGGGGCGCGGAGTCGGCGGGCGGAGACGCTGCGCCGAAGTAGGCTTTCTCCGCGAGCGGGTGTATTTTTGGCGTCCGACCCGAGAAGAGGTACGACGCCATGAGCCACGCCACGGCGGACATCCGCAACATCGCGCTGTTGGGACAAGCGGCCTCGGGGAAGACACTACTCACCGAGGCCTTGTTGTTTAAGGGCGGCGCGATCCGCGCGATGGGTGAGCTCAGTCGCGGCACCACCGTCTGCGACCACGATCCGCTCGAGAAGGAGTATCAGCACTCGCTCGACAGCGCGATCTGCCATCTCGATCACCAGGGCAAGCGGATCAATCTGATCGACACGCCTGGCTATCCCGATCTGCTCGGGCGCTCGCTGTCGGTTCTGCCCGCGGTCGAGACCGCGGCGATCGTGATCAACGCACAATCCGGCATCGAGATCTCGACGCGCCGCGTGATGGACGCAGCGGTGAAGCGCGGGCTCGACCGAGTCGTCATCGTCAACAAGATCGATCTCAACGTCCCCGGCTTGCCGGAGATCGTCGAGCAGCTGCGGGCCGCGTTCGGCGCCGAATGCTTGCCGATCAACCTGCCGGCCGAGGGCGGCAAGAAGGTCGTCGACTGCTTCTTCTCGCGCGAAGGCGCCGCGACGGATTTCTCCTCCGTCGCAGAAGCGCATCAGAAGATCATCGAGCAAGTCGTCGAAGTCGACGAGCCGCTGCTCGAGCGCTATCTCGGCGGCGAGGAAGTCCCCGAGGAAGCGCTGCACGACGCCTTCGAGAAGGCGCTGCGCGAAGGACATCTGGTGCCGATCTGCTTCACGTCGGCGACGACGGGCGCGGGCGTCGCCGAGCTGCTCGATCTCATCGCGAGGCTGATGCCGAATCCCACCGAGGCGAATCCGCCGGCGTTCGTGAAGGGCGAAGGCGACGACGTCGAGCCGGTGCAGGTGAGCTGCGATCCGGGCAAGCACGTGCTCGCGCACGTGTTCAAGGTGAGCCTCGATCCCTACGTCGGGCGCATCGCGATGATGCGGGTGCATCAGGGCACGCTGCGCACGGGCGCGCAGCTCTTCGTCGGCGACGCGCGCAAGGCGTTCAAGGCCGCGCACGTGTTCGCTGTGCAGGGCAAGACGATGCAGGAGGTGAGCGCGGTCGTGCCGGGAGATCTCTGCGCGATCACCAAGGTCGACGATCTCGTCTACGACGCCGTCGTGCACGACTCGCACGACGAGGATCATCACCATCTGCGCCGCCAGCCCGGTGCGCCGCCGATGCTCGGCCTCGCGATCACGCCCGCGCGTCACGGCGACGAGCAGAAGCTCGCCGACGCGATGCACAAGCTGCTCGCGGAGGATTCGAGCCTGCGCCTCGAGCATGTGCCGGCGCTCAACGAGACCGTGCTCTACGGCATGGGCGACCTGCACCTGAAAGTGCTGATCGAGCGCATGAAGCGCGTGCACAACGTCGAAGTGAAGACGCACGTGCCGAGCGTGCCGTTCCGCGAGACGATCACGCGCGCCGCCGACGGCCATCATCGTCACAAGAAGCAGACGGGCGGCGCCGGACAGTTCGGCGAAGTCTTCCTGCGCGTGAAGCCGCTGCCGCGCGGATCGGGCTTCGAGTTCGACGACGACACGGTCGGCGGATCGATTCCCGCGCAGCTGATGAGTGCCGTGGAGAAAGGCGTGCGTCAGGTGCTCGACGGCGGCGCGATCGCCGGCTTCCCGCTGCAGGACGTGCGCGTCGAGGTCTACGACGGCAAGACGCATCCGGTCGACTCCAAGGAAGTCGCGTTCGTCTCGGCCGGCAAGAAAGCGTTCCTCGACGCGATCACCAAGGCGCACGCGATCGTGCTCGAGCCGATCGTGAATCTCACCATCACGGCGCCGGCGAACAGCATCGGTAGCATCACCGCCGACGTCATCGGCATGCGCGGCGCGATCAAGGATCAGTCGGTGCTGCCAGGGAACCTCGCAGTCATCGAAGCGCGCGCGCCGCTCTCCGAGGTTCGCGACTATCACCAGAAGCTCAAGGCGCACACGGCCGGCGAGGGCGTCTACACGATGGAGTTCAGCCACTACGAACCGGCGGCTCCCAGGGTCCAGCAAGAGCTCGTTGGACGTCACGCGAAGCGCCAACAACAGGTCGAGGTCGAGTAGCGGTCATTGGGTCTGGTTCGCCGGGGCGTATGCGGCCATGGACGGCCGCATACGAGCTCCAGGGAAGGAATTTTCAGGCGTCCCCGGCGGGCCTGACCCAATGACCGCTAATTCATCAGTTAGTTATTGGCGAAGTATTGACTTAACGAAACATCGCCTAGATTACTGCCGTGCGGTGTGATGCCGCATTTCCAGAATATCTACGCCGATTATCCTACGATAACCGACGTAGCGACTCCTATTGCGCTAGTTAGGGCTTCCAACAGCGCTTTTGATTTTCCGACAGGTCACATACCGTGCCTGTCCAAGTATCGATTACAAAGTAAGGGTTAGGCGTTCCAGGAATCGGAAGGTGTTGCCATCGTCCATTTAGGGCGACTGCGACGGCAACTATGCAGGCGCAGGCGATAGCCGTAAGGGGCCAAATTAGCGTCTTCACTTCTTCGGCCAGCCCTTCTCGGGGCGTGGCTTCTTCAGTGCCTTCTTCACCAGTCCCTTCCAGTTGCCCTTGAGCTTCAGCGTCTCTGGCTTTGGGCCGGTCTTGGTATGCGGTTTTTCTTTCACAGTTGCTTATCAGCAATGGCAATGTTCAATTCCACTGGATTGTCGCCGTCGTAGACCTGCGAAACGTTCATCGCGAATGTCTTGAACCACCGTACACGCTTGTCCGCATCCCAACCGTCTTGCGCGGATGGAATCTTTCGCAAGATAGCCATTAAGAGCGGGTCAAGATGGTCTAGTTCGCCACCTCCGCCTGAGCCGCCGCCGAAGCCGTTTACCTTGGGTGCTGGTTGCGCCTTATCGACGCTTTCCTTGTCAGCCGCTTTTGCTTGCGGCGCTGAATCGATGCCACTAGGCATAACCAAGCGTGTGCGACCTTGGGCAAAGAACCCTGCGGTTTCGGCTGATCGCTCGAACGCTTGCCGCGCCTTAGCCACCTGCTTTACAGACACGCCGAGCGATGACATCTCGCGCTCTAGTGCCGCAGCGGGCGGCAATGGATGGCCGCGATACTTATCGTAGATCGCTTTGTAGAGGGGCACTTCCAAGAACGAGCTGGCCTTGGCAGCACGAGACTTCGCCGGGTCCATCACTTGGCGGCCAATCTCGGTAAGCGAGATTTCGCCAGATGAATTGTCCGTGAGCCCAAATACGCCTGCGGTCGCCATCTTGATCCGGAAGGCTCCACTGGTCACGGTCTGATTCAGCGCAGCCGCCAGTTGGTCAGTAGTGCATTTCGTTCCGTAGCTGGAATGAATAGCACTGGCGACGCTAATCGCGTCGTCCAAGTCGCCGTACGGGAATTTGATCGACGACCGCTCGTACTTCTTTTGGTCGTCTGCGTCGGCGCTCTGCGCGCCTTTTCCGATGACTGCCATACCGAAACTCCTAACCCGATTCGCGGGCCCCTAGTGCAAGAAGTTTATGCCTAGCGGCATAAGTTGGCAAACAGAAGGGTTGACGTGGCTAAAACGTAGCCGCAGAATATGCTCAATATGACGAATATGAGTTAGGGGTAGCGGCGAAAAAAGAAGGCCCCGAAAGCTGGCAAGAGCTTGCGGGGCCGTTTTATAGCGTTGCTGACGTGGCGGAATTGGTTAGACGCGGTGGCCTTGGAAGCCACTGGGCGCCGTTGGTAGCGGAGCACGCCCGTGCGGGTTCGACTCTCGCCGTCAGCACTTTTAAAGAAAGGTGCCACAGGCCGTAGCCCGTGGCAGGCGGCAGCTCTTGCGAGCTACCGGGATTACGAGGCGAATTTTACCATGACAACACAAGTTGTGAAACGTAGAAAAGTCGCGTGTTTCGTCGATGGCTTCAATTTGTACCATTCGATAGATAACGCGGGGAAACACCACCTTAAGTGGGTAAATCTCGATTCGCTGATGAGATGTTTTATCGACCCGACCGTTCACGACCTGACGCACATTCACTATTTTTCCGCAGTCGCAGAATGGCTCCCAGAGCCCGCAAAAAGGCATAAAGCGTACATCGCTTCACTTCAATCAGTTGGTGTCAACGTCGTTCTGGGCGCGTTCAAGAAGAAGGATCGCACCTGCAAATCTTGCGGCAAGCGATACACCACGCACGAGGAAAAACAAACAGACGTGAATATCGCAGTGGAACTGGCGAGACGCGCTCTGATCGGGGAGTATGACGAGGCGTTTTTGCTTACGAGAGATTCCGACCTTGTTCCTGCTGTAAAGCTCGTGTGCGATCTTAAGAAGCGCGTCAAGATCATCGCCCCGCTAGGCCTGCATCACAGCAAGGAGCTTGGACAGGTCGCCAGCGCGCGGGCTTCGATCAAGGAAATTCATCTTGAGCGAGCGTTGTTCCCGCAATCCGTCTTAGGTCCAGACGGCACCGTTGTCGCAACGCGACCCGCGAAATATGATCCGCCTTAAGACGCGCGATACATCAGTCGTTTGCCTTGCGCGGCCTTGATCGCCGCGACGGCGCGCGGGCCATCCTCTAGCTCGCGGTGCGTATAGCGGAACTCGAACTCCGCCATGTAGCGGTGCAGATGTTCCTTGCTGACGCTGTGGTAGATCCCATTTAGCCCACGCTTCACGATCGCGAAGAAGCCCTCGATCGTGTTCGTCGTCACATCGCCGCGCGCATATTCCAGATCGCTGTGGCGCACCGTTTCATGCGAGCGCATCTGCTTGCCCACTGGATAGTAGGCGTAGCTCTCGTCGGTCATCAGGCGTGCGCCCAACGACACGTTGTCAGTGATGAACTCGCGCACGTTCTCCGACGTAACGCCGGGGATGATCCTGGTTCGCACCGCGCCGTCGCGCTCAAGCACAGCGGCGACGATCGTCTTGGGCTTGTAGGTCGCGCGCTTCGCCAGCGTGTAGCGACGCAGCTTGCCACCCACAAAGGTTTCGTCGGCCTCGACGATGCCGCTCACTGGGCCGAGGATCGACGGGCCGGAATCAGCCATGGCGAAGCGAATCCGATTCAGCATGAACAGACAGGTCTTGTAGCTCAGTCCCGTTTGTCGATGAATCTCCAGCGCGCTGACACCCTTCTTTGAAGTAGACGCGCGCCAGAACGCGAAGCACCAATGACGCAGCTCCGCCTTGCTGTCCTCGAACACCGTGCCGGTGCGGACCGTGAACTGGTGCTTGAGCTTCGCCTTGCGGCAGTCCTTGCACAGCCAGCGGTAGTTCGCCTGACGCTCGCCGGTTACGCGATCCTTCATCTGGTAGACGTTCACGCTGCCGCAGCGCGGGCAGCACGCATCGGAGCCCCAACGCTGCGCCTCCATGAACTCGACCGCAGCCTTCTCGTCGGCGCAGGCGAGTGGGAGGGCTTGCAGGATCGAATCGCCCTTGGTGGTTCGGTTCTGAATGAGGCGCTTTTTCATGGTCAATATGATACCTGACTAAACGTGTTTCGTCAACTATCGGATTAAAACCGACCATCGAAACCGATGGGCAGCGGCTGTAAGTGCCGGTTTATGAGCCATGTTTCGTTAACTACCTACTTCCGAGTTATTGACTAACAGGTCCTGTTAGTTCAACATGCGCGCCCATGAATTTCAGCGTGCATTTCGACGATGCGCTCCTGGAGCGCCTCAACGCCGCGGTGAAGCGCTCCGGCATTACCCGGAACCGGATCATTTCGCTCGCCGTCCACGACTGGCTCGTGCGCAACGACGAGAAGGACTGGTCCGCCGGCCTGAAGGCGCACTTCCGCAATCCCGCGCCCGAGCTCGCTGAAGAGACGCTCGAATTCCAGGGCTGGCGCGAGCAGGCGCCGCGCAAAGACGAGCCGAGCTGGTGAGGTACCTCCTCGACAGCAACGTGATCGCCGCCGCGATCAAGGGCCGTCTGCCGGTCGTGCTGCGCTTGAGCGAGCTCAAGCCCGGCGACGTCGCCATCGCCGCGGTGAGCCGCGTCGAAGCCGAGACGGCGTTGCGCGTGCAGCCGCGCGTGCAGGTGCGATTCGGGAAATTGCTGCGCGATTTTCTCGCGCAGGTCCGCGTGATCGATTTCGGCGCGCTCGAATCGCAGGCCGCGGTGAATCTCGCGGCGACCCTGCGCGGCGAAGGCAACTCACTCCCGCCGTTCGATCTGCTGGTCGCGGCGACGGCGATCGCGCATCAGCTGACTCTGGTCACCGACCGGCCGATGGCGTTCGCGTCCGTGTCGAATCTCGATGTGGAGAACTGGCTGTCCGAGCCCAATCGCATCTCACAAGGAACGAAGAAATGAAAAGAGTGTTCAACTTCAGCGCCGGCCCCGCGACGCTGCCGCAGGAAGTGCTCCAGCAAGTGCAGAGCGAGCTCCTCGACTGGCACGGCAGCGGCATGTCGGTGATGGAGATGTCGCATCGCGACAAGGAGTTCATGTCGATCGCGCAGGAGGCGGAGAAGGATCTGCGCGAGCTGATGGGCATTCCGGCGAATTACAAAGTCCTGTTCATGCAGGGCGGCGCGACCGCGCAGTTCGGCATCGTTCCGCAGAACCTCGCGCGCGGAAAGACCGGCGCCGATTACGTGCTGACCGGCGACTGGGGCAAGAAGGCCGCGAAGGAAGCTGGCAAGTTCCTCAAGGCGAACACCGCGGCTTCGAGCGAGGGCGACAAGTTCACGAGCATTCCCGATCCCGCGACCTGGAAGCTCGATCCCAACGCCGCGTATCTGCACATCACGACCAACGAGACGATCCACGGCGTGCAGTTCAAGTCGATGCCGGATTCGCGCGGCGTGCCGCTCGTCGCCGACATGTCGTCGGATTTCGCGTCGCGTCCGATCGACGTCTCCAAATTCGGCGTGATCTACGCCGGCGCTCAGAAGAACATCGGTCCTGCTGGTCTCACCGTGGTCATCGTGCGCGACGATCTGATCGGCCAGACGCTGCCGGGAACATTCTCGATCCACGACTACAAGACCGTCGCCGAGAACGAGTCGATGCTGAACACGCCGCCGTGCTTCGCGTGGTACGTGTGCGGGCTCGTGTTCAAGTGGAT
The DNA here is from genome assembly GCA_035650495.1 of Nevskiaceae bacterium. GTDB lineage: Bacteria > Pseudomonadota > Gammaproteobacteria > Nevskiales > Nevskiaceae > DASRHK01. The sequence continues at coordinate 226 of DASRHK010000028.1, read as the reverse complement.
CAAGACCAATGGCGGTCTCGCGGGCGTCGGCGCGCGCAACGAGCGCAAGGCGAAGCTGCTCTACGACTACATCGACGGCCAGGATTTCTACAGCAACCCGGTCGCTAAGGAAGACCGCTCGCGCATGAACGTGCCGTTCCGCCTGCGCGACGAGAAGCTCGACGGGGCTTTCCTCGCGGGGGCGCAGGCGCGCGGGCTCTCGCAGCTGAAGGGCCACCGCTCGGTG
>DASRHK010000027.1:0-68594 GCA_035650495.1 Nevskiaceae bacterium | reverse complement strand
TTCGTCGGGATCGTCGAGCTGGTACTGCACATACGGCAGGTCTTCGCCGGGCGCGCCGAGCTTGTTCGGATTGCCCTGGACACCGATGCACAGCACGACCCTGTCGGCCTCGACCGACTCGCCGGATTTGAGCGCGAGCTTGAAGCCCTCGCCGGATTTCTCGATCTTCGCGACTTCGGCGCGATGCTTGACGTTGACCTTGCGCTTGGCGACGTCCTCGTCCCACACGCCCAGGATCTGCTCGCGCGAGCCGGCGTCGAAGCGCGCAGCCGCGCGCAGCGGCAGCACGTTGGGCTCGGCCATGACGTGCTTGCCCTTCTGGTAGCGGAAGATCGTGTTGGAAAGATGCGGCTGCGCTTCGAGCAGCACGTGCGAATCGCCGGCCTCTGCCGCGCGGCACGCCGCCGACAATCCGCCCGGTCCTGAGCCGACGATGGCGATGCGGTAACGGTCCCCCACGCGCGAAACTCTCCTCGATTGCATCCTTATGATACGCGTAAGATTCGCATGCAACTGACGCGAAGGGGGAAGATTTTGAGGGAGCGCGTGATCCGATCGGCAGGCATCGTCGCCGTGCTCGTCACGTCGGCCGTTGCCGCTGCGCCGCTGCCGTTCGAAGGCAAGGATCGTCACGAAGGCGTGGCGAGCTGCGCCGGCAGCAACTGCCACGGCGCGAGCCATCCCGCGGCCGATTCGCACATCCTGCAGAGCGAATATCTGACGTGGGAGCGCAAGGACGCGCACTCGAACGCCTACAAGCTGCTGCTCTCGCCGGCCGGCAAGCGGATCGCCGCGAATCTCGGCTTGAAGAGCGCTGAATCCGCCGCCGAGTGCCTGACCTGTCACGCCGATTACGTGCCCGAGGCGCAGCGCGGTCGCCGGTATCAGGTCTCCGAAGGCGTCACCTGCGAGGCGTGCCACGGCGGCGCGCAGAACTGGATCGGCCCGCACATCAACGGCGCCACCCATCAGGAAAACCTTGCCAACGGTCTCTATCCGCTCGAAGAGCCGGCGGCGCGCGCGAAGGTCTGCCTGCACTGCCACTTCGGCAGCGACGAGAAGAAGATCGATCACCGCATCATGGGCGCGGGACATCCTGCGCTGTCGGTCGACTTCGAGCTCGACTCCAACACGAGCAGCCAGCCCGCTCACTTCAAGGTCGATGACGACTATCGCAAGCGCAAAGGCTTCGAGTCGGACGTGAAGGTGTGGGCCGTTGGCCAGATCGCTTCGTCGCAATTCCTTCTCGACGGCCTCACCAGCGATCGCTTCAAGGATCACGGCCTGTTCCCCGAGCTGATCTTCTTCGACTGCAATGCCTGCCATCACCCGATGCAGCCGCCCCGCTGGGCGAGCGGCGTCGGCGGCACGCTCGGTCCGGGCGAGGTACGGCTCGCGGACGCGAGCCTCGTCATCTCCGGCGCGATCATCGAAGTGCTCCAGCCGAATTCGGCGAAGCAGTGGTCTGAATCGCTCGCCGATTTGCGGCGCGCGTGTGATCAGTCGGTGGTGAAGATCCGCGAAGCCGCCGGTCCCCTGAAGAAGATCGTCAACGACGCGGCGTCCGCGATCGCGCAGCACAAGATCACGCGATCGGAAGCCGCAGCGATCATGGGCAAGCTCGCGTCGGCCGGCGTCGAGCGCGATGCCGCGAGCTATTCGGCCGCGAAGCAGATCTATTACGCCCTCGACGCATTCCGCGCCTGGCTCGCGCAGGAAGGCGTGAAGTCGGCCGCGTTCGACAAATCGATGGATCAGATGTTCGGCGCCGTCGACGCGACCATCAAATACGATCCAGAGACGATGCGTGCCGCCCTGCGCAATGCGCGCTCGGCCTTGACGAGCATCGGCGGCTGACATGGGCTTGCTCAGCTGGATCAAGAAACCCGTGGCCATTCAGCTCGCCGGCGCGACCGACGCGGGCAAGGCCCGCTCGCACAACGAAGACGCGTTCGGCATCGACCCGCCGCATCGCTGCGCGGTGATCGCCGACGGCATGGGCGGGCTGGCGCGCGGCGAAGTCGCGAGCCGGCTCGTGGTCGATTCCGTGCTCGCGGCCGTCGGGCGCGGCGATCGCATCGCCTCGGCGCTCGCGCAGGCGCACAAGAAGATCCAGGAGATCTCCGCGGCGCCGACCGGCGAGCGCATGGGCGCGACCGCGGTCGCCGTCACCTTCCGCGGCCGCGAGGCCCAGATCACGTGGATGGGCGACAGCCGCGCGTATCTGTTCCGCGAAGGCAAGCTCGAGCAGCTCACCAAGGATCACTCGTTCGTGCAGGAGCTGATCGACGCTGGCGCGATCACCAAGGCCGAAGCCGAGAAGCACCCGAATCGCAACGTGGTGACCCGCGCGGTCGGCATCGCCGATTCGGCGGAGCGCGAGCCCGCGCAGATGCGCGTCGACCTGCGCGACGGCGATCGCATCCTGCTCTGCACGGACGGGCTGCACGGCTACCTGCCGCAGGACAAGATCGTCGAGGAGCTGCGCAACGGCGCCGCAGCCGATCTGCCACAGCGACTGATCAAGCGCACGCTCGCGGAATCCGAGGCCGGCGACAACATCACCGTCATCTGCGTGCAGGTGCAAGGCTAGTCAGCGATGCTCGCCGCAGAATCACTGCTCGGGAACTACAAGATCCTCCGGCCGCTCGGCTCCGGCGGCATGGCCGACGTCTACGAAGCCGAAGACCAGAAGCTCGGCCGTCGCGTCGCACTGAAAGTCCTGCCGCCGGAATTCGGGCGCAATCCGCAGCTCGTCACGCGCTTCGAGAAGGAAGTGCGCGCCGCCGCGGCGCTCAATCATCACGGCATCGTCACCGTGTTCGAAGTGGGTCGCGATCAGGGCGTGCACTACTTCTCGATGCGGCTGCTCACCGGCGGCGATCTGCGCTCGCGCATCGAGAAGGGCCTGACGCCGATCGAGGCGCTCGCGATCCTGCGCGAAGTCGCCGATGCCTTCGGCCACGCACATGCACGCGGCTTCGTGCATCGCGACGTCAAGCCGGAGAACATCATCTTCGACGAGGACGGCTATCCGGTCCTGACCGACTTCGGCATCGCCAAGGCGCTCGACGCGGGCACGCGTGTGACTGCGACCGGCGTGTCGATCGGCACGCCGCGCTACATCAGTCCCGAGCAGGCGCGCGGCAAGGCCGTCGACGCGCGCGCCGATCTGTACAGCCTCGGCGTCATCCTCTACGAGATGCTCACCGGCAAGCCGCCGTACGACGGCGACGAAGCGCTCGCCGTGATCTTCAAGCACGTCACCGAGCCGGTGCCGAAGCTGCCGCCGCAGCACGCGGCGCTGCAGCCGCTGATCGACAAGCTGATGGCCAAGGAAGCCGAGCAGCGTCCGACGACCGCGAAGGAGCTGATCAAGCTCGTCGACACGTTCATGCCGCACACGACGCAGGAAGTGCCGATCGTGGCGCCGGGCAATCCGCTGATCCAGAAGCTGGTGACGCCGCGCGCGGGCACCAAGACGATCGACACGCCGGTGCGCGAGCACGCGCAAAAGCTCGCCGACGAGGAACAGCGTCAGAAGGAAGAAGCGAAGAAGCGTCAGGAAGAGGCCGAGGCGGCGCGTCGCAAGGCCGACGCCGAAGCCAAGGCTCGCGCGGAGCAGGAAGCCAAAGCACGCGCCGAAGAAGAAGAGCGTCGCCGGCAGGCCGAGGCGGAGCAGCGTCGCAAGGAGGAAGAGCATCGCGCCACCGAAGCCTTGCGCAAGAAGCAGGAAGAGGAGGCGCGCGCCAGGGCCGAAGAGGCGGAACGCCAGCGCAAGCGCGAGGAGGAAGCCGCACGCGCCGCCGCCGCCGAGAAGAAGCGCGTCGAGCAGGAGGCGCGACGCAAGGCCGAAGAGCAAGAGCGCCAGCAAAAAGAGCTGGAGCGTCGGCGCAAGGAGGAGGAACGCGCCCGCAAGGAAGAGGACGCCAAGCGCAAGCGTGAAGAAGAAGCGCGTCGCAAGGCCGAGGAAGATGCTGCGCGCAAAGCCGCCGCCGAGAAGAAGAAGGAAGAGGAGCGCGTTCGCAAGGAGCAGCAGGAGCGCGAGAAGGCTGCCGCTGTCGCTCGGCAGAAAGCCGAGCAGGAGCAGCGCAAGCGCGAGGAAGACGCGCGCAAGCAGGCAGAGAAGGAAGAGCGTTCTCGCCGCGAGCGTGAGGCCCGCGCACAAGCGGCGGCCGCCGCCGCTGCCCCGCTCTCTGCTCCCGCGCGGCCCTCACCCGGTCCGAAGCGCGGACTTCCGAAGGGCGCGCTCGTCGCGCTCTGGATCCTCGCCGGCGGCGCCGTCGCTTTCGTCGGTTATCGGCAATTCGCGTCCACGCCGGCGGTGAAGCCGCCGGCGATCGATCAGCAAGCCGAGAAGCTCAAGCAGCAGCTCGAGGACGAAGCGCGGCAGAAGGCGCAGGCACAGGCCGCAGCGGAAGCCAAGCGTCGCGCCGACGAGACCGCTGCGCGACTCAAGGCCGAGCAGGAAGCCGCTGCGCAAAAAGCACAGGAGCAGGCAGCCGCGCGTCAGCGTGCGGAACAGGAAGCCGCTGCGAAGGAAGCGGCCGCCAAAGAGGCCGCAGCCAAGGAAGCAGCGGCAAAGGATGCAGCTGCCAAGGAAGCTGCGGCGAAGAAGGCGCGCGAGGAGGAAGCGGCGCGCCTCAAAGCCGAGCGCGAAGAAGCGCAGCGGATGGCCGCGCAGGAGGAAGCGCGCAAGCGCGCCGAGCAGGAGGCTGCGGCGAAGAAGGCGCAGCAGGACGCAGCGGCGAAGAAGGCGCAACAGCAGGAAGCCGCGCGCAAATATCAGCAGCAGCTCGACCTCGAGCAGCAGCAGGCGGAACGCGAGCGTGCGCGCGCGGCGGAAGCCGAGCGTAACGGCGAGCCCGTCGCCTCACCGGAAGACCAGGCCGCGCAAGCGGAGGAAGAGCGCAAGCGCAAGGAGCGCTCGAAGCGCCCCACGGGTTTCTAGCGTCGCTTCAAACCACCGAGAAGCGCAGCACGTGCTCGGGCTGCTGCTCGATGCGCGCGCCGAGCGACAGCATGCCCTCAGCCAGCAGGGGAAACGATTCGTCGCGGACGTAGACCGCCGGAGCGTCGATCCGCGTCGACACGTAGGTGCCGTTGGTGCTCTGATCGACCAGCATGAACTTGCCCCGGCGATATTCGATGCGCGCGTGATGCCGCGACGCGAACGGTGCCGCCACGATCAGCTTGCAGTCTGCTTCGCGACCGATCACGAGGGGCAGCCCGGCCGGCGTCAGCTTGAGCTCGCGGTCCTGATACGACAGCGTCAGCGCGAACGCGACGATCGCCGGGCCGGCGGAGGTGATCGAGAACATCTCGGTCGCGCTGCGCCGGTCCCAGACGAGCTGGACGATGGTCAGCGCCTCGTCGATGCCCTTGACCGGCGTGTGATCGAAGATGCGCATGGTCGACTGCAGCTCGCGCGACAACAGCTTCGACGTGTGGTCGGTGGTGAGAATGCTCTCCGGCTTGGCCATGCCGCACAGGCGCGCCGCGACGTTGACCGCGTCGCCGAAGACGTCGCCCTCGCGCTCGAGCACCGGACCCGCGTAGAAGCCGACGCGCAGCTGGATCTTCGCGCCCTCCGAGGTCAGCGGCTCACGCGTCTCGCGTTGCAGGTCGACCGCCGCGCCGGCGGCGCTCGAGGCGTCGACGAACACGCACAGCAACCCATCGCCGAGCGATTTCACCACCCGACCGGAGTAGCGCGCGATGGTCGTGCGCGCCCGGTCGAGGCCCGCCTTCACGACCTCGGCGGCCTTGGCGTCGCCGAGGCTGCGATAGAGCGACGTGCTGCCGACGAGGTCGGCGAACAGGATCGTCGACGGCTCGCTCACCAGCCCAGCGTGAACACGTACGACAGCACCGCCCAGGTCTCCTTGAGATCGAGGTCCAGGCGGGTGCCGTCGTCGAAGCCCTGGCTCTTGTCGCCCCAGAAGTGCTGGAGGCGCAGCTGCAGCGAGTGCGGCGTGCCTTTGAGGTTCAGGCCGAACTTCGCGCTGACGCCCGGATACGAGAAGTCGATGCCGGTGCCGGCGATGTTCTGCACGCGATCGAAGTTGTAGGCGAACGAGCTGTTGAACACACCCCAGTTGCCGAGCGACATGCCGCCGAAGCCGAAGCCGAGGTAGGGCCCGATCTCGCGGAACTTGTCCTGCTTGAAGATGCCGTCGCCCTGCCAGCCGCGACGGAAGCCGGCGAACACCGACCAGTTGTCGTTGAGGTAGTAGCCCACAGTGAACAGTGCATCGGTGCGCCAGTTGTCGACGTTCTGCAGGCGCACCCGCAGCATGTTGAGGCCGACGTCCGCGTAGAAGTCGCTCAGCGTGATGGTGTAGCCGAGCTCGCCGCCGTAGGTGAGCTTGACGTTGGTGATGTCGCCGCCGGCGACGAGGTTGCCGCCGGAGTCGAAGCCCTCGACCTTGAGCTCGCTGGAGTAGCGGCCAACCGCCGCGCCGAACCGCGCCGCCTGTCCCATTTCCATCGCGGCGGCCGGCAAGCTGGTCGCACCCAGCCCGGTCACGAGCAGCATCGTTGCGAAGCGCTTCATATGGCCCCCTCTTTGAGGAAAATCCCGTTATCGGTATCCGATCAGAGTATCGGCGGGTCCGGGCGAAGTCCACCGGCGCAAAAGGAAAAACCTCGCGCGGCGGCGAGGTTTTCGGATGAAGCTGGAGCGGGAAACGAGATTCGAACTCGCGACCTATACCTTGGCAAGGTATCGCTCTACCAACTGAGCTATTCCCGCAAACGAGGGCGCTATTGTAGTGGCGGTCGGCACCCTGTCAACTGCTCTTCATCAAGGGCCACGCAGCCCTGAGATACATCACCATCGACCACAGCGTCAGCGCCGCGGCGATGAACAGCAGCCAGTAGCCGACCGTGTACCACGGCACGCCCCAGGTCTCGATCTGCCAGATCATCATGCCGATCGACGTCATCTGGAACACCGTCTTCAGCTTGCCGATCCAGTTGACCGCGACGTTGGCGCGCGAGCCGAGCTCGGCCATCCATTCGCGCAGCGCCGAGATGGTGATCTCGCGGCCGATGATGATCGCGACCAGCACGGCGAGCACCGCGCCGGGCTGCGCGTAGAGGAGCATGACCAGGCAGACGGCGACCATCAGCTTGTCCGCGACCGGATCGAGGAACGCGCCGAACTTGGTCATCTGGTTCCAGCGCCGCGCGAGATAGCCGTCGAACCAGTCGGTGATGCAGGCACCCGCGTAGAGCACCGTCGCGTACTGGCGCGCGTGCTCGATGTGCAGGAAGAACAGCGACAGCACGAGCGGGATCGCCGCGACGCGGCCGATCGTGAGCCACATTGGCAGGTTCAGTCGCACGCTGACAGTCTAATGAAAATAGGCGTAGACCCGCTCCGCGATGGTCCGGCTGATGCCTTCGACGCGGGCGAGCTCGTCGATGCTCGCGCGTTTGACCTGCTGCAAGCCGCCGAGTGCCGTGAGCAGGGCGCGGCGCCGCGCCGGGCCCAGTCCCTCGATCGACTCCAGGCCCGAAGTGACCCGCGCCTTGTTGCGTCGCGCGCGGTGACCCGTGATCGCGAACCGATGCGCTTCGTCGCGGATGCGCTGGATCAGATGCAGCGCGGGTGAATCGGCCGGCAAGCGCAGCGGCTGGTCCCGTTCCGGCAGGATCAGCTCCTCGAGGCCCGGCTTGCGCGTCGGTCCCTTGGCGATCGCCACGACGCGCAGCTCCTGGATGCCGAGCTCGTCGAGCGCTTCCTGCGCGGCGCTGAGCTGGCCTTGCCCACCGTCGATGAACAGCACGTCGGGCGACTCGCCTTCCCCGCCCTTGATGCGCGCGTAGCGGCGCATCACGACCTGCTTGATCGCCGCGTAGTCGTCTCCGGGTTGAATCCCATCCACATTGAATTTCCGGTAGGCGCTCTTGAGCGGCCCTTCCTCGTCGAACACCACGCACGACGCTACCGTGCGCTCACCCATCGTGTGACTGATGTCGAAGCATTCGAGCCTGCGCGGCACGACGTCGAGCTCGAGCGCGCGCTGCAATTCGAGCAGCCGCTGATCCATGGTCGCCGATTCGGCGAGATGGGCCGCGAGCGCCTGCGCCGCGGTGTCGAGCGCCATCGTCATCATCTGCACCCGCGCACCGCGCTGGGGCTGCGACACTGTGACCTTGCGCTGCGCGCGCTGCGACAGCGCCTGCGCGATGAAGTCGACGTCCTCGGGACAATGGCTGACGAGGATTTCCGCCGGCGCCGGCTGTTCGAGGTAGTGCTGTCCCAGGAACGTCTCGAGCAGCTCTTCCGCGCCCGTGTGCGGCGGATGCTTCGGGAAATGGCTGCGATGGCCGAGGTTCACGCCGTTGCGCACGCTGACGACGACGACGCAGCTGGCGGCCGCGTGCGGCGCGACCGCGATGACGTCGAGATCGCGCGCCCCGCCGGTGAAGCTGCGGTTCTCGCGCACGCGCTTCAACGCCGCGATCTGGTCACGCAATCGCGCGGCGCGCTCGTACTCGAGCGATTCCGAGGCCTTCTCCATCTCCTGCGTGAGCTCGGTGGCGAGCTCGTCGCCCTTGCCTTGCAGCAGTCGCTGCGCACGTCCCACTTCGATCGCGTAGTCCTCCACCGAGATCAGTCCGGTGCACGGACCGGAGCAACGCTTGATCTGGTATTGCAGGCACGGCCGCTGGCGATGCGCGAAGAACGTGTCGCGGCACGGACGCAGCAGGAACAGCTTCTGCAGCGTCGCGAGCGATTCGCGCACGGCGCCCGCGCTCGCGAACGGCCCGAAGTACTTGTCCTGCGCATTCTTGGCACCGCGATGGAACGCGATGCGTGGATACTTCTGCGCAGTGATGCGCAGATACGGATAGCTCTTGTCGTCACGGTAGAGGACGTTGTAGCGCGGACGCTGATCCTTGATCAGGTTGGCTTCGAGCAGCAGCGCCTGGTCCTCGGTCTGCGTGAGCGTGACTTCCACACGGCGGATCTGCGCGACCATCGAGCTGATGCGCGCGTCGTGCGCCTTCTGGAAATAGCTGGACACGCGCTTCTTGAGATTGCGCGCCTTGCCGACGTAGAGCAGCTCGCCCGTCTCGCCGTACATGCGATACACGCCCGGCGCCGTCGACAGCTGCGACAGGAACGCTTTCGCGTCGAAACCGTTGGACTCGCTGGTCACTGCAGGAGCGCGCAAAGCGCGCGCATCAGGGTTGGCTTTCGCTCTTCTCGTCGAGCAGGCCGTAGCGCATCGCGAGCCGGGTGAGCTCGACGTCGTTGGTGACGCCGAGCTTCTCGAACAACCGGTAGCGATACGTGCTCACCGTCTTGGGCGACAGGCAGAGTCGATCCGAGATCGCCTGCGTCGAGTAGCCCTTGGTCACCATCAGCATCACCTGCGTCTCGCGCTGCGAGAGCTGCTCGAACGGCGCGCTGCCCGATCCGCCCTTGATCAGCGAGGCGGCCAGATTGCCGGCGACGTCGGCCGCGACGTAATGGCCGCCAGACTGGACGCGCCGGATCGCGGTAGCGACTTCGTCGGCCGCGGAGTCCTTGCTGATGTAGCCCGCAGCGCCGGCTTCGAGCATCCGGCTCGGATACGGCTCCTCGAGATGCATCGAGACGGCGATCACTTTCACCTGCGGCATGCGCGCGACCAGACGACGCGTCGTCTCCAGGCCGCCCATGCCGGGCATGTTGACGTCCATCAGCACGACGTCGGGGCTCTGCTTCTTGGCGAGATCGAGCGCCTCTTCGCCGGTGCCGGCTTCGGCGACGACTTCGATATCGGGCATCTCGGACAACACGCGCTTGAGGCCGGCGCGTACCAGCCGGTGGTCGTCCACCAGCATCACTCGGATCATGGATTGCGACTCATGGGGGGATTTCGCTCACAGCTTCACGGGATAGTAAATCAGAGTGACCAGTTCCGCTGCGGGCGTCTTGCCGGGATCGGAGACGTACTCCTCCCATTCGTCGCCCGCCTTTTCGTAGCCATAGGCGGCCATGTAGGCCTTGATCATCGCGTAGGTCTTGCCGAGATCCTCGTACGGGCCCGTGTGGGTGACCTTCAGCGCCGGGCCGCCGTAGGTCTGCATCATGTGCACTTCGCTGTCGCTCAAGGGGACGTCGGTGCGATCGACCGGAATCCCGGCCTCGAAATCGAACACTTTCGCCGCTTCGTCCCACTTGCGGGTGATCGCGATCGGCGGGCCGGCTTCGCTGAGATTGTTGGCCTTGAGATAGCCCATGATCTTGGCGTAGGACTCGGTGTAGGCCTTGCCGATGTCGGCCGACTCCGTCGTCGTGTGTCCCGCGACCGCCGCGACGGCGACCGGCTTGACGTCGAGGTCCTCGGCCTTGAGCGAGGCAAAGTCCACCTTCGGCAGCGCCTCCGAGACCTTCTTCAGGTTCGCCAGCCCGCGGTCGAAGTCGTCGGTCATCGCCTTGGCCATCAGGATCGTGAAGTAGCGGCTCATCACCCGGCTGAAGATGTTGCCGCCGAACTCGCCATCGAAGGCCCAGTCGACCTGCGTGCCCTCGCCGGCCGGCGTGAGCGTGAACGTCGCGGTTTGCTGGTTCTGCTCGAAGCCGCCGAAGACGAGCTTCGACTTGATCTCCTTGCAGCTCTGCGCCGCGATGATCTCCTGACTGCCGGTGCCGACCTTGTCGTTGCCGGACCAGGATTCCTTCGCGCCGACGCCCCGCGCGGCGCCCTCGATCTTGTACTGCGCATTCGGGTCGTACTGCAGCCACGGCGACCACAGGTTGAAATTCTTGTAGTTGTCGAGCTGCGCGTAGACCGTGCAGGCCGGCGCCGCGATGGTCGCCGAGCGTTGCATGTGCGAGCTGTTCGGCAACGTGAGCCCGTAGGCGAACAGGCCGGCGACCAGCAGGAGCACGATGAGCACGAGCGCCTTGAGAACTTTCATTTCCTCTCCCCCGAAAAAAAGCCGCGCGATTCTCGTCGCGCGGCGGTGGTTGGCTTTCGAACCGCCTCAGAGCATCGATGCGGTCAATTGTACGTCGGCTTGCTTCCAGGCTTTCTGGAACTGCGCGTCGACCTTCGCCGCCTCGGCGGATTTCTTCTGTGCCTGCAAGGCCTGCTTCAAGCCGAACAGCGCCCAGCCGTTGTCCGGGTGGCGCTTCAGGTCCTCGCGATAGACCGCTTCGGCTTGCGCGGCCTTGCCCGCCTTCACCAGCTCGGCGCCGAGCAAGTGCCGAACCGGGAAGAACCAGTCGGCCGGCTCGTCGTAGCCGGTGCGATCTTCCCTGGCGACGGCGTCCTGCAGCAGCGCAATCGCGTCGTCCGGCTTGTTCTCGGCAGCGGCGACGCGCGCCTTGGCGACCTGCGACGCGATCGCGAACATGTCGCGCGCGCTGTTGAAGCCGGCGCCGTAGTCGGCGGGCGTATCGGTCGCGAGCTTGTCGAGCTGCGCGATCGTCGCGCGCGCGTCGTCGAGCTTGCCTGTCGCCGCGAGCGCGACAGCCTTGCCGTACAGATACGCGCCAGTCAGTCCGGGCAGCCTGGTGTTCGGCGCCGGCTCGGCGAGCATCTCGTCCCATAAGGCGAATCGCACTTTCGCGAAGTACAGGTCGCCGATGATCCAGTCGAAGCCCGGCATCGACAGCAGCATCTGGTCCGGGATGGTGGCGCGCGACTGGCGCGTCGCCTCCAGCGTCTCGGCCTTGCGCCCTTCCATCGCCGCCGAGAATGCCAGGAACTGATAGTTGTGCCCGGTGTACATCGCGTAATAGTCGAGCGGCCTGGTCTTGCTGAAGTACGCGACGTCCGCAGCCGCGCCTTTTCGATTCGCCTCGGCGGCGTCTTCGTAACGTCCGACGCGCTGCATGATGTGCGCAGGCATGTGCTCGAGATGCCCCGCCGCGGGCATCATTCCGCGCAGGCGCTCGGCGGAAGCAATCGCGCCTTCCGGATGCGGCGACGCCTCCATCGCGTGGATGTAGTAGTGATTCGCCCCCGGATGCATCGAGTCCTTCTTCAGCACGCGCTCCAGCGTCGCGACGATCTCTTCGGTGCCCGACGCCGGCTTGCCATCGAGCGTCCAAAGCTTCCATGCATTGGTGTTCATCATCGATTCGGCGTACAGCGTCTGCACGTCGAGATCGTCCGGGAATTTCTGCGCGACATCTTTCATCGCTTGCGCGTACGCGGTGAGGATTGGCCCTTCGTTCGAGGGATCGAGCGGCTGCGCATCCGGATAGCGCTTGCCCAGCGCGGCGATCAGCGCTTGCTCGACGGGCTGCGCGCTCGCCACGCTCTTCTGCGCGGACTGCACCGCCTCGAACGCGACCTTCGCGCGGGGCGCCGCCATCAGCGGAAAGTTGTAGTTCGGACCGACCGTCAGCGCGAGGCCCCACCAGCACATCGCGCAATCCGGATCGAGCTCGGCAGCCTTCGCGAACGAGCGCGACGACTCGTCGTGGTTGAACGCCCACAGATAGCGCATGCCCTGATCGAAATATCTCTGCGCGTCTTCCGAGCTCGTGGTCACCTTGCGGCGGAAGCTGCCGAGGCCGTCGAACAGCTGCGCGCCTTGCGCCCATTGTGCGGCGGTCACCGGAACGCTCGAGCCCTGCTGTCCCGCCGGGATGCAGCGCGCGGCAACCGCGGGAGTCGGTACGGTCGTGGCTGCCTCGTCGACCGCGCGCGGCTGGTGATGGAAGGCGTAGATGGCGAATCCTGCGACTGCGCCGAGCAGGACGATGATGATCAAGGCGCTGCGGCTCATGGCTTGTCCTCATGCATCGATCGAGGAACCGGAACCTACTCCGGCATCGCGGGCAGTTCAAGGCATGGCGTGATCCCGATCACACGGTTGCTAGACTCCAAGGCCATGCACCGAATGCTCCTTGCGCTGGCACTCCTGCTCGCCGCGCACTGCGCCTGCGCGGCCGAGCTCGTCACCATCTCTGTTACGCATCTGCCGGACCGCTGGCGAGCGCGCTATCAGCTCGATCAACCCGCGGACCAGCTGCGCTTCATCGACGATTTCGGCCTGCGCCGGCACGGCCGCTGGAAGCTGCAGATGCCGGGATTTCGCCTGGTCGCGAAGGACGGCAACGAATTCATCGAGCGCAAGGACGGCAAGCCGTTCCGCGAAGTCACCGTGGGTTTTGCGACCGACACCACCAAGCTCGACAAGAAATATCCGCTGAACAAGACGCTCACCGACGGTTCCGAATGGCTGTGCACGCTCCATCTCTACGCCGCGCCGCTGCGGCACGGCACTCCAGCCGTACCGGCGCGTTTCGACCTGCGCTTCGTTCCGCGCAAAGGCGAAAGCATCGTGCTCGACGGTCAGCGACATGCCGGCGCTGTGACTTGGCACGATCCGCTTCTCGATCGCGGCACCTTCGTCTATTTCGGCAAGCTCGCGCCGATCGAGACGCAGGACGTGATCGCCATCGTCGACCCCGGATTGCCTCGATACCTGGAGCAGCAATTCGACGATCTGTTGCCGAAGCTCTTCGCCTATTACCGCGAGCACACCGGCTATGCGCTGAACAAGCGCCCCGTAATCCTCATCACCTATCACCCGCAGGAAGACTTCAATCCCGGCGACAGCGGCGAGGTGTTGCCCGACGTCATCGCGTTCGATTTCCGCAGCCGCAAGCTCTGGGGCGCGCGCGACGCAAAGAACGCGCGGATGTCGTTCCATCTGCTCGCGCACGAAGCCGCGCATCTGTGGAACGGCAACCGCTTCGAGTCGGTCGAGGGTGATGCCGCGCCGTGGATGCACGAGGGCGGCGCCGACGCGTTCGCCTGGGCCGCGGCACGGGATTTCGGCGTGCTCGACGAGGACGCGCTGCGCGCCGAAGTCGAGCTCAATCTCAATCGATGTCTCAACAAGCTCGCGCCGCTCGGCGTGTCGCTGCAGGACGCGTTCAAGCAGAGCGTCTACGAGCTCGCCTATTCCTGCGGCAGCGTGATGAACTTCGCGGCCGGCACGGAGCTTCACGATCGCGGCGGATTATTCGCGCTGTGGCGGGCGCTCTTCGGGCAGGCTGAGAAATCCGGAGAGCGCTACGACGTCGGGCAGTATTTCGCGACGCTGCGTGCCCTCGATCGTGACGGCACGCTCGCCGCAGCGATGTCCGATCTGTGGTCGCGGCCGCAGCCGGATGCGGCCGCAGCGCTGCGTGCGTTGCTGGCCGCGTCAGGCATCGTGATCGGCCCCGGCACCGTGCCGCCGGACTTCGAGCGCATCTACGCTCGCAACGCGATGCAGCGCCTGATGTGGGAGGACTGCGCCGGCGCTTTCAGCTTCAAGTCGGGCGAGGACCGTTTCGAGCTCACGGGCCTGCCGCAGTGCCACGTGCTGAAGAATCGCACCGCAGCTGTTGTCGCGCTCGCAGGCGTGAAGGTCGGCCAGCCGCTTCAGTTGTATGCGGCGGTCTCGAAGCGCTGCGCGGAGAAGAGCGACGTCGAAGCGCAGCTCGCCGACGGTGGCGGGATACTGTCGCTGCATTGCTCACAACCGTTGCCGGCGATCGCACCCTACCTCACGATCACGAGCTGGCCGCACTAGAAACAAAAAGGCCGGCAGCGAGCCGGCCTTCTTGAGCTGCGTCAGAAGATCAGTGGAACTGCTCTTCCTCGGTCGAGCCCTTGAGCGCCTGCACGCTGGAGGAGCCGCCCTGGATCACCGTGGTGACGTCGTCGAAGTAGCCGGCGCCGACTTCCTGCTGATGCGACACGAACGTGTAGCCCTTGTCGCGCGCCTTGAACTCCGGCTCCTGCACCTGCTCGACGTAGTGCTTCATGCCCTCGCCGCGCGCGTAGGCATGCGCGAACTGGAACGTGTTGTACCAGTTGATGTGGATGCCCGCGAGCGTGATGAACTGATACTTGTAGCCCAGCGCGGAGAGCTCGTCCTGGAATTTCGCGATGGTCTTGTCGTCGAGATTCTTCTTCCAGTTGAACGACGGCGAGCAGTTGTACGAAAGCAGCTTGCCAGGGACCGCCTTGTGCACGGCCTGCGCGAACTCGCGCGCGAAGCCGAGATCCGGCGTGCCGGTCTCGCACCACACGAGATCTGCGTACGGCGCGTAAGCCACACCGCGCGAGATGGCCTGCTCCAGGCCGTTCTTCACGCGATAGAAGCCTTCCTGCGTGCGCTCGCCCGTGAGGAACTTCTTGTCGTTCGGATGATGATCGGAGGTCAGCAGGTTCGCGGCTTCTGCGTCGGTGCGCGCGAGCACGATCGTCGGCACGCCCATGACGTCGGCGGCGAAGCGCGCGGCGATCAGCTTCTCGATCGCTTCCTGCGTCGGCACCAGGACCTTGCCGCCCATGTGGCCGCACTTCTTCACGGCCGCGAGCTGGTCTTCGAAGTGCACGCCGGCGGCGCCCGCCTGGATCATGTTCTTCATCAGCTCGAAGGCGTTGAGCACGCCGCCGAAGCCGGCTTCCGCGTCCGCGACGATCGGCAGGAAGTAATCGACGAAGTCCTTGTGGCCGGGGCCGACGCCCTTGGCCCACTGGATCTCATCGGCGCGCTTGAACGTGTTGTTGATGCGACGAACCATCGTGGGCACCGAGTCGTACGCGTAGAGCGACTGGTCCGGATACATCGTCTCGGAGGTGTTGCCGTCGGCGGCGACCTGCCAGCCGGAGAGATAGACGGCCTCGAGGCCGGCCTTCGCCTGCTGCATCGCCTGACCGGCGGTGATCGCGCCGAACGCGTTGACGTAGCCTTTCTTGGCTTCGCCATTCACCAGACGCCAGAGCTTCTCGGCGCCGCGCTTGGCGAGCGTGTAGTCGATCGGCAGGCTGCCACGCAGCCGGACGACGTCGTATGCGGTGTAACCGCGCTTGACGCTCTTCCAGCGGGGGTTGGTGGCCCAATCCTTCTCCAGAGCCTTGATCTGCTCTTCGCGGGTGCTCATAGCCTGTCGATCCTTGGTGGAAAACTCGTCACGCGTCATGTTCGTCTCGGTGATCCGTCACACAGCCGAAAAATTCGGCGGCGCATTATACCGGCAACGTTTGTGCATCGCACAATGCGTTTCCGTACCGATCCTTAGTCGAGGTACGCGTAGCTCGGCAAGGTCAGGAAGTCGACGCACTCCTTCGCCGTCGACATGCGCGCCACGATCCCGGCAGCCTCGGCAAACCGTCCCTTGAAGAAACGCTCGTCGCCGCGCTCGCGACGATACACCGTCAGCTCCTCGTCGAGGATCTTCAGCACGAGCTCGCGCGTCACCGGACGCCCATCCGACAGCGATGCGCCGTGCTTGAGCCACTGCCAGATCTGCGTGCGCGAGATCTCCGCCGTCGCCGCATCTTCCATCAGGTTGTGCAGCGGCACGCAGCCGTTGCCGCAGAGCCACGCTTCGACGTAGCCGAGCGCGACGTTGAGATTCATGCGCAGGCCGTTCTCGGTGATCTGCCCTTCCGGACGCTTCAGCAGATCGTCGGCCTTGATGCCGTAGCTGAACTTCTTGTCGATCTGGTTCGGCGTCGGCATGTTCTGGTTGAACACGTCCATCGCCGTCTTGACGAGACCCGGATGGGCGACCCAGGTGCCATCGTGGCCGTTCCTCACTTCGCGCAGCTTGTCGGCAGCGACCTTGGCGAACACTTCTTCGTTCTTGGCCGGATCCTTGGTCGGGATGAACGCAGCCATGCCGCCCATCGCCGAGGCGCCGCGCTTGTGGCACGTCTCGCACAGGAGCTTCGAGTACGAATCCAGGAAGTGCTTGTCCATCGTGACCTGGAAGCGATCCGGGACCATCCAGTCGCCGTGCGCGTTGAGCGTCTTGATGCACGAGAAGATGTAATCCCAGCGGCCGCAGTTCAAGCCGACGATGTGGTCACGCAGCTCGTAGAGGATCTCGTCCATCTCGAACGCGGCCCACAGCGTCTCGATCAGCACGGTGGCCTTGATCGTCTTCTGCGGGATTCCGAGCAGCGTCTGCGCGTCCTTGAACACGGCGTTCCAGAGACGCGCTTCGAGATGCGACTGCATCTTCGGCAAGTAGAAATACGGACCGGTGCCGCGCTTGAGCTGCTCCTTCACGTTGTGGAAGAAGAACAGCGCGAAGTCGAAGATGCCGCCCGGCGCCGGCTTGCCGTCGATGCGGACGTGCTTCTCTTCGAGATGCCAGCCGCGCGGACGCACGATCAGCGTCGCGATCTCGTCGTTGAGCTTGTACTGCTTGCCTTCCGGCGAGGTGAACTCGATCTTGCGGCGCACGGCGTCGGCGAGATTGATGTGCCCCTGGATCATCAGCTCCCAGGTCGGGCTCGCCGAATCCTCGAAGTCCGCCATGAAGCACTTCGCGCCGGAGTTGAGCGCGTTGATGACCATCTTGCGATCGACCGGGCCGGTGATCTCGACGCGACGGTCCTGCAGATCGGCCGGGATGCCGGCGATCTGCCACTTGGCCTTGCGGATGCTGGCCGTCTCCTTGAGGAAGCCCGGCATGCGGCCCTTGTCGATGGGCTGCTGGCGCTCTCTGCGGAGCTCGAGCAATTCCGCGCGGCGCTTGCCGTGCTTGCGGACCAGCTTGGCGACGAACTCGAGCGCGGCAGGCGTGAGGATCTTCTCGTAGCCCGGACGGATCGGGGCCAGGATTTCAACGCCCTTGGGCAGCTTCATCGCCATTTCGCGCTCGCAGAAATTGTGGGGCACGAATTATAGCGGCTGCGACACGGCGTCACGCCGCGTCCGCGTGCGATCGTCGCTAATGCACGATCCAGATTGCAACGGCGGCCATGACGATCCAGATTGTTACGCCGAGCATGCGCGCGGCTCTGCTGCTGTCGTCCATCGAACCCTTCCCTGTGACTTCCTTGTCGGAATCGGCCGGCCCCCGCCAGCTCGGCAATTCTACGCTGCTGTCTCGGCTGCTGCTGTCACTGGGGCTGGCATTTCGAGCTTGCGCGTGAATTCGCGCCGCAGGAGCATCAGGCAGAGAGTCATCTGCACGACCACGGCAGCCACCGCAAGCCACCAGACCTGCGTGAGCCGGAAGTCCGGGCGGCTGGCCAGCCACCAGGCCGGGGCAACGATGAGGACGATCCGGGTCGCGGAGCTGATCAGCGACGGCCACGTGTTGCCGAGCCCCTGGAAGATGCCGCCGCTCACGGCAATGAGCCCGAAGGCGATGTAATTCCACGCAATGATGCGCAGATAGCTCTCGGCGACGTCGACCACCGGGGCCTCCTGCGCGAATACGCGGATCATCGCGCCGGGTGCCACGTGCGAGAGGACGACGAAGACGAGCATGAACAGCGTCGCGATCGCCGCTCCTGAGACGAACGTTTCACGCACCCGCGCAGGCTGGCTGGCGCCGTAGTTCTGTCCCGCGACTGCAGCGCAGGCGAAGCCGACCGCCATCGCGGGCATGAAGCCGGTCTGCATGATGCGCATGCCGATGCCGAAGCCCGCCTGCGCGTCCGCGCCGAACGGCCGGATCACTGCGTAGATGAACGTGAAATAGATCGTCATCAGGCCGAATTCCACGCCGGACGGCAGGCCGATCCCGAGGATGCGGCGCCAGGTCGGCAGATGAGGCTTCCAGTCCGCGAGATTGACCCGCAGATAGGTCGCCTCGCGCCGCAGATAGAGCGCGAGCCCGATCATGCCGAGGAGAATCGCGATGAACGTCGCGATCGCCGCGCCTTCGATCCCGAGCTTCAGCCCGAAGATCCAGCCGAACATGAGGATCGGCGCGAGAGCCATGTTCACGACGATGGTCCCCACCTGCGTGACGACCCCGGGCCGCATGTTGCCGATGCCGCGCAGCGCCGATCCGAGTCCCATCATCGGGAACTGCACGGCCATCGCCAGGATGAACCAGGTGAGGAAGCGGCTTGCCAGCTCGGCGGTCGCGACGTCGGCGGCCAGCGTCTGGACGTAGAGGTTCTTCAGCGCCAGCCCGCCGACGCCGAACACCACGCCGAACAACGCGGCCAGCGCCGACGCCTGATTGAACAGCCGCTGCACCTGCACGTGATCCTTGCGACCGGCCGCGTGCGAGATCACCGCCGCCGCGCCGACACCGAGCATCTGCCCGAACGCCATCACGATCATCATCAGGTTGCCGGCAATGCTGACCGCCGCGATCGCTTCCTTGCCGAGCCGGCTCACCCAGTAGAGATCGACGAGGCTGTAGAGCGTCTGCAGCAGCATGCTGACGAGCATGAACGCCGTCATTCTCCAGATGTGGCCACGGACCGAGCCGTGGGTCAGGTCCTGCATGGGCGCGTCTTCCGCCTAGTCGTGGATGGCCGACTGCGCCACGATCACGCCGTCGCTGTCCGCGTAGATCCAGTTGCCCGGCTTGATCGTGACGCCGCAGAACGAGACCACGAGATCCTCGCGCCCCGAATGCAATCCCTTCTCGCTCTTGCGCGGATGCGTGCCGAGCGCCTTCACGCCGATCGCCATCTCGCCGATCGCCTCGGAATCGCGGATGCAGCCGTTGATCAGCACGCCGGCCCAGCCGTTCTTCACCGCGAGCGTCGCCAGCTGATCGCCGAGCAGTGCGCAGCGCATCGAGCCGCCGCCGTCGACCACGAGCACCCGTCCCTGCCCGGCCTGCTCGAGCTGCGCGCGCACCATCGCGTTGTCCTCGAAGATCTTCAGCGTCTTCGCCGGGCCGTGGAATGCGATCTTGCCGCCGTAATCGCCGAACACCGGCTCGCAGACCTGCACCTCGGGATGGGCGTCGGAGAGATCAGTCGTCGCCAAGCTCATGCGGATTTCCTCGAGACGAGCGGCGTCGCGATCGCGAAGAGCGCGAGGCCGATGAAGGTGATCATGGTCCACGCCGGCAGCGAGAGGCCGAGCCACGCGGCATTGATCTTCGCGCAATCGGTGTCGCCGCGAAGGACGTTCTCCACCACTTCCTTCCAGGGCAGCACGTCGAACAGATAGTCGAGACTGCCGCCACACGCCGGCACCTGATCCGGCGGCAGGTGCTGGATCTGCACGTGACGCGCCGCGAGCCCGACGCCGATCAGAGCGGCGACAGTCGCGAAGCCCGACCAGAACCAGCGCATCCCGCCGCGCGGCCCGAAGATCGCGCCGCCGGCGAAGAACACGCCGGCGCCCATCATCGCCACACGCTGGAAGATGCACATGTTGCACGGCTCGAGATGGCGGTAGTGCTGCAGGTACAGCGCGAACGCCATCGCGAATACGCACGCAAGCAAGCCGAGCGAGCAGAGCTGCCGGTAGGAAAGTGAAAGCATGAGTCGCGGCGGAGACGTTTGCAGGGCGCGCAGATTACCATTCCGGGATTGCACAGGAGCCTCTAAAATGTCTGTGGCGGTCGTGATCGACAAACATGGCGGGCCGGAAGTTCTCAAGCTGAAGAACGTCGACGTCGGCGAGCCCGGTCCCGACCAGCTTCGCATCCGTCAGAGCGCGATCGGTCTCAACTTCATCGACACCTACCATCGCTCCGGCCTGTATCCGCTGGAGCTGCCGAGCGGCATCGGCTCCGAGGGCGCCGGCGTCGTCGAGGCGGTCGGCTCGGGCGTCGCGGACTTCAAGCGCGGCGATCGCGTCGCTTACGCCGGTCTGCTCGGCGCCTACGCCGAAGTGCGTCTCGTCCCCGCCGCGCGCGTCGTGCGACTGCCCGCGGACATCAGCGATGAGACCGCGGCCGCCCTGATGCTCAAAGGCATGACGGCGTACTACCTGCTGCACCTCACCTTCCCTGTGCAGCGCGGCGACCTCATTCTCGTGCACGCGGCTGCGGGCGGCGTCGGCAGCGTGCTCGTGCCGTGGGCTCGCTCGCTCGGCGCGACGGTGATCGGCACTGCTGGTGGCCCGACGAAATGCAAGCTCGCGAAGAAATACGGCTGCGATCACGCGATCGACTATAAGAAGAAGGATTTCGTCGCGGAAGTGAAGAAGATCACCAAGGGCCGCGGCGTCGACGTCGTCTACGACGCCGTCGGCAAGGACACGCTGGTGAAATCGTTCGATTGCACGAAGCGCCGCGGGATGGTCGTGACGTTCGGCAACGCGTCGGGCAAGCCGCCGGCGATCGAGCCGCATCTGCTCACCGCCAAGGGCTCGCTCTATCTCACCCGCCCGACCCTCGCCGACTACGTCGCGACGCGCAAGGATCTCGATCAGGCCGCCACCGCGCTATTCGACGCCGTGCGCGACGAGATCGTCACCGCGGATGTGCGTCAGCGCTACGCCCTGAAGGATGTCGCCAAAGCGCACGCAGATCTGCAGGCGCGCAAGACGACGGGAACGACGCTGCTGATCCCCTAAGCAGCAGCCTTCGCGGCGATCTTCACTTTCCACTCTTTCGGTCCCGTTTCATGGACCGACTCGCCATTCGCGTCGACGGCAACCGTCACCGGCATGTCGCGCACTTCGAATTCGTAGATCGCTTCCATGCCGAGGTCCTCGAAGCCGACGACCTTCGCGGACTTGATCGCCTTCGCCACGAGATACGCCGCGCCGCCGACCGCCATCAGGTACGCGCTGCGATGCTTCTTGATCGCCTCGATCGCGACCGGTCCGCGCTCCGACTTGCCGATCATCGCGATGAGCCCGGTCTGCGCGAGCATCATCTCGGTGAACTTGTCCATGCGCGTCGCGGTGGTCGGGCCCGCGGGGCCGACGACCTCGTCGCGCACCGGATCGACCGGGCCGACGTAATAGATCACGCGATTGGTGAAATCGACCGGCAGCTTCTGGCCTTTGCCGAGCAGATCGGCGATGCGCTTGTGCGCGGCGTCGCGACCCGTGAGCATCTTGCCGTTGAGCAAGAGCTTCTGACCCGGCTTCCACGCTGCGACCTGCTCTTTCGTGAGCTGGTCGAGATCGACGCGCGTGGCGGATTTCAGATCCGGCGTCCACGTCACTTTCGGCCAGTCCTCCAGCTTCGGCGTTTCCAGATGCGCGGGCCCGGAGCCGTCGAGCTCGAAATGCACGTGCCGCGTCGCGGCGCAATTCGGGATCATCGCGATCGGCAGGTTCGCCGCGTGCGTCGGATAGTCGAGCACTTTCACGTCGAGAACGGTCGTGAGTCCACCGAGGCCTTGCGCGCCGATCCCGAGCGCGTTCACCTTGTCGAACAGCTCGAGTCGCAATTCTTCCGTTCGCGTCTTCGCACCGCGCGCTTTCAGCTGCTGGATGTCGATCGGCGCCATCAACGATTCCTTCGCGAGCAGCATCGCCTTCTCCGGCGTGCCGCCGATGCCGATGCCGAGCATCCCCGGCGGGCACCAGCCGGCGCCCATCGTCGGCACGGTCTTCAGCACCCAGTCGACGAGCGAGTCGGAGGGATTGAGCATGGCGAACTTCGACTTCGCTTCCGATCCACCGCCCTTCGCGGCGCAGGTCACTTCGACGTGATCGCCCGGCACGATCTCGTAATGGATCACGGCCGGCGTGTTGTCCTTCGTGCTCTTGCGCGTGCCCGCCGGGTCGGCGAGGACCGAAGCGCGCAGCTTGTTGTCGGGATGGTTGTACGCGCGGCGCACGCCTTCGTTGATCATGTCGGAGACCGACATCGTCGCGCCGTCCCAGCGCACGTTCATGCCGACCTTGACGAACACGACGGCGATGCCGGTGTCCTGGCAGATCGGCCGATGGCCTTCTGCCGACATCCGCGAATTGGTGAGGATCTGGGCGATCGCATCCTTCGCCGCCGGCGATTCCTCCCGCTCGTAGGCTTTGCCGAGCGCCTGGATGTAGTCGAGCGGGTGGTAATAGCTGATGTACTGGAAGGCGTCGGCGACGCTGTCGATCAGGTCCTGCTGGCGGATGGTCGTCATGGCGGCGCAAATCGTACACGTTCACTGGGACGCTTGCCGTGGTCTCGGCAGCAGGCGTAAGTTGAACGCCCCACGAACAACAAGAGGAGTAGTCCCGTGAGCGCCTACAAGATCATCGAGCTGGTCGGCACGAGCTCGAAGAGCTGGGAAGACGCGACGCAGCAGGCCGTCGCGCATGCGTCCAAGACCGTGCGCAACCTGCGCATCGCCGAGGTGGTGCAGCAGGACGCGACGATCGACGCGAAAGGCAAGATCAAGGAGTATCGCGTCAAGCTGTCGCTCAGCTTCAAATACGAGGGCTAACCCTCCAGCTCCTCCAGAGTCCGCGGCCAGGACTCTTTCAGCAGACGTGAAAGGGCGCGATCCGCGAGGATCCGCCCTTCGGTCTGGCACCGCGCGCAGTAGTTTGCTTCGTTGTCGGCGTAGACGATGCGCTGCACCGGCGCGCCGCACACCGGGCATGGCTGCTTGTATTTGCCGTGCACTGCCATCCCCTTGTGGAACGCGGTCACCTTCTCCGGCCAGCCCTCGCCGACTTCCTCGCCGAGCCAGCGCGTCCAGTCCGACAGCACGCCGCGCGTCGCTGCGAACAACCGCTGCATCTCCTCGTCGCCGATCGACTGCGTCTGCTTGAACGGCGACAGCTTGGCGCGATGCAGGATCTCGTCGGAATAGGCATTGCCGATCGCAGCAATGATCGTCGGGTCGGTCAGCGCGCGCTTGATCGTCAGGTTCTTGCGCTTCAGCGCTTCGGCGAATTGCTCTTGCGTCGCTTCGAACACCTCGATGCCGCCGCGCCGGAACTGATCGAGCGCCGCTTCACCGCGCACCAGATGCAACGACGCGCGCCGCTTCTTGCCGTGCTCGACGAGCAGCAGCGTGCCAGTCGGAAAGTCGAACGCCGCAAGGCCGCCGCCGCGCGGGATCCTGATGCCGCGGCCCTTCCAGTGCAGCCGGCCGAGGATCATCAGATGGATCACCGCGAAGAGATCACCCTCGAACCGGAAGATGAGCCGCTTGCCGATGCGCGAGAGCGCGATCAACTTCTTTCCGGCGAATTCGTCCGGCTTCGGGTCCACGGTGCGTAGCACGAAAGGGCTGCCGATGCGGAGCCGCTCGAGCTCGCGCCCCTTCGCGCGCGCGGCGAGGCGATCGAGATAGATCGTGAGATCCGGATACTCCGGCATCAGCCGCCGGCGCCACCGGGACCGTGGATGCCGCCCTTGGTGAGCGCGAGCGGGTCGAGCAGACGCTTGAGCTCACGCTCGCTCATGCCGGTCGCTTCGCGCGCGACGTCGAGCACCGATCGTCCTTCCTTGTATGCGCGCTTCGCAATGGCAGCGCCCTTCTCGTAGCCGATGACCGCATTGAGCGCGGTGATCAGGATCGGGTTCCTCGCGAGCGCCTTGTCGACGTTGTCGCGACGCACCTTGAATCCGGCGATCGCATCGTCTGCGAGCAAGCGGGAGACGCTGGCGAGGATCTCGATCGACTGCAGGAGATTCAACGCGATCACCGGCAGCATCACGTTCAACTGGAAGTTGCCTGCCTGCCCGGCGACTGCGATCGTCGCGTCATTGCCGATGACTTGCGCAGCCACCATGGCGGTCGCTTCGGCGATCACCGGATTCACCTTGCCCGGCATGATCGACGAGCCAGGCTGCAGCGCGGTGAGCTCGATCTCGCCGAGACCGCCGAGCGGGCCGGAATTCATCCAGCGCAGGTCGTTCGCGATCTTCATCAGCGACACCGCGACCGTGCGCAATTGCCCTGACAGCTCGACCGCTGCGTCCTGCGACGAGAGGCTCTCGAAGTAATTCGGCGACGCGGTGAAGCGCACGCCGGTGCGTCGCGACAATGCGGCACCGAACTGCTTGCCGAACCGCGGATGCGCGTTGATCCCGGTGCCGACCGCGGTGCCACCTTGCGCGAGCGCCTGCACGCGCGGCAGCGTCGCGCGGATCCGCGCGACGCTGTTGCGGACCTGCTGCGCCCAGCCGCTCATCTCCTGCGCGAACGTGAGCGGCATCGCGTCCATCAGATGCGTGCGGCCGGTCTTGGCAACGCTGCGCAAGCCCCGCGCCTTGCGCTCGATGACGCCGGCGAGATGCGCGAGCGCGGGCAGCAATCGCTCATGCAGCTCGAGTGCTGCGGAAACGTGGATCGCGGTGGGAACGACATCGTTCGAGGATTGCCCGCAATTGACGTGATCGTTCGGGTGCACTTTCGCGCCCGACGCGCGGCTCGCGAGTGTCGCGATCACTTCGTTGGCGTTCATGTTCGACGACGTGCCCGATCCGGTCTGGAAGACGTCGATCGGGAACTGATCGTCGTGATCGCCGCGCGCGACTTCGAGCGCCGCCGCCGCGATCGCCTTGGCCCGGCGCTTGTCGATCTGCCCGAGCGTCGCGTTCACTTCCGCGGCGGTCGCCTTGATCAGTCCCAGCGCGCGGATGAACGCGCGCGGCATCCTCAATCCAGAGACCGGGAAGTTCTGCACCGCGCGCTGCGTCTGAGCGCCCCACAGCGCGTCCGCCCGGACGCGCAGCTCGCCCATGCTGTCCCGTTCTATACGTGTTTTCGGAGCAGGCATAATGCTCACCTTACACCAGCGTTCACCACAAATCCGGGGCCCATGAACCTGACCTCGCTCTCGGCCATCTCGCCCATCGACGGCCGCTACGCGGAGAAGACCGCGACGCTGCGCGAGCTGTTCAGCGAGTACGGCTTGATCCGCTATCGCCTCCAGGTCGAGGTGCGCTGGCTGCTCGCGCTCTCCGATCAGAAAGGCATCGAGGAAGTTCCGGAGCTCACGGCCGCCGCGCGCAAGAAGCTAGAGCGCATCGTCGAGGCGTTCGACATGACCGAGGCGCAGCGGGTCAAGCGCATCGAGGACACGACCAACCACGACGTCAAGGCGATCGAGTACTACCTCAAGGAGAAGATCGGCTCGCAGCGCGAGCTCGCCGAGATCAAGGAGTTCATCCACTTCGCCTGCACGTCCGAGGACGTCAACAACCTCGCCTACGCGCTGATGCTCAAGGATGCGCGCGAGAAGGCGCTGCTGCCGGCAGCGGATCGGCTGATCAAGTCGATCGCCACGCTCGCCCGCCAGTACGCCGAGCAGCCGATGCTCGCGCGCACGCACGGCCAACCCGCATCGCCGACGACGCTCGGCAAGGAGATGGCGGTGTTCGCGCAGCGCCTGCGTCGTCAGCGCAAGCAGCTCGCGCAGGTCGAGCTGCTCGGCAAGATGAACGGCGCGGTCGGCAACTGGAACGCGCATCTCGCTGCGTATCCCGACGTCGACTGGCCGAAGCTCGCCTCGCGATTGATCCGCGATCTCGGCCTCGAGCCGAGCCCCGCGACGACGCAGATCGAGCCGCACGATTTCATCGCCGAGTACTTCCACGCGCTCGAGCGCTTCAACACCGTGCTGATCGATTTCTGCCGCGACATCTGGGGCTACGTCTCGATGTCGTACTTCCGCCAGCGCACCGTCGAAGGCGAAGTGGGTTCGTCGACGATGCCGCACAAGGTGAATCCGATCGACTTCGAGAACGCCGAAGGCAATCTCGGCATCGCGAACGCAATCCTCCAGCATC
Organism: Nevskiaceae bacterium; assembly: GCA_035650495.1. GTDB lineage: Bacteria > Pseudomonadota > Gammaproteobacteria > Nevskiales > Nevskiaceae > DASRHK01. The sequence continues at coordinate 42,217 of DASRHK010000027.1, read as the reverse complement.
TCGCGCAGAAGCTGCCGATCTCGCGCTGGCAGCGTGATCTCACCGACTCCACGGCCCTGCGCAATCTCGGTGTCGGCATCGCGCACAGCGCGATCGCGTATCAGGCGATCGAGAAAGGACTCGGCAAGCTCGAGGCCGACGCGTGGAAGATGGGCCAGGACCTCGAGGCGAATTGGGAAGTGCTCGGCGAGGCGATCCAGACCGTCATGCGCCGGCACGGATTGCCGGAGCCCTATGAGCAGCTCAAGCGCTTCACGCGCGGCAAGCGCGTCGGCAAGGACGCGCTGCGCCAGTTCATCGAGGGCCTGAAGCTGCCGGCCGCCGACAAGAAGCGGCTGCTCGCGCTCACGCCCGGCGAGTACACCGGCAACGCGGCAGAGCAAGCGAGGCAAGTCTGATGGCCGACGTCCAGCGTCCGGATCGGGAGATCGTCAGCGGCACCGACGCCTTCGGCGCGAAGGCTGCGTCCGTCATCGCGGCGGCGCAGCACACCATCGCGCTGCTCAGCCTGAGCCTCGCGCGCCGCTTCTATGCCCGCGAGGACTTGAGCGATGCGCTCATCAAGTTCGCGCTGCGCGACGAGCGCCAGCAGGTCCGCATCATCGTTGCCGACGCGCGTGGTGCGACGGCCAATGGCAATCCGTTCCTCGAAGTCGCGCGCAAGCTCCCGAGCCGCATCAAGCTGCGCGAGCTGACGCCGGAGAAGCGTGAGCGCGAGGGTCCGGAGATCCTGATCGCCGACCGCACGACGATGCTCGAGCTGCCCGACGCGACGCGGCTGGACGCCTATTTCTACCCGCACGCGACGCAGCGTGTGGTCGAGCTGATGAAGATGTTCGACGACGCGTGGGAGCAATCCGAAGCCGTCGTCGAGCTGTCGGGGATGAAACTGTAGATCAGCCTTCCTCCGGCGCGACCCGCTCGCGCTTGCGGATCAGCTCGCGCACGTGCTCCGGGATCGGCATCGTCTTCTGGTTCGCGTAGTCGAACCAGACGATCACACCTTTCGTCACCGCGATCAGCTTGCCCTCGCTGAACATCGCGGCGACCGTGTTCAGGCTCGATCTGCCGATCTTCGCGACGCGGATCCCCACCTCGAGCGTCGCCGGATAGTGCAGCTGTGCGATGAAGTCGGCGCCGATGTGCGCGAGGATCATCCCGTGCGTCTTCATGAACGACCGATCGGCGCGCGCGAGCTCGTCGAAATACGCGATGCGCACGCTCTCGTCGAAGGTGAAGAACTTGACGTTGTTGACGTGCCCGAGCGCATCCATGTCGCCCCAGCGCACCGGGATGGTCATGCGCTGCGCGAAGTGCTCGATGCGATGCTCTTCCTTCGGCTTCTGCTTGTCGTTGCTCATGTTGCCTCCGAGCCTGCGCGCTGCGTCCTGGACGATCCGGCGGCGCGTCGCCTCATCCGCGATCGGCCACACCGTGATTTCCTCGATCGTACGCCCGCAGCCGACGCAGACCTGCTCGGGGTCGAGCCGGCAGACGTTGACGCACGGCGATGCGATCGGTTCAGCCATAAAAAAACCGCCGGCCTTTCGGGCCGGCGGTCGAGATTCCTTCGAGCCCGAGCGGGATCAGGCGCCCTGGATGGTGACCTTGAACTCCACGCGGCGGTTCATCTCGCGGCCCGCTTCGGTGTCGTTCGAGACGACCGGCTTCTTCTCGCCGAAGCCCTTGGCCGCCAGGCGCGAGCCATCGACGCCCTTGCCCACCAGATATTCCTTCACCGACTCGGCGCGCTTCTGCGAGAGCTCCTCGTTGTACTTCGGCGAGCCCATGTTGTCGGCGTAGCCGTCGACCTCGACCGAGATGTTCTTCTGGCTCTCGAGCGCCTTGGCGACGTTGTCGAGCGTGCCCTTCGCCTCGTCGGTCAGCTCGGCCGAGTCGAGCTTGAAGCGCACGTCGGTGAGCACGACGGTCTGCGACACCGCGCAGCCGACGCTGTCGACCTTCATGCCGGCCGGCGTGTTCGGGCAGACGTCGCTGGCGTCGGAGACGCCGTCGTGATCGGAGTCGGCGCCGCTGGAGTTGGTCGGGCAGCCATTCGCGTCGACCGGCGTGCCGGGCGCAGTGCCGGGGCACTTGTCGAGCGTGTCCGGCACGCCGTCGTGATCCGAGTCCGTCGCGCAGTCGCTGCGACCGGTGACCGGATTCACCACCGCGACGTCGCACTCCTTCGCCGGCGTGACCGCGAGGTTGCGATCGAAGAACGGCGTGAGCGGAATCTGCAGGCCGAGGTTGAAGCGATAGTCGACCAGCACGTCGTGATCGGGCACGGACTTGTTGTTGACCTGGCCGACGAGACGGATGTCGGTGCGGATCGCCCAGCCCCACCACGGCAGCGTCGCGATGACGCCGGCGCCGCCCTCGAAGCCGAACACGCCGTGCTTGGTGCCGAGCACGTCGTCCTGCACCGCGCCGATGCCGAGGACCGTGAACGGCTTGAAGTCCGGCGCCCAGCTCATCACGCCGTTCTTGGGCCAGCCGTAGAGGCCGAAGTCCTTGACCCAGTCGACCATGATGCCGGTCTGGTAATTGTTGTTGTTGTCGATCGTGCGCTTGAGGTTGTTGTCGAAGAAATTGATCTCGGCCGCCGAGCCGGAGATCGGGAACCAGTCTCCCAGCGGCACGCCGAACAGCGCGTCGAAGCCCCAGCCGCCGTCGTTGTCGCGCACGCTGTCGGGAATGACGTAGCTGCCCATCGCAGCCACGTACGGAATGTCGTAGTTCTCGGTGTTGACCGCAGCCGCCTGGCCCGCCCACACCGTGCCGCAAGCCAACAGTGCACCCCGAAGCATTTTGCTCATGGACCTGTCCTGTAACCCCTGACTGCTGTGATCGGAAACTGCTGACGAATGTTGTTCTTATGGAATGCGCGGAATTTACAGGGAACCCCCTGCCCCCGGCAACTTTGACGCCGCTTTCCTCTTGAGGGCGAGCGCGCATTCGCGCACGAGCGGCGGTCCGCGGTAGATGAAGCCCGTGTAGACCTGCACGAGATCGGCGCCCGCGTCGACGCGTTCGGTCGCCGCCTCGGCGCTGGTGATCCCACCGACTCCGATCAGCGGGAAGTCCTTGCCCACCCGGGCGCGCAGCTTGCGCAGGACTTCGGTCGACATGCGGCGCAACGGCGCGCCGGACAGGCCGCCGGTTTCACTGGCGAGCGGCTCGCGCTCAAGCCCCGGTCGCGCAATCGTCGTGTTGGTCGCGATCATTCCGTCGATCCCGGACGCTCGCGCGACCTCGGCGGCCTCGGCGATCTGGACGTCCGACAGATCGGGCGCGATCTTCAGCAGCAAGGGAACGCGCTTGCCGTGGGCGTCGGCGAGACGCGCGCGCTCCATCGTGATGGCCGCGAGCAGCGTGCGCAGCGCCGCCTGCCCTTGCAGGTCGCGCAGGCCTTTGGTGTTCGGCGACGAGACGTTGATCGTCACGTACGACGCGACGCTGTAGAGCTTGCGCAAGCCGGCGACGTAATCGTCTGCCGCGCGCTCGTTGGGCGTGTCGAAGTTCTTGCCGAGGTTCACGCCGAGCACGCCGCGATACGAGGACTCGCGGATCCGCGCGAGCACGTAGTCCGCGCCCTTGTTGTTGAAGCCGAGCCGATTGATCAGTGCTTCGTGCCTCGGCAAGCGGAACATGCGCGGCTTCGGATTGCCCGGCTGCGCGCGCGGCGTGACCGTGCCGATCTCGACGAAGCCGAAGCCCAGCCGCGACCACGCGTCGAGACACTCGGCGTTCTTGTCGAGCCCGGCGGCGAGCCCGACGCGATTGGCGAAGCGGATGCCGAGCAGATCGACCGGATCGTCGACCGCGTTGCCGGCGAATGCAGCGGTCGCGAGCTTCGGCGCGCGGCGGAAGGTTTCGATCGTGAGCTCGTGCGCCTGCTCCGCATCGAGCTTGAAGAGCGCCGTGCGCGCGAGCGCGTAAAGGCTCAAGCCTGGATCTGCTGGAGCGCCAGCACCGACGGCGGCGCGAGCCGATCGCGCAGCACCTTCGGCAGCGGCAGCAGCCTCGCCATGCGCGCGCGCCAGAACGAGACTTCGGCGAACGTGATGTCGCGCGCCAGCTTCCACGGCAGCCGCGCGAGGCCGAACGCGAGGTCGAGCATCAAGAGCCGCTTCGGCGATTTTTCGTAGAGCGTGCCGAAGCTGCCCGCCGCCGCCATCAGCGCGCGCGACAGATGCAGGTATTCCTTCTTGATGACGACGCCGGCGTGCTGGGTGTTCGACATCAGATGCAGGATCGTCTGGCCGCGGGTGTGCAGGCCCGCAACTCCGCCGCGCTTCAACTCGAGCAGGAAGTTGCGACGCGTCAGCGGCGTCACCCCCTTTTTCTTCAGCGTCTCGGCGAGCGCAGCGTGGATCTCGTCGCGCCGCGCGCGATTCTCGTCGGGCGTCGTGCTCACCTGGATCAGCGCGTCCGTGAGCAGATCGAGGTCCGCGGTGATCGCGCCGGTGAGGTATTCCCACACCGCGCCCCATTTGCCCTCGAGCGGCACCACGTTGCCCCAGTCGATCAGGTGCAGCGCGCCGTCGGCGCCGATCATGATGTTCCCGGGATGCAGATCGCCGTGCATCTCCTGGTACATGAAGATGTGCGACAGCACGGTGTAGAGCAGCTGCTGCGCGACCTGCGACTGGAAGCGCCGGCGCTCGCGGCGCGGCAACCGCCCGAGCGCTTTCGCGAGGCTCGTCGCGTCGGACAGGTATTCCATCTCGATGATGCGGCTGGTCGACCCATAGAGCCGCGGCACGCTCCAGCTCTTGCTGCGCAGCGAGCGCAGGAAGAAGCGCTCGTGATTGCGCGCCTCCTCGGCGAAGTCGAGCTCCTGAGTGAAACCGGCGATGAACTCGTCGACCTGCAACTGCAGCGCGCGCAGGAACGGCGCGAGCTTGGTGTGCGGCGCCCAGTACTGCGACGACATGATCGCAAGCCCGAGCACCATCTTGCCGATCAGGAATTCGCGATCGATGTTGTGCCGCCCGACCTTGATCACCACCGGCCGCAGCACTTCGACACCTTCCTCGATGAACGGCTTCTTCGCGACGTAAATCGAGCCGATCGATCCGGAGCGCACCGGCCGCGCCGCGTCGAAGCCCATGTAGAGCTGATGCGGCGGCTTGCCGTGCGTTTCCTGGAAGGCCTGCAGCACCTCGTCTTCCGTCATCGGCGCGACGTCTTCGTGGAAGACGGCGAGCTCGGAGGCGATCTCTTCCGGCAGGAAGTCGGCGTTCGCCGCAGCGGCCTGCGCCATCTTGATGAAGAACGGCCCGAACTCGCGCACCATCTGCGCGACGATCTTCGCCTGCGTTGCGAAATCCTTCGGATCGGCCTGGAAGAACGGCCGGATGTAGCGGATTGCCTTGATCTGCCGTCGCACGATGCCCACGTCGCCGCGGATCAGCTGCGCGCGACGGAGCAGCTCGTTGAGCTGCCATTGATTGAAGCGCCGACCCGCCTTGAGCAGGTTCACCACTTCCACGAGCAGCGATTCGTAGGTGTGGATGACGAGCCGCACCATGTCGAGCGTGAGCTCGCCCAGGCCTTTGAGCTCTGGCGAGGAGAACAGCTCGTTGAAGAAGCGCCAGAACTCCTCGACGATCGCTTCGGGCACCGGCACCGGGGAGCGCTGGATCAACTGATCGACGACGAAGCGGATCAGCTCTTCAGTCGACTGCTCGTTCGGGATGAGCCTTTTGGCGCGCAGGTATTGCGTGATGCGCTCCGCGCTGCGCGTGATCGGATGGCGATACAGCCCGTCGAAGATCTTGTCGATCGCCGCCGACAGCTCCTCGCGCGTGACGTCGTTCTCGTGCGTGAGCAGATTGACCAGCGGCACGAAGCCGCGCGAGACCTGGTAGGTCTGATAGGTCAGCGATCCAAGCTCACGAAGAACTCCGCGCGCCTTGTCGAGTGCAGGCGGCGGTGGGCTCATTGCTTCTGCAGGAGATGGCCGAGCTTGTCGGCCTTGGTGTGCAGGTATTCCTCGTTGTGCGGATTGCGGCCGCACTGGACCGGGATGCGCTCGACCACTTCGATGCCGGCTTTCGCCAGCGCATCGACCTTGCGTGGATTGTTCGTCATCAAGCGCACCTTGCTCACGTGCAGGTCGCGCAGGATGTCGACCGCGGGCTGATAGTCGCGCAAATCCGCGGGGAATCCGAGATGCGCGTTCGCCTCGACGGTGTCCGCGCCGTGATCCTGCAGCGCATACGCCTTGATCTTGTTCGCGAGCCCGATGCCGCGGCCCTCCTGGCGCAGATACAGCACCGCGCCACGACCTTCCGTGGCGATGCGCTGCAGCGCGTGCTCGAGCTGGAAGCCGCAATCACAGCGCAGCGAGAACAGCGCGTCGCCGGTGAGGCATTCGGAATGGATCCGGATCAGCGGCGGCGCGCCGTCGTTGACGTCGCCGAGCACGAGCGCGAGATGCTCCTTGCCTTCGGGCGATTGATAGACGGTCATCGCGAATTCCGCGAATGGCGTCGGCAGGCTCGCCGTCGCGATCGGCTTGAGCGGCGCCGGCGTCTCGATCACTCGCGTGGCCGTTGCCATCACGCTCCGAAGAAGTTCTGACCGCACACGCGCAGCGTCTGACCGTTGACGCCGGCCGCATGCGAGCTGCCGAGGAACATCACCGCTTCGGCGATATCGATCGGCAAGCCGCCCTGCCCGAGCGACGCGAGACGGCGTCCGACCTCGCGCGGACCGAATGGCATCTGCGCAGTCATCTGGGTCTCGATGAATCCGGGCGCGACGGCGTTCACCGCACCGCCCTGCTTCGCCATCTGATCGGCGAGCGCGGCGACGTAGCCGATGATGCCCGCCTTGGTCGCGCCGTAATTGGTCTGGCCCGCATTGCCGCCGATGCCGCCGATCGACGAGATGCAGACCATGCGCGCGCCCTGCTTGAGCGTGCCGTCCATGAAGCGCTCGTTCATGCGCAGGATCGATGCGAGATTCACCTGCAGCACCATGTCCCACAGGTGCGGCGGCATGTTGCGCAGCATCTTGTCGCGCGTGACGCCGGCGTTGTGGACGACGAGGTCGATCCCGCCCGACGTGCCATTGCCCGCCACCGCCTTCGCGATGCGATCCGGCGCGTCCTTGGCAGTGATGTCGACGGCGATGCCGCTGCCGGCGACCTTCGCCATCGTTTCGGCGAGCGCGCCTTCCTGCGTCGGATGATCCACGCCGATCACGTGCGCCCCTTCGCGTGCGAGCGTCTCGGCGATCGACGCACCGATGCCGCGGGCCGCGCCGGTGACGAGCGCGCTCTTGCCACCGAGCACTTGCGACCAGCCTCGCGACGTCGAGCCGCGCGTTGCCTGGCCGACGCGCAACACCTGGCCACTGATGTACGCGGAATGCTTCGACAGCAGGAACCGGATCGGCCCGGCCGCATTGGCGTCGGCGCCGTTCTCGAGGTGGATCACATTGACCGTCGTGCCCTTGCGGCCGATCTCCTTGCCGAGGCTCTTCGCAAATCCGATGAGCGCGGCCGCAGCTGCGGAGGCCGCGGGCGAGTCGGCTTCATCCGGCGCGCGGCCGATGATCAGCACGCGACCGTTCGACGGGATCGCCGCCACCTGCGGCTGCACGAAATCGTAGAGCTCGCGCAGCTGATCCGGGCCGGCGATGCCAGTGGCGTCGAAGACGACGGCGAACGCGCGATCGGCGCCTTCCGCGGGCTGCGGATTGGTCGCGAGGTTGAGCTTGAGCGTGCCCGCGGCCTTCTTCAGCGGCGCGAGGCCGGGCAGCTCGGTGACGACGCGCAGCTTGGCGCCGGCCTCGTCGAGCGCGCGCAGCAGCGGCTCACAAGCTTCCGCGCTCGACGCGGCGCCGACCAGGATCGCCTGGCCGTCGAAGGGCCGGTCCTGCCAGCCGCCTTCGGCGCGCGCGAGACGCGGCGGCGTGGGCAATCCGAACATTTCCAGCATCGACTTGCCCCAGCCCGATTGGGAGAGCTCGAGATAGCGGTCGTTCATGGTCGCCTGGGACTTGCGCCTGATGAGGTCCGGATGGATTGATCTATTATCGCGCAGCTTGGCTACAATTGAACGGCCGCTGCGGTCCGAATCATTCGAACGAGTAGAACGGAGAAACCAGATGGCGAACTTCAAGGCCGTGATCGTCGTGGTGGGTACGGTCGCGGCAGCGGTCGGCGTCTATTACGGCCTCGAGAAGATGATGCCGAAGAAGGAGGCCGCGCCGGTCGTCAACGAGACCGCGTCCGCCGACGAGGTGTTCGGCAAGACCATCGACGAGAACGCGCCGCCGCCGAAGCAGAAGGAAGCGCCGCCCAACGCCGCGCCGTCGAGCGAGATGGCGAAGACCGCCGAAGCAGCCCCGCCGCCTGCCGAAGCGAAGCCTTCGAGCGCGCCTGCTGCACCTGCCGAGCAGCCGAAGCCCGCGGAGACTGCGGCAGCCTCGCCGCCGCCGAGCGCACCCGCGCAACCCGAATCGAAGCCGGAGAACACGACCGCGTCGGCGACGCCGCCGTCTTCCTCGTCGCAGCTGCTCGTCCCCGAACCGGCGATGACGGCGAGTCCGAAATCCGCGCCTGCAAAACCTGCGCCTCAGCCCAACCCGGAGCCTGCGCCGAAGCCGGCCCCGGAACCGAGGGCTGAAGCGCCGAAGCCCGCGCCCACGCCCGCGCCGAAACCCGCGCCTGCTCCCGCGCCAAAGCCAACGCCTGCGCCTGCGGCAAAGCCGGCGCCCGCGCCCGCCGCGACGACTGCGGCTGCGTCGTCGCCGAAGGCGACGCCGGATGTTCCCGCGCGCTGGTGGGGCGACCCGAAGGAACAGGATCCGCGCAAGCTCAATCTCACTTACGTCGGTCAGGCCGCCGGCGGCAAAGGCATCGCGCTGTTGTTCACCGGCACGTTCGCGAGCCCAGGCGTCGCGAACTGGATCAAGGTCACTGACGCGAGCGGCAAGCCCGCAGCCGGCCACTGGGAGCTCGGCTCGAGCCCGAAGATGCTCGTCTACAAAGGCATGACGCCGGGCAAGTACAACGTCTCGCTGTCGGCGGACCTGAAGGACGCGCAGGGCAAGATCCTCGGGCGCAAGCTCGCGGGCCCGGTGACGGTCCAGTAAAGACGTCGAAGTGACGACGCTCGTCCTGGTCCGTCACGGCCAGGCGTCCTTCGGCAAGCACGACTACGACGTTCTCTCCGAGATCGGCGAGCGGCAGTCGCGCATCCTCGGCGGCCATCTCGCGACGCTGGAGTTCACCTTCGACGCCGCCTACTCCGGCGCGATGTCGCGCCAGCGGCGCACCGGCGAGGAGGTCCTGCGCGCGCTCCAGCGCGATCCGACGTCGATCCGCGAGCACGCCGGCTTCAACGAGTACAACGCGGACGCGGTGATCCGCGCGTATCTCCCGCTGATCGCGAAGGAGCACCCGGAGTTCTCCGTGCAGAAGCGCGAGCTGTTCACCGATCGCGCGAAGTTCCAGCAGTTCTTCGAGCTGATCATCGCTGCGTGGATCACCAGCAAGCCGCACGGCGAATCGGCGCTGGAGACCTTCGACGATTTCTGCGCCCGCTGCATCGCCGGCTTGCGCGAGGTCGCACCGCCGGATGCGGAGACGGTCGTGATCTTCACCTCCGGCGGCATGATCACCGCCGCGCTGCGCGAGGCGCTGAAGGTCGACGCGCATCACGCGTTCCGTCTCAACTGGCGCATCTACAACGCCAGCGTCCATCGCTTCAAGCTCGGACGCCGCGGCCTTTCGCTGCTCGGCTTCAACAACGTCACCCATCTGGAGATGGCGCGCGATCCGGCGCTGCTGACGTTTCGCTAAACTCGCCGTCCCATGACGCAAGCCAACCTCGATCAAGCCGGCGCGGTCCGCGACGAGAACAATTTCGATCCGGCCCTGATCCTGCCGTTCCTGCGCTCGCAGATTCCGGATCTGCCGCGCAGCGGCGCCGTCGAGCTCCGGCAGTTCCAGGGCGGCGCGAGCAACGTCACCTATCTGTTGAAGGTCGGCGATCGCGAGATGATCCTGCGCCGGCCGCCCGCCGGGACCAAGGCGAAATCGGCGCACGACATGGGCCGCGAGTTCCGGATCATGCAGAAGCTCAATCCGGTGTTCCCGTGCCCAAAGCCGCTCGCCTACTGCGAGGACGAGTCGCTGATCGGCTCGACGTTCTACGTGATGGAGAAGATCGCCGGCATCATCCTGCGCCGCGATCTGCCCAAGGGCCTGACCTATTCGCCCGAGCAGGCGCGCAAGCTCTGCACCAACCTGCTCGATACGCAGATCCGCTTGCACACGCTCGACTACGACGCGGCGGGCCTCGCCGATCTCGGCAAGCCGCAAGGCTACGTCGATCGCCAGGTCAGCGGGTGGTGCGAGCGCTTCGAGAAAGCCTGGACCGACGACGTGCCGAAATGCGAGTCGCTGATGAAGTGGCTCAAGGCGAACAAGCCCGCGGATTCCGCGAAGCCCGGCATCATCCACAACGATTATCGCTTCGACAACGTCGTGCTCGATCCGCGCGACAACCTCACGATCATCGGCGTGCTCGACTGGGAAATGGCGACGCTCGGCGATCCGCTCATGGACCTCGGCTCCTCGCTCGCCTATTGGGTGCAGCCCGGCGATCCGCCGCAGACGCAAGCGCTGCGAATGCAGCCGTCGAATCTCCCGGGGATGCTCACGCGCGACGAGATCATGCGGCACTACGCCGAGAAGACGGGCGTCGAGATCCGCAATCCGGATTGGTACTACGTGTTCGGATTGTTCCGCCTCGCGGTGATCGCGCAGCAGATCTATTACCGCTTCAAGCTCGGGCAGACCAGGAATCCGCGCTTCCAGGCGTTCGGCATCTTCGTGTCGGTGCTGAGCCAAGTCGCAGATGGCGTCATCGCCAAATCGAAAGCGTCGCCCTGAAGGGCGACCCACGGAGTCACCAGCATGTCCACCAAATTATTCGATCTCACCGGACGCGTCGCGCTCGTCACCGGCTCTTCGCGCGGCATCGGCGAAGCCACCGCGAAGCTGTTCGCCGAGCAAGGCGCGACGGTGATCCTGTCGTCGCGCAAGACCGAAGACCTCGAGAAAGTGAAAGCGAAGATCACGAGCGCCGGCGGCAAGGCGGTCGTGATGGCGGCGCACGCGGGAACGTCGGCGGACATCCAGCGGCTCGTCGGCGACATCGGCACTCAATTCGGCCGTCTCGACATCCTCGTCAACAACGCGGCGACGAATCCGTACTTTGGCCACGTGTCGGACACCGATCCCGGAATGATCGACAAGACCATCCAGGTGAACATCAAGGGCTACTTCGAATTGTCGGCGCTGGCGTCGAAGCTGATGAAGAAGAACGGCGGCGGCGCCATCGTCAACATCGCGAGCGTCAACGGCGTGAAGCCCGGCATGTTCCAGGGCATCTACTCGATCACCAAGGCCGCCGTGATCAACATGACGCAGTCGTTCGCGAAGGAATGCGCGCCGTGGAAAGTCCGCGTCAACGCGGTCCTTCCCGGCTTGACCGACACCAAGTTCGCGTCGGCGCTGACCAAGAACGATGCGATCCTGAAGCCGGCGCTGGCGACCATCCCGCTCGGGCGCATGGCCCAGCCCGAGGAGATCGCGCCGGCGATCCTATTCCTCGCGTCTGACGCTGCGAGCTACGTCACCGGCACGACCCTCACCGTCGACGGCGGCATGATCAGCTGCGGCGGACTGTGATGCCGCGGCGCGCTCCGCGCGCCTGATTCGCGATGCTGCTTCAGCTCAAGAACCTCAGCCTCTCCATCGGCAGCACACCGCTGCTCGATCACGTCGACCTCACCGTCGAGCGCGGCGAGCGCGTGTGCCTCGTCGGCCGCAACGGCATGGGCAAGTCGACGCTGCTCAAGGTCATCGCCGGCGAAGTCGACGTCGACGACGGTGAAGTGATCCGCGCGCGCGGGTCGAAGATCGCGACGCTGCCGCAGGACGTTCCGCGCGCGCTGGCGGGGACCGTCCGCGACGTCGTCGCGCAAGCCGGCGACGTGCAGCCGTATCAGGTCGACGCGATGATCTCGCGCCTCGAGCTCGACCCCGACGCCGATTTCGCCGCGCTGTCCGGTGGGCTGAAGCGCCGCGTGCTGCTCGGCCGCGCGCTCGTCGCCGAGCCCGATCTCCTGATGCTCGACGAGCCGACCAACCATCTCGACATCGACTCCATCGTCTGGCTCGAGAATTTCCTGCTCGATTTCCACGGCGCGCTGCTCTTCGTCACGCACGATCGCGCGCTGCTGCGCAAGCTCGCCACGCGGATCATCGAGCTCGATCGCGGCTGGCTCACCAGCTGGCCGGGCGATTACGACAACTACCTGCGGCGCAAATCCGAAGCACTGCATGCCGAGTCGCAGCAGAACGCGCTGTTCGACAAGCGGCTCGCGGCCGAGGAAGTCTGGATCCGCAAAGGCATCGAAGCACGGCGCACGCGCGACATGGGCCGCGTGAAGCGACTGCTCGAGATGCGCAGCCAATATTCGGAGCGGCGCAAGCTGCAAGGCCAAGCGAAGTTCACCGTCACCGAGGCTGAGCGCTCTGGCAAGCTCGTCGCCGCGGCGAAGGGAGTGAGCTTCTCGTACGAGAACAAGACCGTCATCCGCAACCTGTCGACGACCATCCTGCGCGGCGACAAGGTCGGCATCATCGGACCCAACGGCGCCGGCAAGACCACACTGCTGAAGCTGTTGCTCGGGGAGCTGCAGCCGACCACCGGCAGCGTGCGCATCGGCGTGAACCTGCAGGTCGCCTACTTCGATCAGCTGCGCGCCAAGCTCGACGACGACAAGTCGGTCGCCGAGAACATCGGCGACGGCAAGGACTTCGTCGAGGTCGGCGGCGCGCGCAAGCACGTCATGAGCTATCTCTCCGATTTCCTGTTCACGCCGGATCGCGCGCGCTCGCCGGTGCGATCGCTCTCCGGCGGCGAGCGCAATCGCCTGCTGCTCGCGCGCCTGTTCGCGCGGCCGGCCAATCTGCTCGTGCTCGACGAGCCGACCAATGACCTCGACGTCGAGACGCTCGACCTGCTCGAAGAGCTGCTGCTGGAGTTCTCCGGAACGATCCTGCTGGTCAGCCACGATCGCGAGTTCCTCAATCGCGTCGTCACGGATTCGCTGGTGTTCGAGGGCGATGGGCGCGTGAGCGAGTACGTCGGTGGGTATGACGATTGGTTGCGGCAACGCCCGGAGCAGGTCGTCGCGAAGGACGTCGAGCGCGCCGTGCGCGCCGACAAGCCGGAGCCGCCGAAACGCCTCAGCTACAAAGACCGCCGCGAGCTCGACGCGCTGCCCGCGAGGATCGAGAAGCTCGAAGCCGACTCGCACGCGCTCACCGAGCAGATGGGCGCGCCGGAGTTCTACCGGAAGCCGTCGGCCGAGATCGTCGCTGCCCAGCAGCGCCTCGGGGCCGTCCAGGCCGAGCTCGCGGCTGCCTATCATCGGTGGCAGGAACTCGAAGCCCTCGCCGATTTACAATAGGCACATGCCCAAGCATTCCCCGTACCGCTTCTGCACGGCACCGATGATGGATTGGTCGCTCGTGCCGGCGCGCTATTTCTGGCGCCTGATGACCAAGCGGTCGCGGCTCTACACCGAGATGCTGACCGACGGCGCCGTGCTCAACGGCATCCGTCATCGCCTGCTCAAGTTCGATCGCAGCGAGCATCCGATCGCGCTGCAGCTCGGCGGCTCGGAGCCGGACGATCTCGCGATGTGCGCGTCGATCGGCGAGGAGTTCGGCTACGACGAGATCAACCTCAATTGCGGCTGCCCTTCGGATCGCGTGCAGGAAGGCCGCTTCGGCGCCTGCCTGATGCGCCAGCCCGAGCGCGTCGCCGATTGCGTCGCCGCGATGAAGAAGTCCACCGAGCTGCCGGTGACGGTCAAGTGCCGGATCGGCGTCGACGACTCGAAGGAATACGAGTTCCTCAAGCGTTTCGTGTCGACCATCGCCGAAGCCGATTGCGACACATTCATCGTGCACGCGCGCAAGGCGTGGCTGCAGGGCCTGTCGCCGAAAGAGAACCGCGAGATCCCGCCGCTGCACTACGACGTGGTCTATCGCCTGAAGCAGGAATTCCCGCAGCTCACCATCGTCATCAACGGCGGCATCAAGACGCTCGACGAATGCGAAGAGCATCTGAAGCACGTCGATGGCGTGATGCTCGGCCGCGAGGCGTACGAGAATCCGTATCTGCTCGCGCAAGTCGACCAGCGCCTGTTCGGCTCGCAGGCACCGATCCCGTCGCGTGCCGACGTCGTGCGCGCGCTGATGCCCTACGTCGAGCGCGAGCTCGCGAGCGGCATCCATCTCTCCCGCATCACCCGCCACATCCTCGGCCTGTATCGCGGCGAGCCGGGCGCGCGCGGATTCCGCCGCGTGCTCTCCGAGCAGGGCTGCAAGGAAGGCGCCGGCATCGAAGTGATCGAAGCGGCGCTCGCCGAAGTCGAAACGCTGCCCGCCAGCCCCGAAGTCGCCCTCGCCGCCTGATCGACATGCTCAAGCCTCTCCTCTTCGCTTTCTCTCTCGGACTCGCCATGGCCGCCAACGCCGCTGAACCCGTCACCGTGCTCATGCAGACCAGCATGGGCGACATCAAGCTCGCGCTCGACGCCGACAAGGCGCCGAAGAGCGTCGCCAACTTCGTGCAGTACGCGAAGGACAAGGCCTACGACGGCACCGTGTTCCACCGCGTGATCGAAGGCTTCATGATCCAGGGCGGCGGCTATGACGAGCAGTTCAGCCAGCGCAAGACGCGCGCGCCCATCGCCAACGAGGCGAAGAACGGCCTGAAGAACGTGCGCGGCTCGATCGCGATGGCGCGCACCAGTGATCCGAACTCCGCGACCTCGCAGTTCTTCATTAATCACGCCGACAACGCGTTCCTCGACTACCCGGGCCAGGACGGCTGGGGCTATGCCGTGTTCGGCAAGGTCGTCGAAGGCATGGACGTCGTCGACAAGATCGCGCAGACGCCGACCGGCAACGCGCGGCCGTTCGGGCGCGACGTGCCGGTGACGCCGGTGGTGATCAAGAGCGTGACGGTTGTCGACGCCAAGAAGTAACGTCGCACTCCTGCTCGCCGACCTGCATCTGCCCGCAGGTCCCTCGCCGTTCCGCGAGGCGTTCCTCGCGTTCTGCAAGGGCCCCGCGCGCGAGGCCGCGGACGTCTACATCCTCGGCGATCTCTTCGAGTACTGGATCGGCGACGACGTCGGCATGTCGATCTACGCCGACGAGACCGTTGCGCTGCTCTCGCTCACCAAGTCGGGGGCTCGCGTGCACTTCGCGCACGGCAATCGCGACTTCCTGGTTGGCGACAATTTCTTCGAAGCCACCGGCGCGCAGCGAATGGATGACCCGACGCGCGTCGAGCTCGGCGGCGTCGCCACGCTGATCTCCCACGGCGACGAGCTCTGCACCGACGACGTCGCCTATCAGCGCTGGCGACGTTTCTGCCGCTGGCGCAACGGGCAGAAAGTGTTCGTCGCGCTGCCGCGCAGCTTCCGCGAATGGGTCGCGGGCGGCGTGCGCAAGACCTCACTGGTCGAGAAGCGCTCGAAGGCCGATGACATCATGGACGTGAACGATGGCGCCGTGCGCGACGCGTTCAGGCGCAGCGGGGTCACGCGCATCATCCACGGCCACACGCATCGTCCGGGCGAGCAGCACTACGAGATCGAAGGGCGCGATTGCGAGCGCATCGTGCTGGCCGACTGGCGCCCGGAGCGGATGGAGTATCTGCGCGTCGACGAAAGCGGCGCGAAGCGGATCGCGCTCTAGCGGGTTGCGATCGCGTCCAGCTCCGCGTCGTCGAATCCCGCCGCAGCGCGTGCCTCGAGATTGAATGGCGGCCGGATCTTCATCCGGTGCTCCGCCAGCAGGTCCTTGAAGATCGTGGTCGGATCGACGCCGCGCTCTCCGCACAGCCAGCGGAACCACTTCGTGCCGATCGCGACGTGGCGCACTTCCTCGTCGAGGATGATCTGCAGCACTGCTGCCGTCTCGCGATCGCCGATCTCGCGGAAGCGATGGATGATGCCGGGCGTGACGTCCAGCCCGCGCGCTTCGAGCACGCGCGGCACCAGCGCCATGCGCGCGAGCGCGTCGTGCGCGGTCTTCTCCGCGGCGTCCCAAAGCCCGTTGTGCGCGGTGAAGTCGCCGTAGCGAAAGCCGAGTGACTGCAAGCGACCACTCAGCAAACCGAAGTGCCGCGCCTCGTCCTGCGCGACGCTGACCCAGTCGGAATAGAACTCCGCGGACATGCCATCGAAGCGGTACGCAGCGTCGAGCGCGAGGTTGATCGCGTTGAACTCGATGTGCGCGACCGCGTGAGCCATCGCGGCACGTCCTTCCACGGTTCCTAACCCACGATATGGGACCTCTTTCGGGTCGACGAGTTGCGGAAGTAAGGGCCGGCCGGGAATTCCGGAGAAGTCGCGCGGCTCGCTCGCCGCTCCAGACGGCAGCGCAGCGACGCGCTCGCACTTGCGCGCCGGATCGGTTTCAAGAAGCGCGGCGCGCAGCGGGTCCATTCATTTCAGGCCGCGTTGGAGATCAGCGATCAGGTCTTCGACGTTCTCGAGCCCGACGGCGACGCGGATCAAGCCCTCCGTAATTCCCGCCGCGGCGCGCGCTTCCGGTGTGATGCGCCCGTGCGTCGTCGTCGCGGGGTGCGTGATCGTCGAGCGCGTGTCGCCGAGGTTCGCCGTGATCGAGATCATCTTCGTCGCGTCGATCAGCTTCCACGCGGCGTCGCGGCCGCCCTTCACTTCGAACGACACGACGCCGCCGAATCCGCTCTGCTGGCGTTTTGCGAGCGCATGCTGCGGATGATCGGCGAGACCCGGGTAGAACACGCGCGAGATCTGCGGCTGCTTCCCGAGCCACTCCGCGAGCGCCTGCGCTTTCTCGCAGTGCGCCTTCATGCGCAGCTCGAGCGTCTCCATGCCCTTCAGAAACACCCAGGCGTTGAACGGGCTCATGGTCGGACCCGCGGTGCGCAGGAAGCCGAAGATGTCCTTCCCCACGCGCTCGCTGTCGCCGACGATCGCGCCGCCGATGCAGCGTCCCTGACCGTCGAGATATTTCGTCGCCGAATGGATCACCAGATCGGCGCCGAGCTGCAGCGGTCGCTGGAGCACCGGCGTGAGGAATGCGTTGTCGACCGCGAGCAGCGCGCCGTTCTCATGCGCGATCCTTGCGAGCGCCGCGATGTCCGCTGTTTCCATCAGCGGATTGGTCGGCGTCTCCACGAAGAAGAGCTTGGTTCCCGGCTTGCAGGCCGCGCGCCATTCCTCCGGCTTGCACGGATCGACGTAGCTCGTCGTCACGCCGAACTTGCCGAAGTAGTTGTTGAACAGGTTGATCGTCGAGCCGAACAGCGTGCGGCTGGTCACGATGTGATCGCCCGACTTGCACAGCGCAAGGACGGTCGACAGGATCGCCGCCATGCCGCTCGAGGTCGCCACGCACGCAGCGCCGCCTTCCATGATCGCAAGCCGCTGCTCGAACGCCGCGACGGTGGGATTGGTGAAGCGCGAGTAGATGTTGCCGGGCCTGTCGCCGCTGAACACGGCGGCGGCCTCGGCGGCGCTATGGAAAACAAAGCTCGACGTCGGAAAGATCGCCGCCGAATGCTCCATCTCTTCCGTGCGCGGCTCGGCAGCGCGGATGCCTTGGGTGGCGTAGCCCCACTTGGGATCGAACTGGTCGCTCATTGGTCCACCTATAACGACAAAACCCGTCGGCCAAAGGCCTGACGGGTTCGTTACCCATTTAGCAGTATTTCGGGTTTCCCCTGAGGCGCCCCGCAATCAGGCACAAATTCGGCGCGGGCGGATTATTGCACGTTATGCGCGTGCCGCGTTGTGCAGGTCGATCACCGTCGAGCCTTCCGCCTTCTTGCGCCGCTCCTTGGCCGCATCGGAGCGGAACAGCTCGAGCTGGTTCAGGTACTCGGTCGTCACGTCCTGCGTGACGTACTTGCCGTCGAACACGCTGCAATCGAAGCGCGTGATCTTGGGATTGCCCGCCCGCACGGCTTCGACCAGATCGTCGAGATCCTGATAGATCAGCCGATCGGCGCCGAGCAGCTTCTCGAGCTCGGGCACCGTGCGGTTGTAGGCGACGAGCTCGGAGGACGTCGGCATGTCGATGCCGTAGACGTTCGGATAGCGCACCGGCGGCGCGGCGGAGGCGAAGTACACCTTCTTCGCGCCGGCCTCGCGGGCCATCTGGATGATCTCCTTCGACGTCGTGCCGCGCACGATCGAGTCGTCGACGAGCAGGACGTTCTTGCCCTTGAACTCGAGGTCGATGGGATTGAGCTTCGCCCGCACCGATTTCCGGCGCTGCTGCTGGCCCGGCATGATGAAGGTGCGGCCGATGTAGCGATTCTTGATGAAGCCTTCGCGGTAGTTCACGCCGAGCTTGCCCGCGACTTCGACGCCGGCCACACGGCTGGTGTCCGGGATCGGGATGACGACGTCGATGTCGTGATCCGGCCACTCGCGCAGGATCTTGTCGCCCAGGCGCTCGCCCATGCGCAGGCGCGCCTTGTAGACGTAGACCTTGTCCATGATCGAGTCCGGACGCGCGAGGTAGACGTACTCGAAGATGCACGGCGACAGGATCGGATTCGCCGCGCACTGCATGCGATGCAGCTTGCCGTCGACCGTCGCGAGGACCGCTTCGCCGGGCGCGATGTCATCGATCAGCTCGAAGCCCATCGCGTTCAGCGCGACCGACTCGGAGGCGATCATGTATTCAGGACCGCGCGGCGACTCGCGCCGGCCATAGACCATCGGGCGAATGCCGTACGGATCGCGGAAGCCCACGACACCATAGCCGCTGATCAGCGCGACGCAGGCGTAGGCCCCGCGACAGCGCCGATGCACGCCCGACACGGCTGCGAACACATTCTCCGGCTGCAGCCGCAGCGTGTTCTGGATCATGAGCTCATGCGCGAAGATGTTGAGCAGCACTTCCGAATCCGACTCGGTGTTCAGGTGCCGGCGATCTTCGACGAAGAGCTCGTTCTTCAGCTCCTCGACGTTGGTGAGGTTGCCGTTGTGCGAGAGCGAGATGCCGAACGGCGTGTTGGTGTAGAACGGCTGCGCCTCGGCGGAGCTCGAGCAGCCGGCGGTCGGATAACGCACGTGCCCGATGCCGACGTTGCCGCGCAAGCGCAGCATGTGCTCGTCGGAATGGAACACGTCGCGCACGAGGCCGTTGTCCTTGCGCAGATAGAGCCGCTGGTCGTCGCTGGTGATGATGCCGGCGGCATCCTGTCCGCGATGCTGCAGCACCGTCAGGGCGTCATACAGCTCCTGATTCGCGGCGGTGTGAGAGACCAGTCCGACGATTCCACACATGGCTAGCTCTCCTTGCCGACGGGCTGCGCCGGCGCGCGCGGCGTGATCGCATCGATCCAGGCTTGCGGCATCACCGCCGCGAGCCCGCCGCCGACGGTCTCCAGCACCGGGATCGTCACCGACTGCTTCCACCAGGTGTCCTGGCGCACGACGGTCTTGCCGGCGACCAGCACGAGGAACCCGCCGATCAGCAATGCGCGCGCCACGCCGAACAGACCACCGAGCGCGCGATCGGTGCCGGAGATCACGCTGCGCCGGATCATCTCGACGAGGAAGTGCGTGACGATCGCGCCTGCGATCAGCACGCCCAGGAAGAGGATTGCGTAGGCCGCCGCGATGCGGACCGACGGCACGGAGATGTAGGCCTGCAGCGAATCGGCAAGCAGATCGCCGAACTCCACCGCGACGACCAGCGCGAGCGCCCACACGGCGAGCGTCGCCACTTCACGGAAGAAACCACGCAGGATGCCGAGCAAAGCCGAGAGGATTCCGAGGCCCAGAATGCACCAGTCAACCCAGGTCATGGTTGCGGTCCGCGGTGATGGCCAGTTGGATCACACACAGGCGGACATTCTACCGCTTCGTGTCAAGCCCGTGACGGCTAGTCGCGCGCGACGCGGGCGTCCTTGAAGCCGAGCGCGACCGCCTTGGCCTTGCCCTGATCGGCCTCTTCCTGGCTGGCGAACGGACCACAACGCACGCGAAAGACCTTGCCGGCTTTCACCGAAATCGTGCCCTGATGCGGCTGCAGACCGGCCTTGCGCAGCTTGGCGATGCTGTTGGCTGCGTTCGCCTCGACCGAATAGACGCCGATCTGCAGGTACCAGCTCTGCTTCGTCGTCGGCGCGGATTCAGCGGCGGGCTGTGCGGGTTCGCCGGCGAGCGCCGATGGTTCACCTGGACTCGCGTCGACTGGCGCCGCTTCGGCGGCCTGCACCGGTGGTGGTGCGGGCTCGGGCTTTTTCTTCGGCGGCGGCGCGACGGCCTTCGCCACCGCAGGTTTTGGTTTTGGCTTCGGCGCGACGGCAGGCTTCGGAGGCGCTTCAGCGATCGGGAGCGCCGACTGCGCAGGCGTTTCAACCGGTGCTTGCGCAGGCGTTGGCGCTTCCGCGACCGGTGCCGGCGGCGGCGGCTCGATCTTCGCAACCTCGGGCGCCGGTCGCAGATCGTAGGTCACGCGCTTGGCATGCTCTTCGGTCGGCGGCACGGCTTGCGGCGACGGCAGCAGGTTCGCGAGCACGATCGTCGCGCCGACCAGCACGCACGCGCCGAGGAGCCGCTTGGTGAGCACTTCGTTCATGCGCCGGCCGCGGCGACGGTGAGAAACGACCCGGTGATCAGGACGCGATCGCCGTTGCGCACGCTCGATCGCGCGTGGGCGAGCGCTTCGGCAACGCTTCCGAATCGATCGCCCGCCATGCCGGCGCGCTGGGCCAGCTCGTCCGCGCCGAGTCCGCGCGGCGGCGGCAACGTCGCGAAGGAAGCCGACGCGACGATCGGCTGCAAGGTGCGGCAGAAAGACTCGACCGGCTTGTCGCGCAGCATGCCCAACACGAGATGAATCCGTCCTTGCATCGATTCGGCGCGCAGATTCTCAACCAGAACCTGCGCGGCCTCAACATTGTGCGCCACGTCGAGCACGAGATCGCCGCGACGCTCGAAGCGTCCGGGCAAGCTGAGCTTCGGCAGCGCATCGCGAATCGCCGACGTCGGCACGGGCAAGATCGCGCGCAGCGCGTCGATGCACGTGATCACGCCGGCCGCGTTCCGCAGCTGCGCGGCGCCGGCGAGACCGGGTTGCGGCAGTCCTCGCCGGACTTCGGCTGCGCTGAAATCGCGGTCGAGGATTTTCAACGGCACGTCGAGATCAGCGGCCGCTCGCAGCACGCTCGCCGGCGGCGACGCCTCGACGTACACGGCCGGACGCCCGCGCCGGAGGATTCCCGCCTTCTCTCGCCCGATGCTCTCGCGATCGGGTCCCAGATAATCCGTGTGATCGAGCCCGACATTGGTGATCAGGGCGCAGTCGGCGTCGACGATGTTCACTGCGTCGAGTCGCCCGCCGAGCCCGACCTCCAGCACCTGCACGTCGACGCGCGCTTCGCGGAAAAGCCACAACGCCGCCAGCGTGCCGAACTCGAAATACGTCAGCGACACGTCGGCGCGTGCCGCATCGATCGCTTCGAAAGCGCGACAGAAGTCGTCATCGCTCGCAGCCACGCCGTCGATGGCCACGCGCTCGTTGTAGCGGTGCAAGTGCGGCGACGTGTACAAGCCGACGTGATAGCCGGCTTCGCGATAGATCAGCGCTGCAAGCGTGGCGCTGGAACCCTTCCCGTTCGTGCCGCCGACGGTGAGCGTCCGCGGACGCGGGTCCGGGAGTCCCAGCCGCTCGGCAACACGCCGGACGCGATCGAGTCCGAGATCGATGTTCTTGGGATGGAGCGTTTCCTGCCACGCCAGCCAGTCGGCCAGCGACCGCTTCGCGCCTTTCAGGATGCGCCCTGGTGCGTCAGCATCGACAGCAGGCGATGGATCTTCTCGCGCATCTCGCGACGGTCGACGATCATGTCGATGTGACCGTGCTCGAGCAGGAACTCGGCGCGCTGGAAGCCTTCCGGCAATTTCTGACGCACGGTCTGCTCGATGACCCGCGGTCCCGCGAAGCCGATCAGCGCTTTCGGCTCGGCGATGTTGATGTCGCCCAGCATCGACAGGCTCGCGGAGACCCCGCCCATGGTCGGGTGCGTCAGCACCGAGATGTAGGGCAAGCCGCGCTCCGCCAGCCGCGCCAGCGCAGCCGAGGTTTTCGACATCTGGAACAGCGAGAACAGCGATTCCTGCATGCGCGCGCCGCCGCTCGCGGCGAAGCAGACCAGCGGGATCCCGCGCTCGATGCACACGTTCACGCCGCGCACGAACTTCTCGCCGACGACGCTGCCCATCGAGCCGCCCATGAAGCCGAACTCGAACACGGCGCAGACGAGCGGCAGGCTCATCACCTGCCCGCGCATGACGACCAGCGCTTCCTTCTCGCCGGTGTCTTCGGTGGCTTCGGCGATGCGCTCGGTGTACTTGCGCGTGTCCTTGAACTTGAGCGGATCGAGCGGCGTGATGTTCGGCGCGATCTCCTCGCGCGGCTCGGGATCGAGGAAGTGCTGGATGCGCGCCCGTGCCGAGATCGACCGATGCATGCCGCACTTGGGACAGACTTCCAGCGTGCGCTCGACTTCGGCGCGGTACAGCACGCTCTGACAGTTCTCGCACTTGGTCCAGAGGCCTTCGGGAACGTTGCGCCGGCGCGACCCCGAGCGCAAGAGCTGCGATCCGGAAATCTTGTCGAGCCAACTCATCGACGAAGCCTCATCAAGTTACTTTAGCTCATCCAGCGCGCCGCGCAGCGTCGCAAGCTTCTTGCCAAGAATCTCTGGCAGCCGCTCTGCCTCATCCTGATGCTTCTCCACTTCCGAGACGAGCGCGGTCCCGACCACGACGCCGTCGGCGATCGCGCCGACTGCCTTCGCGCTCGCCGCATCGCGGATGCCGAACCCGACCGCGACCGGCAGCGCAGTGTGCTTGCGGATCTCCGCGAGCTTGCGCGTGACGTCGGTCACATCGAGCGTCGCGGCGCCGGTCACGCCCTTGAGCGAGACGTAATACAGATAACCGCTCGCATGCTGCGCGATCTTCGCAACGCGCGCAGGTGGGCTCGTCGGCGCCAGCAGGAAGATGAGATCGAGTCCCGCATCGCGCAGCGCGGGAATGTATTCCGGCGATTCCTCCACGGCGAGGTCGACGATCAGCACGCCGTCGACGCCGACCTCCTTCGCACGCTTGGCGAATGCCGCGACGCCACGCGCCTCGATCGGATTGAGATAGCCCATCAGAACGATCGGCGTCTTCGCATCCTTGCGACGGAATTCCGCGACCAGGTCGAGGATCTGCCACAAGCCGGTCCCGTGCTTCAGCGCGCGCTCGCAGGCCAGCTGGATGGTCGGCCCGTCGGCCATCGGATCGGAGAACGGCACGCCGATCTCGATGACGTCGGCGCCGGCCGCAGCGAGCGCATGCAACATCGGCACCGTCGCTGACGGATGCGGATCGCCGGCGGTGAGGTACGGGATCAGCGCCTTGCGGCGGCTCTTCTTCAGCGTCGCGAGGACCTCGGCGATGCGCGACATTTACGCCTTTCTCGGCGTGCGCACGACCTGGTAGTGCAGCATCACGAGACCGGTGTCGTAGTTGCGCGAGTCCTTGAGCTTGAGCTTGACGTCGTGGACGAGGTCGCGGAACAGCGGGATGCCCTGCCCGAGCGCGATCGGATGCACCGCGATCATCACGTCGTCGATCAGCCCGCGCTGCGCGAACTGTCCGCACACGTTGCTGCCGCCGAACAGCCACGCGTGCTTGACGCCTTCGTTGACCATCTTCATGCGCAGCGACTCGGCGTCGCCCGCGAAGGTGGTGACGTTCGGCGAATCCGCGCGCAGCGTCGCGTGCGTGAGCACATAGTACGGCTTGTCGGGATACGGCAGCTCGCCCATCTCGAGCATCAGCTCGTACGAGCGCCGGCCCATGATCACGGCGTCGACCGAATGCGCGAATTCCGCCATGCCGTAGTCCTGGTCGGTGAAGCACCAGTCGAAGCTGCCGTCGCGGCGGGCGATGAAACCGTCGATGCTGGTCGCGAGTTGGAGCGTGACTTTCACGTGAGCGAGATTCCTTCGAGCTTGGCGATCGAGAAGATGTCCTTGTCGCCGCGCCCCGAGAGATTGACGACGATCATCTGATCCTTGGTGAGCTTCGGCGCGATGACTTTCGCGTGCGCGATCGCGTGCGCGGACTCGAGCGCGGGGAGGATACCTTCGACGCGCGTCAGCTCATGGAACGCGGCGAGTGCCTCGTCGTCGTTGACCGCGACGTACTCGACGCGATGAATGTCCTTGAGCCAGGAGTGCTCGGGGCCGACGCCGGGATAATCCAGGCCTGCGGAGATCGAGTGCGTGGGCAGGATCTGTCCGTTCTCGTCCGCCATGATGTAGGTGCGATTACCGTGCAGCACGCCCGGCTTGCCGGCCGAGAGCGGCGCCGCGTGGTCGGACGTCGCGACGCCCTTGCCGCCCGCTTCCACGCCGATCATGCGCACGCGCTTGTGCTCGATGAACGGATGGAACAGGCCGATCGCGTTGGAGCCGCCGCCGACGCAGGCGACGAGCACGTCGGGAAGCCTTCCGACCTGCGCCTGCGATTGCGCGATCACCTCGCGACCGATCACGCACTGGAAATCGCGCACGAGCATCGGGTACGGATGCGGGCCCGCGACGGTGCCGATCACATAGAACGTGTCGTCGACGTTGGTGACCCAGTCGCGCAGCGCTTCGTTCATCGCGTCCTTGAGCGTGCGCGTGCCGCTCTTCACCGGCCGCACTTCGGCGCCGAGCAGCTTCATCCGGTACACGTTGGGCGATTGCCGCTCGATGTCGTCGGCGCCCATGAACACGACGCACTTCAAGCCGAGGCGAGCCGCGATCGTCGCGCTCGCGACGCCATGCTGGCCGGCGCCGGTCTCCGCGATGATGCGCGTCTTGCCCAGGTGCTTGGCGAGCAGCGCCTGACCCACCGTGTTGTTGATCTTGTGCGCGCCGGTGTGGTTGAGGTCTTCGCGCTTGAGCCAGATCTGCGCGCCGCCCCACTTCCTGGTCAGCCGCTCGGCGTGATACAGCGGCGACGGCCGGCCGACGTAGTGGCGCAGGTCGTTGTCGAGCTCGTCGATGAACTTCGGATCGTTCTTGAGCCGTGCGTACGCGTCCGCGAGCGCGCGCAGCGGCTCCATCAGCGTCTCGGCCACGAACTGGCCGCCGTAAGGGCCGAAATGTCCGCGAGCGTCAGGCAGGTCGTATTTCATGAGCGATGCGTGGCGCGGTCCGCGGCGCGGACCGCTTCAACGAAGTCGCGCATTTTCGCAGAATCCTTCACGCCGGGCTTCTCTTCGATGCCGCTCGACACGTCCACCGCCGCCGGATGCAGCCGCGCGATGCCTTCGCCGACGTTCGCGGCGTTCAACCCGCCGGCGAGCACGATCGGCTTGTCGATGGGCGCAACGGCGCTCCAGTCGAATGCGTGACCCGTGCCGCCGAGGCCGCCGGCACGATGACTGTCGAGCAGCAGGCCCGCCGCGGATGCGAACGAGTCGCGGAGCTTCGACAGGTCCTGCGACGCGTGCATCGACACGGCCTTGAGATACGGCAAGCCGAAGCTTGCGCAGAACGGCTCGCTCTCGTCGCCGTGGAACTGCAGCAGGTCCGGTCGCACTTCTTCGGTCGCGTGACGCACGAATGCAGCATCGGAGTCCTGGAACAGCGCAACGACGGTGAGCTTGGTCGTCGCGCGCAGCTGCGCGGCAGCGGCTGGCTCGACGTAGCGCGGACTTTTCGGCACGAGCACGAGCCCGATGGCGTCGACGCCGAGCTGGTGCGCAGCCGCGAGGTCCTGCGCGCGCGTCATGCCGCAGAACTTGATGCGCGTGCGATTGGAGCTCGGGTCGAGAAGGGCAACGCTCACGGAAAGTGCGGCAGCGGCGGCGATGGGACCGCGAATTCTGCCGGATACTCGGGCCCGACGAAATAAAGACCGCACGCAGGCACGGTCATGCCGCCTTGCGTGCGATCGCGGCTCGCGAGCACGTCGCGCGCCCACGCGACCGGCCGGCGCCCCTGCCCGATCTCCGCGAGCACGCCGGTGATGTTGCGCACCATGTGATGCAGGAACGCGTTGCCGGTGACGTCGACCACGATGAACTCGCCTTTGCGCGTGACTTCGATGCGATCGAGCCGGCGCATCGGCGTGGTCGATTGGCACTGCGAATCGCGGAACGCGGAGAAGTCGTGCTCGCCGATCAGCGCTTGCGCTGCTTCATGCATCGCGGCGGCTTCGAGCGACACCGGCCACCAGCCAGCGCGGCCACCGACCAGCGCCGATCGCGCGCGATGGTTGTGGATCACGTAGCGGTAGCTGCGCCGCACCGCCGAGAAGCGCGCGTGGAATCGATCGGCGATCGGCTGGATCCAACGGACGCTGACGTCGTGCGGCAGGTTGGTGTTGCTACCGAGCAGCCACGAATATGCGCTGCGCTGCGCAGCCGTGTCGAAGTGGATCACCTGCTGGAGCGCGTGCACGCCGGCATCGGTGCGGCCGGCGGCCGTGACTGCGACCGGATGGTCGGCGACTTTGGAGAGCGCCGCCTCGAGCTGCGCCTGCACGCTCGGCGGCCCGCCTTGCGCCTGCCAGCCGGCGTAAGCGCCGCCGAGATACTCGACGCCGGCGACCCAGCGTGCGATGGCGAGCGTGCGGCCCGCTTACGCGGGCAGCTTCCGCATCAGCTCTTCGGCCGCCGCCTTCTGCTCGCCCGTGCCCTGCTGGATCACTTCCGACAGCAGGCCGCGCGCCATGTCGTTGTCGCCGAGATCGATGTAGGCGCGCGCGAGATCGAGCTTGGTCGACGACTCGTCGCCGCCCATGCCGCTCTCGTCGATGCTGATGTGGCTCTCGAGGTCGAGGCCTTCGGCCGACGTCGCCGTCGGCTGCGTCGACGACGCTTCGAGCGGCGTGTCGAGATCGAGCGACCCGAGCTCGAACGGGATCGATGCGCTCTCCGCCGGCTTCGCGGCCGACGGCGGCGCAGCGGGCTTCGGCGCCGCGGACACGTCGAACGGGATCGTGTTGTTCGGTGCGCGCGGCGCGGTCGCAGCTTCGCCGGACGGCGCCGGCTGCGCCTTGCCCGAGCCGCCGAACAGCGCTTCATTCGGGAACAGCTGACGGCCCAGCACGGCGATCTTTTCCCAGCCGGCGGCGTCGAGCTGACCTTTGAGGGCGCGCGACGTCTCGAGGAATTCCTGGCCGCGATTCGCCGAGAAATAGGCTTCGGCGAGCTTCGTGCGCACATCGGTGCGATTCGGGTCGCGCGTGAGCGCCTGCGTCAGGAGCAGGATGGCTTCGTCGTACAAACCGTACGCGAGATGGAAATCGGCTTCCGCGAGGGCGTCACCGCCCTCGAGATCGATCTGGCGCGTATCGGTCAGCGCCGTGTCGGAGAACGAGGCCATGCTCGGCTTCGCGGCGGGCGCTGCGGCCGGCGGGGGTGACGCAACCGGCGGTGGCGTCGCGACGCGCTGCGGGGGCTCCGGAATCTCAGGCTCCGGCATGATGGTCGCGCGCTCGATCACCGGCTCGGGCTCGGCCGGCGGCGGCTCTTCCACCACTACCGCCCGCGCGGCCGCCGGAGCGGGACGTGCCGACGGCGTGGACGTCAGCGTGGCGCTGTTGTCCATCGCGAAATCATCGCCGGGCGACTTCGGCCGGCGCATGAGGCGCCAGACCAGGATCGCGAAGAACAGCACCGCGATCGCGATCACTGCGGGCACGAGCCAACCCATGCCCTCTTTGCTTTCGGGAGCCGGCGCAGGTGCAGCCGCTGGCGGCGGCGCTTCCTGCGCAGGCGCAGCGGTCTCCGCAGGCGGTGGCGTCGCGGCCGGCTGTTCCGCCGCCGGCGCGGGCGTGGAAGTCGTGGGCGCTGCGGGCTCGGCAGTCGTCGGCGCTGCGGCCGGGGCGGTCTCGACCGGCGCTTCGGCCTTCGGAGCCGGCGGTGCTTCGGCTTTCGGCGGGGCCGCGGGAATCGCGGGCGGCGTCTGGGGCGCAGCGGGCGCCTTGGGCTGCGCCGCTTCGGGCGCGCCGGACTTCGCGCGCGCTTCCTCGATACGCGACTTGGCGATCTGCGGATCGACGCGACGCATCACCTCTGCATCGGGCACGCGCAGCGTGGCGCCGGGCTTGAAGGTCGAGAGATTGCCGCCGAACGCGGTGGGGTTCCACTGGAACAGCGCGATGACCACCTGCTCGGTGGTCACGGAATCATCGGGCTTGAGCTTGGTGGCGACGCTCCAGGGCGTTTCGTTCGGGCGCACGGGACCGTAGGTGCGCGGAAGCTGCTTGGGTGCCGCGCTCTCAGCGCCACCGCTCTCCGGCACGGCGACCGGTGCGCGACGCGAAGGCGTTGCGGTCAGCGGCGGGGTTTCGGCGGGGAGCACATTGCTGCGAGGACGGGTTCCGCCGACGTTGCCGCCTGCGCTGCGGCTGGCAGCCTGGCCCGCAGTTTCCGGCGTGGGTGTGACTGCGTAGCGCGAAGGCTCGAGCGGCTGCGGCGCAGCGCCGACGCCTTCGGGATCGAGCAGCATCGTGTACTGCCGCAGCAGGCGGCCACCCGACCACTTGACCTCGAGCAGCAGGTCGATCACCGGCTCGCGCACCGAGCGCCGGCTCGTGATCACGACGCGATCCGGCTCGACGGTGAACGTGAGGTCGGACAGGAAATCCAGCCGCTCGAGCCCGGCGCGAGCGAAATCCTCGTTGGGCGCGATGCGGACCTTGACGTTCTCGTCGACCACCTCGCCGGTGCCGGCATAGATCGGGATCGACGCGGTCAGCGGCTGATTCAGCCGTGAGTGGACGCGGATGCCGCCGAGGCTCAGGGCCCAGGCCGGCACCAGCCATGCGACGCAGGCGATTGCAGCGAGCCAAGCGAGTTTTCTGCGCATATCCCTTATCAGCCCTCCGTCCGTTCGCCGCGCGTTTTCAGGATGCGTGCGCGTGCCCCCTTGGACAAGAGCTTTATACCCTATCTGCGCGTCCTATTGCACTTTTTTCCGGGCCGCGCCGGAGGGCGTCAGAGGTATTTCTCGACCAGGATCTCGGCGATCTGGACGCTGTTCAGGGCAGCGCCCTTGCGGATGTTGTCCGACACCACCCACAGATCGAGCCCTCGCGGATGCGAAAGATCCTCGCGGATGCGGCCGACGAACGTCGGATCCTTGCCCGAGGCGTCGGTGACCGCGGTCGGATAGCCGCCGTCCTTGCGCTCGTCGATCACCTGCACGCCCGGCGCCGTCTCGAGCAGCTTGCGCGCCTCCGCAGCGGTGATCTTCTTCTTCGTCTCGATGTGCACGGCTTCGGAATGCCCGTAGAACACCGGCACGCGCACGCAGGTCGGATTCACCTGGATCGATTCGTCGCCCATGATCTTGCGGGTCTCCCAGATCATCTTCATCTCTTCCTTGGTGTAGCCGTTGTCCTGGAAGACGTCGATGTGCGGGATGACGTTGAACGCGATCTGCTTGGGATAGACCTTGCGCTCGACGTCCTGGAACGACAGCAGCTGCCTGGTCTGGTTGCCGAGCTCCTCGATCGCTTCCTTGCCGGTCCCCGACACGGACTGATACGTCGCGACGTTGATGCGCTCGATGCCGACCGCGTCGTAGATCGGCTTCAGCGCCACCAGCATCTGGATCGTCGAGCAGTTCGGATTCGCAATGATCCCGCGATTCTTGTACTCGGCGATCTTCTCCGGGTTCACTTCCGGCACGACCAGCGGAATGTCCGGGTCCTGGCGGAACTGCGAGGTGTTGTCGACGACGACGCAGCCTTTCTCGGCGGCCTTCGGCGCATAGACTTTCGACACGGACGCACCGGGCGAGAACAGTCCGATCTGCACCTTCCCGAAATCAAACGTCGCGAGATCCTCGACGACGAGATCGTCGCCGCGGAACTCGACCGTCGAGCCCGCGCTGCGCTCGCTCGCGACCGCGTAGACCTTGCCGACCGGGAACTTGCGCTCGGCGAGGATCTCCAGCATCACCTCGCCGACCGCGCCGGTGGCGCCAACGACTGCAACGTCGTACTGCTTCTGCTTGCTCATGAGAGTTCCTTGACCACCGCTTCACCCATTTCCTTCGTGCCGACTTTCTGTTCGCCCGCGCCAGCGATGTCGCCGGTGCGCAACCCTTTTGCGAGGACGCGCTGCACCGCGCGCTCGACCTTGTCGGCGAGATCGCTGCGTTTCAACGAATGCCGCAGCAGCATCGCGACCGACAGGATCGTCGCGAGCGGATTCGCCACGCCCTTGCCGGCGATGTCGGGCGCCGAGCCGTGGATCGGCTCGTAAAGCCCCTGGGATTTTTCGTTCAGTGACGCCGACGGCAGCATGCCGATCGAGCCGGTGAGCTGCGCGGCGATGTCGGAGAGGATGTCGCCGAACATGTTCGAGGTGACGATCACGTCGAACTGCTTCGGCGCGCGCACCAGCTGCATCGCCGCGTTGTCGACATAGAGATGCGAGAGCACGACATCGGGGAATTCCTTGCCGACGCGGATGACGACTTCGCGCCACAGCTCGGAGGATTCGAGCACGTTGTGCTTGTCGACCGAGCACAGCTTCTTGCTGCGCAAGCGCGCGGCCTGGAATCCGGTCCGCGCGATCCGCTCGATCTCCGCTTCGGAATACACCTCGGTGTTGAAGCCGACGCGCTGTCCCTTCTCCTCGCGGATGCCGCGCGGCTGCCCGAAATAGATGCCGCCGGTGAGCTCGCGCACGATGAGGATGTCGAGATCGGCAACGAGCTCGGGCTTCAGGGACGATGCGTTCGCCAGCTCCTTGTAGAGGATCGCCGGACGCAGGTTCGCGTACAGGCCCATGCCCGCACGGATCGCGAGCAGGCCGCGCTCCGGCCGCTTGTCGCGCGGCGCCAGGTCGTACTTCGGTCCACCGACCGCGGCGAGCAACACCGCGTCCGCGGCGCGCGCCTTGTCCAGCGTTTCCTTCGGCAGCGGCTCGCCGGTGGCGTCGTAGGCGGCGCCGCCGATCAGCGCGCGCTCCCAGCTTGCGTTGAGGCCGTGACGATCGCGCAACGCGACGAGCACGCGCTCGGCCTCCGCCATGATCTCCGGGCCGATGCCGTCGCCCGGCAGGATGAGGATGCTCGCGCTCATCGCGTCGCGCTCGCGAACAGCCATGGCGCTTCGTTCTTGCGACGCTGCTCGTACGCGCGGATATCGTCCGCGTGCTGCAAGGTGAGGCCGATCTCGTCGAGACCTTCGATCAGGCAGTGCTTGCGGAAGCCGTCGATCTCGAAATGGAAGCGCTCGCCAGCCGGCGTGATGACTGCCTGCGCCGGCAGATCGATCGTCAGTCGATAACCGGGCGTCGACTCGCATTCCTTGATCAGTCGATCGACTTGCTCGGTCGGCAGCACGATCGGCAGCAAGCCGTTCTTGAAGCTGTTCGAGAAGAAGATGTCGGCGTAGCTCGGCGCGATCACCGCGCGGATGCCGAAGTCGTCGAGCGCCCACACCGCGTGCTCGCGCGATGAGCCGCAGCCGAAGTTCTCGCGCGCGAGCAGGATCTGCGCGCCGCGATAACGCGCCCGATTCAGTACGAACTGGTCGTTGACGCGTCGCGACGCGATCGGCGTGTCGAGGTCGCCACGATCGAGGTAACGCCAGTCGTCGAACAGGAAATCGCCGTAGCCGGTGCGGCGGATCGACTTCAGGTACTGCTTGGGGATGATCGCGTCGGTGTCGACGTTGGGCCGATCGAGCGGCGCCGCGATCTCGGTGATGTTCTTGAACGCCTTCACTGCCAGCTCCTCACGTCGACGAAGTGACCGGCGATCGCCGCAGCAGCGGCCATCTCCGGGCTGACGAGGTGCGTGCGGCCGCCCTGCCCCTGCCGGCCCTCGAAATTTCGATTGCTCGTCGACGCGCACCGCTCGCCGGGCTCGAGACGATCGGCGTTCATCGCGAGACACATCGAGCAGCCGGGCTCGCGCCACTCGAAGCCGGCATCGAGGAACACGCGATCGAGGCCTTCCTTCTCCGCTTGTTGCTTGACGAGACCCGAGCCCGGAACGACCAGCGCAAGCTTCACGCTCGGCGCGCGCTTGCGACCCTTCACGATCGCGGCCGCCGCGCGCAGATCCTCGATACGCGAATTGGTGCACGAGCCGATGAAGATCTTGTCGACGCCGATGTCGACCATCGGCGTGTTCGCGCGCAACCCCATGTAGTCCAGCGCGCGCTGCAAGCCATCGCGGCGCACGGGATCGGATTCCTTCGACGGATCGGGCACGCGCGCGTCGACGGGCACGACCATCTCCGGCGACGTGCCCCAGGTGACTTGCGGCTGGATGTCGCCCGCATCGATCACGATTTCGCGATCGAACTTCGCGCCCGGGTCGGAGCGCAGATCGCGCCACGCAGTGACGGCGCGATCGAAGAGATCACCCTTCGGCGCGAACGGCCGACCCTTCACGTACTCGATCGTCTTGTCGTCGACCGCGATCAAGCCTGCGCGCGCGCCAGCCTCGATCGCCATGTTGCAGATGGTCATGCGGCCTTCCATCGACAGCCGCTCGATCGCCTCGCCGGCGAACTCGATCGTGTGGCCGGTGCCGCCCGCGGTGCCGATGCGGCCGATGATCGCGAGCACGATGTCCTTTGCGGTGACGCCGCGACCGACGTTGCCACGCACCACGACGCGCATGTTCTTCGACTTTTTCAGCACCAGGCACTGCGTCGCCAGCGTGTGCTCGACTTCGCTGGTGCCGATGCCGAACGCCAATGCGCCGAACGCGCCGTGCGTCGACGTGTGCGAATCGCCGCACACGACCGTCATGCCGGGCAGCGTCGCGCCCTGCTCCGGGCCGATCACGTGCACGATGCCTTGCCGCAGGTCGCTCATGCGGAATTCGGTGATGCCGAACTCGGCGCAGTTCGAATCGAGCGCGTCGACCTGCGTGCGCGAGATCGGGTCGGCGATGCCGCGGCTGCGATCGGTGGTCGGCACGTTGTGGTCGGCGACCGCGAGATTGGCGTCGATGCGCCACGGCTTGCGGCCGGCGAGACGCAGGCCGTCGAACGCCTGCGGGCTGGTGACCTCGTGGACGAGATGCCGATCGATGTAGATCAGCGCCGTGCCGTCGCCGTTGTCGCGAACCTTGTGCGCGTCCCAGAGCTTGTCGTAGAGCGTACGTGTCATGTGCTTCGAGCCCGTTCGAGGCGCGCAGGATAGGCCCGGGGCGTCAATAACTCCAATGAATCGTTTTTATCTGATTCATTCCCATTTAGAATGCCGGAATGGACACCCAGGCGCTGGCCGCCTTCGTCGAGGTCGCGGAATCCGGCTCGTTCTCGAAGGCCGGCGCGACGCTGCACCTGTCGCAGCCTGCGATCAGCAAGCGCATCGCCGCGCTGGAACAACAGCTGCGCGCGTCGCTGTTCGACCGCGTCGGCCGCAGGATCGGCCTGACCGATGCCGGCCGCGCGTTGCTGCCCTACGCCAAGCGCGTGCTGCAGGACATCGAAGACGGGCGGCGCGCGCTCACCCATCTCGGCGGCAAGGTCGGCGGCAGGTTGTCGATCGGCACCAGCCACCACATCGGCTTGCATCGCCTGCCACCGGTGCTGCGCGTCTTCGTGCAGAAATTCCCGGACGTCGATCTCGACATCCATTTCATGGATTCGGAAGTCGCCTGCCAGCAGGTGATCGCCGGCAAGCTCGAGCTCGGCGTGGTGACGCTGCCCAGCCAGCCGCTGCCGAACCTGGAATCGCGCCGCGTGTGGCCCGATCCGCTCGCCGTCGTCGTCGCGCCGAATCATCCGCTCGCGCGGCGCCGGCGCGTCACGCTGAAGCAGATCGCCGAATTCCCGGCCGTGCTGCCCGACGAGGCGACCTACACGCACCGCATCGTACGTGCCGCGCTGCAGAAGCACGGTATCGCACCGCGTGTACGGCTCGCGACGAATTATCTCGAGACGCTGAAGATGCTCGTCGCCATCGGCCTCGGCTGGAGCGTGCTGCCCCGCTCGATGCTCGACCGCTCGTTGCGAGCGATCGCGATCCCTGAACTGTCAGTGCAGCGCGAGCTCGGCGCGGTGTGGCATGAGCGACGTACGCTCTCCGCGGCAGCGCGGGCGTTGTTGACCTTGCTACCAGAGACTCCGTAGGCCGCTGATCAGTCCCGCCGGGGGACGCCTGCAAAGCTCCTTTAGCTCGGGCGCGGCCGTCCGTGGCCGCGCACGCCCCCGGCGAAACTGATCAGCGTCCTCCGGGTCACGGTCGCTTGTACACAACGCCCGCCTTCATCACGAACCGCACGTCGCGCAGCTGATTCACGTCGGCGAGCGGATCGCCCTGCACTGCGATGAGATCGGCGGCGAAGCCTTTGTCGACCTGCCCGAGCTCCGTCGACTTGCCGAGCAGATCCGCGGCACTGATCGTCGCCGCGCGAATCGCGTCGATCGCCGGCATACCCGCGCCGACCATCAGCGCGAACTCCTGCGCGTTCTCGCCGTGCGCGGACACGCCGGTGTCGGTGCCGAACGCGATCTTCACGCCGGCGTTGTAGGCGCGGCCGAGCGTCGACTGGATCTTCGGACCGATCGTCGCCGCCTTCACGCGGACCTGCGGCGGGAAGAAATTGTCGAGCTTCGATTTCTCCGCGACCCACTGTCCCGCCGTCACCGTCGGCACGTAGTACGCGCCGGTCTTCTTGAACAGCGCGATGTCCTCGTCGTCCATGAAGGTGCCATGCTCGATCGAGCTGACCCCGCCGACGAGCGCGCGCCGGATCGCTTCGGCGCCGTGCGCGTGCGCCGCGACCTTGTAGCCGTAGTCCTTCGCGGCCGCGACGACGGCCTTGATCTCTTCGATCGTCATCTGCGGGTTGTCGCCGCTGGCGCTCTCGTCGAGCACGCCGCCCGACGGCATGATCTTCAGCAGGTCGGCGCCGTCCTTGTAGTGCTGACGCACGGTCTTCCAGGCGTCCTCGGGACTGTTGATGATCCCGTGCTCGGGACCGAAGTCGTGCATGAGATCGGCGCGATAGCCATCGCTGGGATCCGCGTGCCCGCCCGTGCTGCCGATCGCCTTGCCCGCGCTGAAGATGCGCGGACCTTCGGTGAGCCCTTCGTTGATCGCGTTGCGCAGCGCGATCGTTTCGTTCGAACCATCGCCGAGATTGCGCACGGTCGTGAATCCCGCGAGCAGGGTCTTTCGCGCATTCACGGTGCCGCGGATCGCGTAGTCGGCGACGTTGAGCCGGAATTTCTCCGAATAGCTCTTCGCGCTCTGCTGATCGGACAGATGCACGTGCATGTCGATCAGGCCCGGCAGGCACGTGTAGCTGCGCAGATCGATGTGATCGCCCGCGCTGGATCCGCTGGCATCGATCGCGCTGAACTTGCCGCCGTCGACGACGACGCTCACGTGCTCGCGCCACTTGCCGGACTTGACGTCGAGCAGGCGGCCGCAATCGACCGTCGTCGCCAGGGCCGGCGTGGCGACCAGCAGAAGCACGGCACAGAACCGACTCATCGTTTTTCTCCCATGGCGCGAACCCGAAGCGGCGCGGCCACTATAGCCACGATCCCCCTCGCAAGTAAGAAGTTCCCACTGGTGCCGGCGCGCCGTCCCGCCAGAATCCGCACGCACTCCGGATGGCGTGACGAGCGGATGAGCGGAAGCGGCAGAGAGCGCAGGCGGCGGGGACCGGTCAACATGGTTCGGCGGTGGCTGTACGGGCTGTTCATCGGCTCGGTGTCCTTGCATTCCCATGCGGCGAAAGCCGAGCCGCCGAAGAGGACCGTGGATCCGCGCCCGAACGCGGCGCTGCGGCTCGCCGAGCAGCAGCTCATCACCGCGCACTTCAACATGGACGCGGCGAGCCTCGGCTCCGGCGTCGACGTCGATCTCGATCTCGTCGGCTTCGCGAGCTTCCACGTCTTGCTCGCCTCCGATACCCAATCTGCGGAACTCGGCAGGCGCTGGGCATTGCTGACCGGCGGCGACTCGCTGCGCCGATCGGCGAAGTCGTGCTCGTTCTCGGGCTCGGTCGATTTCGTGTCGATGGCGCCGCTCGGCCCGGGCACCTACGGCTCGCGCAAGCTCGTGTTCGTGCCCGAGCTGCACTTCGCGCTCGACACGATGTTCGGCGCACCCGCCGCGATGAACGCATCGCTTCGCTTTGCGCACTGGACTTCGGGACAGGAGCGCGGCGCGCTCGACAAGCCGGTGCCGCAACTGTTCGTGCGCTGGTCGTTCTGAGGATCGTGCGTCGCCCTTCAGGGCGGCGGAAATTTACGTGTAAGGTAATTGTTCGCTGCGCGCGGGCTGCGCAGGATGCTGTCCATGACCTTCCATCACGCCATGACCACGACCGACACCGTGACGCTGCGCTGCGCCGACGGCTTTGCGCTGACCGGCACGCTGTTCTCTGGCGCCAATGCGAACGGGCGCGCCGTCGTCATTGCCTCGGCGATGGGCGTGCCGCGCCGCTTCTACGCTCCGCTCGCGCAATTCCTCGCCGACGACGGCTTCAAGGTCCTCACCTTCGACTATCGCGGCATCGGCGATTCGCGTGACGGCCCTGTGCGCGGCTCGCGCATTCGCATGGAGGACTGGGGACGCTTCGACATCGAAGCCGCACTGCAGTGGGCTGCTTCGGAATCGAAAGCAGATCGCCTGTTCCTGCTGGGCCATAGCGCCGGCGGTCAGCTCGCCGGTCTCGCGCCATCGGTGCAGAAGCTCGCCGGCATCGTGTTCGCCGCAGTCTCCAGCGCGCATCCCGGTCACTGGACGATGCCGTCGCGACTCGGCCTGCTCTGGGTCATGCATCTGCACGCGCCGCTGGTCACGCTCGGACGCGATTTCTTCCCGCCGAAGCTCGGCGGCCTGTCGAACATCCCGATCCCCGCCGGCGTCGTGCGCCAGTGGGCACGGTGGGCGCGCAAGCCGGGCTATCTCTACGACCCGCGCAGCGGCGTGGATGTATCGGCTTATCGCTCGATCACCCAGCCGATCCTCGCCTGGCAGTTCGACGACGACACCTACGCGCCGCAATCCGCGCACGACGCGATCCTCGCGGCGTACCCGAACGCAAGCATCGAGCGCCGCGCGATCCGCACGCACGAGCTCGGGCGCAAGGTCGGGCATTTCGGATTCTTCCGCGACGCCTCGCGCGAGCCGTTCTGGCGCGAGACCGCGGATTGGCTGCGCAAGATCTGAGGAGACGAACCATGGACGCATCCAGCACGAACTTCTTCCTCGACGCTCCGCTGAACAAGGCCGACGTCGGCCCGACGCGCATGGCGTGGCGACGCTTCGGCAACGGGCCCGCCCTGCTGCTGGTGCACGGATTCCCGCTGTCGGGGTTCACCTGGCGCAAGGTGCTGCCGGCGCTGTCGCAGCAGTTCACCTGCTACGTGCCGGATCTCGCCGGCATGGGCGACACCGAGTGGAGCGAACACACCGAGTTCTCCTGGAAAGGCCACGCACAGGCGTTGAAGACGCTCGCAGATCAGCAAGGCCTCCAGAAGTACAGCGTTCTCGCGCACGACACCGGCGGCACCATCGCGCGCTATCTCGCGCTCGCCGATGAGCGCGTCGACAAGCTCGCGCTGATCAACACCGAAGTCCCGAATCACCGCCCGCCGTGGATTCCGCTCTATCAGATGTCGCTGCGCCTGCCCGGCTCGCTCGCGATCTTCCGGCAGCTGATGAAGTCACGCGCGTTCCGGCGCTCGGGGATGGGCTTCGGCGGCTGCTTCTGCAACCTCGACCTGATCGACGGCGAATTCCACCAGCACGTCGTCGTGCCGCTGCTCGAATCGAAGCGACGGCTCGAAGGCATGGGCAAATATCTCGGCGGGCTCTACTGGAACTGGGTCGATCAGCTGGCGGTGGATCACGCGAAGCTCGCGATGCCGGTGCAGCTGATCTGGGGCGCCGACGATCCGACGTTCCCGATCGAAGAGGCGCGCGCGATGGTGAAGCAGTTCCCGAAGGCGCGGCTGACGGAGATCTCCGGCGGCAAGCTGCTCGTGCACGAGGAGAAGCCCCAGGCCGTCGTTGACGCTGCGCTGAAGTTCGTCAGGGCATGACTTCGCCGCCGACCATCTCCTTGCTGCCGAAGATGCGATAGACGACGTAGACACCCGCGACGATCGAGTTGCGGCGCTCCACGAGCGGACTGTCGCGGAACACCGCGCCGTCGAGCCAATCGTCGGTGAATCCGGCGCCGAAGCCGAAGCGCCCGCGCGATGCCGAGAAGAACGCGCCCGCGCGCGCACCGCTGTAGCCGCCGCGCGCGTGATATTCGGGGCGCGTCTGCGTCGCGTACTGCGGCTCGACGTTGTAGAAGTACTCGTGATAGTCGTGCTCGGCCCATAGCGCGCCCGCGCCCGCGGACCATTGCAAATTCCAGTGCCCGCGCGTGAACACTTCGTTGGCCTGCAGATGCGGATAGGCGAGAAAGCCGACGCGCCGCGAGCGCTTGATGTTGAAGCCCGCGACCGCGCGCACCGGCACGCGCACGCGCCACTGGATCTGTCCGGGCGTGTCGTCGGTGATCCAGTAGTCGAGCGACGGCCCGACCTCGAACGTCGGCAGCAATCGCGGCATCCCTTCGCGCGCCGTGCCTTCGTTCTTGCCGCTGTTCGGCAGCGAAGCCGCGGCACTGAGATCGACATGCCAGCGCTGGCGCTGCACGAGCTGTGCGCGCACGCCGTCGCGCGTGACGCGCAGCTTGTCGCCGCGATAGACGAAATACGGCAGCGGCAGCGGCGTGAATCCGTAATGGCTCGATCCGCGATAGTCGGGGTGCTCGAGCAGCGACACGCTCATGCCGAACTCCCAGAGCGGCCGCGGATCGGCCTGCGCGGCGATCGACGCGCACCCGAGCAACGTTGCCACGACGAGCTTCTTCATTGCGCCTGCACCTCCGCGACGACGAGCACCGGCGACGGCGACGCGCGCAAGCCTCGCCAGGCGATGAGCCACGCGAGCGCTGCTGCGGCGCTGCCGCCGATCCAGATCCATTCCACCGGAATGCGATCCCAAAGATAACCGGAGAGCCAGCCGCCCAGCGCGCCGCCGATGCCATAGCTCACGCCGACATAGATCGCCTGCCCGCGACCCTGCAGCGCCGGCGGGAACATCTGCTGCACGAGGTTCACCGCCGCGAGGTGATACACGCCGAAGCTGATTGCATGAATGAGCTGCACAGCGGCGAGCGCGCCCGGATGATCGATGGCCGCGACCTGCAGCAGCCAGCGCGCGACCGTCGCAGCGAGCGACCACAAGAGAAGACGGCGCAGCGGCAGCTGCGGCAGCACCGACGCGATGAACCAGAACATCGCGACTTCGGCAATCACGCCGAGCGACCAGAGCAAGCCGATCGCGTCCTTGCGGTAGCCGTGCGACTCGAGATAGATGCTGAAGAAGCCGTAGTACGGGCCGTACGAGAATTGCGCGAGCAGGCACGCCACGAGCAATGCGATCACGGGTCGCTGACGCACGGTCGCGAGGAGTCCGCCGTCGCCGGCGAGATGGCGCGGACCGCCGATCGGCTCCGGCACGCGCTGCGCGATGACGAGCGCGAAGACGAACATCGCTGCGATCCATGCCGGGAGCGACAGGATGCCGAGCTGCTCGAGGACCGGTCCCAGGCCCAGGACGACGACGACGAAGCCGACGGAGCCCCACACGCGCAATCGCGCGTAGCGATGCGACGCACGATCCAGGTGCGAGAACGTCACCACCTCGAATTGCGCCATGGTGCCGTTGACCAGCGCGCCGTAGGCGATCAGGCAGCCGAGCAGCCAAACGAACCCGCCGGGCAAGCCAACCGCTCCCCAGCACAGCGTCGCACCGGTCAGCGTCCAGCGGATCACGCTCATGCGCCGGCCGCTGCGATCCGCGAGCGTGCCCCACACGTACGGCGCGAAGATGCGGGTGACCGCAAGGAGTCCGAGCACGATGCCGATCTGTTCGGCGCTCAAGCCGCGCGCCTGAAGGTAGAGTCCGAGGTACGGGATCAGCGCGCCGATCGCAGCGAAGTACCAGAAATAGAAACCCGCCAGTCGCTTGGCGGGGATGCTGCGGGACGTCATGGCGCGGCCGACTTGTTCGCGGTCGGCGGGTGCTTGGTGGCGCGCGGATTTTACGCTAGTTGTGCAGGCACAGCCGCCGATCGGTATTGCCGATCGGCTGGCAGCGGAACCCTGCCGCTTCTGGCGACGCTTCGAAGCGCTGCCAGGCGTCGTCGGCCCGCAACAAGGGATCCTTGCCGAGCGTGGGCGACAACACGATCGCGTTGATCTCGTGGCTGCGCACGAACTGATCGAACGGCGCTCGGAAATCGCGCGGGCCGAACCGCTGCGCCGGCACGTACACCTGGAGCACGCCCGAATCGTCGAAGAGATTGAGCTTCGACGCGTCGAGCCGGCGCAGGGCTTCGACCGTCTCCTGCTCCGTGCGCGCAACGTTCGCCTTGCTCGACGGATAGCTCGGCGCGCTCGCGACGATCGTCGCCAGCACGAGCATGATGAGGCTCGACGGTCCCCTGCCCGCGTCGGTCTTGGGCGCGACCAGCAACAGCAATGCGCAGATCAGCAGCGGCAGATAGTGCTCGCGCGGATAGATCACGGCGCAGGAGATCAGCACCATCGATCCGCACGCGGTGAGTGCGATGCTGACCGGCGTGGTCGCGTACGGCGCACGCGCGGTCCGCAGCTTGAGCGCGATGCCGCCGGAGATCGCAATCGCGATTGGCGTG
Source organism: Nevskiaceae bacterium (assembly GCA_035650495.1). Taxonomy (GTDB): domain Bacteria; phylum Pseudomonadota; class Gammaproteobacteria; order Nevskiales; family Nevskiaceae; genus DASRHK01. Next base: position 1,370 of record DASRHK010000027.1, on the reverse strand, counting down.
AGCAGCGCAAGGCTCGTCGCTGGCGCCAGCGCGTGCGGGATCGATTGCGAGACGAGCCGCCAGAGGTTGCTCGCAACGTGATGCAGGAACGCGGACGGCTCGTGCACCGCGAAATCGAGCGCGCCCGACGGCAGCGCGTAGTAGCGGCGGATCACATCTTCGTAGTGGATCCAGTTCTCGAACGGCAGGTCGTGCCACGCGAGGATGTTCCCCGCGAGATGCTGCTGGAATGCCGCACCGCTGCGACCACCCCCGAAGGGCGAGCCGAACGCGAGATCGATCGCGACCTGCGGGAGAACGGCGGCGACGAGCCATGCCGCCGTCTTCGGCCAGGATTGCCATCCGCGCTGCAGGAGCCAGGCTCCGGCGATGACGACCACGACGCCGGCGGGCAGGAGCTCGAGTCGCACCGAAGCTGCGACCCAGAGCGCCGCCGCCGCGACCCACCACGCAATCGCGGCGCGCTGCACGAGGCGCGACAGGAGCACGCCGCCGAGAACCGTACACGCTGCGAAATTGCCGACGCGCAACGTTTCCAGATTTGTGTTCGATACCAGCCACGCAAGCGCCGTCGCGAGCGCCCACCAGGGCGCGATGCCGATCGCGACGCACAGCAGGTACCACAGCGCGGGCAGCGCGATCGCGAGCACATACGCGTTCAAGTGATACGCGGCGATGGCATCGCCGCTCGAGCGGAACAGCAGGCGATCCCAGAGGCAGTACGGCGGCGCCCACTGCGGCGACAGCCCGTGCAAGCCGTGTGAATAGATGCCGGCCGCGAGGTACTGGCTCTCGTCGAAGAACTTCAGGTCCTGCGCGCCGGCGAACGCCGTGTAGTCGCCAAGGAACAGGCGTGTCGCCATCAGGAGCAGGATCAGGCCGAAGGCGCTCGTCCATAAGCGCCGATCGTCGATCACGTCATCTCACCGGGAACGCGCGGCGTCGGCGGAACCACGTCGGCGTTCTGCGCGCGATGACGCAGATAGTGATCCATCAGCACCAGAGCGAGCATCGCTTCGGCAACCGGCGTCGCCCGCAGGCCCACGCACGGATCGTGGCGTCCGGTCGTGCGCATCTCGGTCGCGTTGCCCTCGATGTCGATGGTCTTGCCGGGGATCGTGATGCTCGACGTCGGCTTCAGGGCGAGTCGCGCGTACACGGTCTGCCCGGTCGAGATGCCGCCGGTGATGCCGCCGGAGTGATTCGCGAGGAATCCCCTGGGCGTGATCTCGTCGCGATGCTCACTGCCTTTCATGTTGACGACGGCGAGACCGTCGCCGATCTCCACCGCCTTCACCGCGTTGATCGACATCAGCGCATATGCGAGATCGGCGTCGAGGCGATCGTAGACCGGCTCGCCGAGCCCCGGC